>NZ_CP058910.1:3093382-3440073 GCF_013415885.1 Halosimplex rubrum
TCCCCCCGATCGAGATCGACCCGCAGGACTTCGTCGACGAGGTGGCCGCCAGCGGGAGCGACGCCGAGGTACACGTCCTCGACGGCGACGAGACGTTCGACCTCACGGAAGGCTACTGACGCTCCGGCGTCGCCGCGTGTCGCCGCTCGCCCGCGGCCGTTCGCCCATACCGTTCCCGGGCCGTCTCGGAGCCGCTCGCCTCGCTTGGGCACCTTTTAGAAGGGGGCGGTCGAACGTCTTCGCGTATGTCCGACATCGAAGTCACGAGCGTCTGTGAGGAAGGGTACACGACCGAAAGCGAGATCGACGGCGAGTGGTCGCTGGTCGTCGACGCGCTCTCGGAGGACGGCCCGTCGCCAAACCAGGTCCTCGCCGCCGACTACGCCTCCTGTTACATTCCGGCGCTGCGCGTCGCCGCAGACCAGACCGGCTACGACGACATCGGCCACGTGGAGGTCGAAGTCGAGGCCGACCTCGACGAGGACGACGACCTCGAAGCCATCGCGTTCACCGTCAAGACCGAGGCCGCGCTCGGCGAGGACGCCCAGGAGATCGTCGAACTCGGCGAGGACATCTGCCACGTCCACTCCGCGCTGACGGAGTCGCTCCACGCCGACATCTCGATCGAAGACGACGCCTTCTGAGACAGCGGCCCCGCGGTTCCGCCGCGTTTCGATCCCCGTTTCGGACGAAAATTCTTGCAAGAGGGGGTCGAGGTCGTCTATACGGCCGGAATCAGGTGGTCGCTGACCGAGAAGCCGCTCGCGGAGCGGGGGCTGTAAGCGGTGTCGGTCATGTTCGGACTCGCGCTTCTGGCGCGGCGATGGCGCGAGACGGGGAACGGTCGTCAGAAGTGAGAACTGAGTCAGGCCGCGACCTCTTCCTCGTCGCTCTCGTCGCTGTGGACGCGCTCGACGACGTCGTTGACGATGACGATGTCGCCGACGGCCTGCACCCAGCGGTAAGGGACGATGACGCCGCGGGACCCGGAGACGTCCGGGCCGAACAGCTCCGTGTTGATCTGGTGGAGCGCGAGGCCGGTCACCTGCTCGACGTTCAGGTCCAGCCGCAGGTCCTCGACCTCGCCGACGAACACGCCGTTTTTGGTGTAGACTTCCCGCCCCACGAGCGTCGTGATCTCCTGTGGCGCCGTCTCGGGATTCATATGCCGTAACTCGGCTGGCGGGGTCTTAAATTCTTGTTCTGTGTCTGACGCGGTCCCCGAATTTCCGTCCGTCGGGCGTCGTCCGTGCGTCCGACGGACGCGACGCCGTGGCGGTTAAACGGGAGCGACCCCTACGGAACGGCGATGAGCGAAGCCAGCGACGACGCGACCGACGAGGAACTCGAACGGATCCGCGAGCGGAAACGGGAACGACTCGAAGCGGGAGCGAGTTCGACGCTCTCGGACGACGGGACCGAGGGCGATTCCGCGACCGACGACGGGGACGCGATCACCCCCGACGAGCCGGTCCACGTCGAGACCGAGGCCGACTTCGAGGACGTCGTGTCCGAGGGCGTCGTGCTGGTCGACTTCTACGCCGACTGGTGTGGCCCCTGCAAGATGCTCGAACCGATCGTCGCGGACATCGCCGAGACGACCGACGCGACCGTCGCGAAAGTCGACGTGGACGCCCACCAGGGGCTGGCCCGCGAGTACGGCGTCCGGGGCGTCCCCACGCTGCTCCTGTTCGTCGACGGCGAACCGGCCGAACGGCGCGTCGGCGTCCAGGACGAGGGCGCGCTGCGAGAAATCGTCGGTCAGCACGTCTGACGGCGGCGGACCGCACAAGACGTGACGGCGGCGGTCGGGGGAGTCAGTCGATCGTCGCGTCGCCGGTGTCGATCGGGTCCTCGATGTCGCCGGTGACCGATTCGAGCAGGTCGGTGACGGTGACCATCCCGACCACCTCGCCGTCCTCGATGACGAGGGCGAGTTCCTGGTTCTCGGCCTGGAACTGGTCGATGGCGTCGCTCACGTCCACGTCCGGCGAGAGCGTCATCGGCGGCGCCGCCAGGTTCTCGAAGTCGATCGCCTCGTCGTTCGCGAGGTCCTCGCGGTGGCCCGCGAGCACGGGGAGATAGAGGATCCCCTTGAAGTCGGAGAGGTCCCCGCCGACCAGCGGGTATCGCGTGTGGGGGTTCGCCTCCATGCGGCGGAAGTTCTCCTCGGCGTCGGCCGTCGTCGAGAGCGCGACGACGTTTTCGGCGTCGACCATCACCTCGCGAACGGGACGCTCGCCGATGGTGAGCGCGTTCATCACCTCGTCGCGGCGCTCCTCGGAGAGGTCGCCCTCGTCGAGGACCGACCCCATCTTGTTGCGCAGGTCGGCGCGCGATTCGATGACGTCCTCCTCGGTCTCGAGCCACGCGCCGGTCATCTCGATGCCGAACAGCCCCAGCGTCGCCTTGGCGATCCAGTCGCCCAGGGTGATCAGCGGCGAGATGGCCCAGTTGAACCAGTACAGCGGCCCCGCGCCGTACCGACAGACCATCCGCGAGCGCTCGACGCCCAGGTACGTCGGCGTCTGCTCGCCGTGGGTGAGGTGGACGAGGTTGATGATCAGGAACGCGATGATGGCGCCGGCGCCGACCGTCGCCAGCCGCGTCCCCTCGAACAGCGGGAAGAAGATCGCCGCCAGCGCCGGTTCGGCGACGATCCCGACCGCGATACTGGAGGCGGTGATTCCCACCTGACAGGTCGTCAGATAGATCTCCAGGTTGTTCGTCATCTCCCAGGCCCGTTCGAGCGCCGCGCTGCCGTCCACGAACTCCTCCTCGGTGAACTGTCGCGCCCGCGTCAGCGCGAACTCGATCGCGACGAAGAAGCCGTTGGCGAGGATCAACCCGACCCCTGCGATCAGTCGGCCCCAGACCTCGAGAGAGGTCATCGAACTGTGCGCCTGCGCTACGCCGACGCCCGCGATCAACCGGATCCAGGGCTCCAGGGCGGTCATCGCCGCCGGCTTCTCCTCCGAGGGTTATAGAAGCGGCGGAACGGCCGATACCGCCGACGAGCGGCGCTGCGCGTCCGCTCCGCTCGATTTCGGCGGTCGCCGGGGCGCCCTGAAAGGTTATGCCATTGCATCCCACAGCCACGGGTATGCCTTCGACGCTGGTGCATCTCGCCTTCGGCGGGACGATCGCCGCCGCGCTGCTGGGGTCGGCCTTCGACCGTCGGTCGCTGCTGGTCGTCCTCGCCGTCGTCGCCGCGCCGGACCTGGACTCGTTTCTGGCCCTCGTGTTCGTCGCCGGCCACCGGACGCTCCTGCACACCTACCTCGTCCCGATCGCCGCGAGCGCGCTGCTGTACGTCGACCTGCGCGTGCGCGACCGCTCGTTCGTCCGGGGGCGCTGGGGGCCGGAGGGGGTTCGCCTCGCGTGGGTCAGCGTCGTCGCGCTCGCCTTCGCGGGCGTCGGCCTCGACTTCGTCGACCACGGCGTCAACCCGCTGTGGCCGCTTCACGACCAGTTCTACGTCCTCGACGGCCGCTTGGAGGTGTCCGACCAGCGCGGGATCGTCCAGAGCTACGTCGACCTGAGCCCCGAGACCGAGCAGACCGGGCCGCGCAGCCGCGGCTCCTCCCAGGAGGTCAACATCTCGACGGGCGTCGACCCCAACCCGGGCGGGGAGGGCGGCGGCCCCGACCCGGACACCGTCGAGGACCCCGAGCGGATGTTCCCGGTCGTCCGCCACGGCTGGCAACTGGCCATCCTCGTCAGCGGGACCGTCGTGACGGCCGCGCGGCTCCGGCTCGGCGAGGTCGACGAGAACTGAGCGAGCGGAACGGCTCAGAGGTCCTCGGGCAGGCCCTGTCCCGCGGCGTCGACCGAGATCACGTCGTCGACGGCCTCGCGGGCGCTGGCCGAGTCCTTGAGTCCCGTCCCCGTCGCAACGGTGACGACGCGCTCGCCGGGCGCGATAGTGCCGCGCTCGACCGCGGCGTGGATCCCCGCGACCGCCGCGGCGCTCGCGGGCTCGGCGAAGACGCCCTCGCACTCCCCGAGCAGTCGCTGGGCGTCGAGGATCGCTTCGTCGGAGACGACGACGGCGTCGCCGCCGCTCTCGGCGAGCGCGCGGCAGGCCTTGCCCGCGTTGTGCGGGACGCCCACGTCGATGCTGTCGGCGGTCGTGTCCTCGCCGTCGCCCCTCTCCTCGCTCCGGGACCCGGCGGCGTCGCTGTCGTCCGATTCGGCGACGAAGCGGTCGTAGATGGCGGTCGCGCCGGCGGCCTGGACGCCGAGCAGTCTCGGTGTGTCGTCGACGACGCCGAGCCGTTCGAACTCCCGGAGTCCCTTCCAGACGCCGGCCAGCGAGCAGCCGTTGCCCATCGGCATCGCGACCCAGTCGGCGTCGGGGGCCTCCTCGGCGAGTTCGAACCCGAGCGTGCGCTTGCCCTCGACGGCGTAGGGGTTCATCGCGGCGTTGCGGTTGTACCAGCCCCGCTCGGCCGAGACTTCCCGGCAGAGCTCGTAGGCGTCGGCGTAGGTGCCGTCCACGCCCAGCACGGTCGCGCCGTAGAGACGCGGCTGGACGGCCTTGGCTTCGGGGAGGTCGGCGGGAACGAAGATGCGGCAGTCCAGATCGGCGCGGGCGGCGTAGCCGGCGAGCGACGCGGCGGCGTTGCCGGTCGAGGCGCAGGCGACCGTGTCGTGGCCCTGCTGGCGCGCCCGCGAGACGGCGACGGCGCTGCCGCGGTCCTTGTTCGAGCCCGTGGGGTTGGTCGTCTCGTTCTTCACGAGGGCATCGACGCCCAGCGCGTCGCCGAGCGCGGGCGCGTCGAGGAGGTCGGTGCCGCCGGCGCCCAATCTCACGGGATCGCCGTCGACGGGCAACAGCGGTTCGTAGGTCCACAGGTCCCCGGTGGGTCCGTCGAGGACGCCGGCGAGTTCGTCGCTGACGGCGTCGTAATCGTAGCGTACGTCGAGGATGCCGCCCACGCCGTCGTGTTCGGGGCAGGTGTACTCGACGTCGGCGGGCGCGTACCGGCGCCCGCATCGTTCGCAGGCCAGGGCCTCGACGGGTGTCATGTGGTTGCCTTGCTCTACGTGTCTGCCCGAGCGTCACAAATGCCTTCTGGCTTTCCGACGGCCGACCGGCGCTCCACCGGTGGCTCCCGGGAGCGCGACGACGACCGCGCTTCCCCGTGATTGATGTACCCGCTCACCGACCGGACTGGTATGAACGAGGGGCTGCGCGTGCGCGAGCGCCTCGGCGTCGCCGACGCCATCACGCTCGGCAACGCCGTCGTCGGGTTCGCCGCCGGCGTCGTCGCGCTCTCGGACCCCCGCCTCGCCGCCCGGCTCGTCCTGCTGGCCGCCATCGCCGACGCGCTCGACGGGATCGCGGCCCGAACCTTCGGCGGCACCGAGGTCGGCCCCCTGCTCGACTCGGTGACTGACGTGGTGTCGTTCGGTGCGACCCCCGCGCTGCTCGTCGTCGGGATCGCCGGCGCCGAGTGGGGGTGGCTGGGCGGGGGGATCGGAGCCGCACCGCCCGCCCAGGCCGTCGCGGCCGTCGGCGTCGGGGCCGCATTCGTCGTCTTCTCGGTCCTGCGGACCAGCCTCTACAGCGAGTTCGTCGGCGAGGGGGAGAACCGCCCGGGCATCCAGAACACGCTCGGCGCGACCATCCTGGCCGCCGCCTACCTCGCCGGGCTGACCTGGGTCCCGGGCCTGCTCGTCGTCGCCGCCGTCCTCTCGGTGGCGATGGTCGCACCGGTTCCCTACCCGAAACTGCTGGCCCGCGACGCCGGAGTCCTCGGCGTCGTCCAGGCCGCCGCCATCGCCGCGCCGCTGGCGTACGGGCGCGTCCTCCCCCGCTTCCTCCTCGTCGCGGCGCTGGGGTACATGTTCCTCGCGCCGCGGTTCTACTGGGGAGAGTGACGCCGCCGACCGCCGGCCGCCCGCTCGCTGGGGAACTTTTTTGCAGCCGTCAACCGATACACCGATCGTGGTTTACGAGACCGGCAACCGAACGATAGACGACGCCGTCGAGCGCGTGCTGGCGGGCGAGCGCCTCGACCGCCGCGACGGACTGGCACTGATCGCACAGCCGGTCGACGAGCTGGCGGCGGCGGCCGACGCCGTCCGCGCGGAGTTCGGCGACGGCACGGTCGACGCCTGCTCGATCGTCAACGCCAAGGCCGGCGACTGCGCCGAGGACTGCGGCTTCTGCGCCCAGTCGGTCCACTTCGACACCGGCATCGACAACTACGGCTTCCTCGGTCCCGAGAAGATCCTCGACGCCGCCGAGCGGGCCGAACGCGACGGTGCCCAGCGCTTCGGCATCGTCGTCGCCGAGAAGGGCGTCTCGAAGGAACACCGCCCGGAGGAGTGGGAGGAAGTCCTCGAAGCCATCCGTCTGGTCCGCGACGAGACCGACGTAGAGGTCGACGCCTCGCTCGGCATCCTCACCGAGGAGGAGGCGGCGATCCTCGCTGCGGAGGGACTCAACCACTACAATCACAACATCGAGACCTCGCCGGACTTCTTCCCGGAGATCGTCGACAGCCACGCCTTCGAGGACCGCGTGCAGACGCTAGAGGTCGCCAAAGAGGCCGGCATGGACCTCTGTGCCGGCGTCATCCTCGGCATGGGCGAGAGCCCGACCGACCGGGTCGAGGCCGCGGTCGCCCTGCAGGAGGTCGGCGTCTCCTCGCTCCCGGTGAACGTCCTCAATCCGGTCGCGGGGACGCCGCTGGGCGAGCGGTTCGACGACGGCGCCGACATCACCACGGAGGAGATCGTCGCGACCGTCGCGGTCTACCGGCTGCTGCACCCCGAGGCGCGGGTACGGCTGACCGGCGGTCGCGAGGCCAACCTCGACGAGGACGAACAGCACCTCCCGTTCGAGGCCGGCGCCGACGGGGTGCTCACCGGGGACTACCTGACGACCGAGGGCCAGTCCCCCGCCGACGACATCGAGGTCGTCGAGCGCGCCGGCCTAGAACCCAACACCGAGGCCAACGACTTCGACCCGGCGGCGGTCAAGGCTCGCCACGACGAGAGCGGGGCGGACGTACCGGCCGAACCCGACGGCGGCGACGCGGCCGACGCGGAGACCGCCGCGGGCAGCGCGACCAGCAACGTTTCGGACTGACGACGCGGTTTCAGGACTCACCTCAGACACATGGACGACGACGTGACATTCGCGGTGCTCGGCACCGGTGGCATCGGCAGACGAGCGCTCGACGTGGCGCGACACAAGGGCGGCCTGACGCCCGTCGCGGCCTGCGACCGCAACGGCGTCGCGGTCGACCATTCGGGTCTGGACGTGGACGAACTCCTCGACGCGACCGAGGGGAACATCGCCTCCGGCCCCGAAGCGGACGGCGACACGCCCGCGACCCCGGAGAGCGACTACGCGTCGGACGGCGGTCTCGCGAGCCACGCGAGCGAGACCTCGTCAGAGCCGCGCTCTGACGGTGGAGCGACGGCCGCGGAGGGCGGCTCAGTCGGCGACGACGGGACCGCCAGCGACGGCGTCAAACAGGCCGGCGAGGACGCCGGCATCGTCGCCAGCGCGCAGGGCGAACCCACCGAGACGCCGATCGACGACGTGATCGCCGAGAGCGATGCCATCGACGCGGTCCTGCTGGCGCTCCCGAACCTCGAACACGACTTCATCCCGCGGGTCGCCGAGCGGTTCGCCGACGCCGACTACGGGGGCGTCCTCGTCGACGTGCTCAAGCGCTCGCGAGTCATCGGGATGCTCGACGACCGCACCGACCGTCTGGAGGACAGCGGCATCACCTTCGTCTGCGGCGCGGGCGCGACACCCGGCTTCCTCACCGGCGCCGCGGCGCTGGCGGCCCAGTCGTTCGTCGAAGTCGACAGCGTCGAGATCTGGTGGGGCGTCGGCCTCAAGTCGGGATACGAAGACAACCGCGGGACCGTCCGCGAGGACATCGCCCACCTCGACGGCTACGACATCGAGCGCGCTCGGGAGATGAGCGAGTCCGAGATCGAGGCGCTTATCGACGAGCACGGCGGCCGGCTGGAGTTCCGCGACATGGAACACGCCGACGACGTGCTCCTGGAGCGGGCGGGTATCTGCGACGCCGAGGACGTGTCCGTCGGCGGCGTCCTCGACGTGCGCTCCGACGAGAAGCCGACGACGACGACCGTCCGCGTGACCGGGACCACCTTCGACGGCGAGCGCGGCACCAACACCTTCGAACTCGACGACGCGACGAGCATGGCGGCCAACGTCAACGGCCCCGCGCTGGGCTACCTGAAAGCGGCCGTCCTCCGGAACCGCGCGGGCGACTACGGCGTCTACGGCCCCGCGGACGTCATGCCGAGCTTCTGAGCCGCGGGTCGCGTCCCCGCAGCACTTCGTTCACCGTTCGCACGCTTCGACCAGCGTTTAGTCCCCTGCCCGCCCAGGACCGCTATGGTCGACACGGAGCCGTTCGGCGAGTACTGCGAGTTCGGCGGCGACCGGGTGTACCTGCTCGTGGCGCTCGCGCGGGCCAAGGAGAACGAGGGGACGACGAGCAACACCGCACCGGCGATCCGGAAGGTCGTCGAGGACGAGTCGGATCTCGACCGGAAGGCCGCCGAGCTGGACCACGCGGCGAGCCGGTTCGACGAGCGATTCAGGCTCTACCTGACCGCGAACGCCCGCGACGCGCTGAAGGCGACGTTCGAACTCCGGCGGTCGATGGACGACTGGCTGGAGGGGCGGATCCATGGCGACGAGGGCGTCCGGGCGAAGTTCAAGCGGGTCGACGGCGAGTTCGTGTCGACTCTGCAGTCGGACGCCTGCCGCGACGAGACGAACTTCGTCTTCGATCTGGACGACGCGACCGCGGCCGACCGCGACGCGCTCGTCGACGACCTGCGGGACCACACGGAGGTCGCCCTCACTCGCGAGACGCCGAACGGCTACCACGTCGTGACCGACCCGTTCAACTACAACAAACTCGCGACTGGAGTCGAGTACGAGCTGAAGACCGACGGGATGGTCTTCGTCTCGTATCTGGACGGGTAGGCGGAGCTACCGGGGACAGAAGCGCCCGGGACCGAAAGGACGAGGGGCGAGCGGGTCCCGCTCACGGGTATGACCGATCGCGGCTTCGACCTCGACGCGCGACTGCGCGAACGGGAGCGCGCGGGGCTGCGCCGCCACCTCGACCCCGCCGAGTCCGTCGGCGCCCGGACCCGCTTCTCGTCGGACCCGCGCGGCGGCGCCCCCGACTACGGCGACGAGCGGTTCGTGTTCGCCTCGAACAACTACCTCGGGCTGGCGAGCGACCGCCGCGTCCTGCAGGCCGCCGAGAACGCCGCTCGCGCCGTCGGGACCGGCGCCGGCGCCTCCCGACTCGTCACCGGCGACACCGGGCTCCACCGCGCGCTCGAACGCGACATCGCAGACTGCAAGGGGTGCGAGCGGGCCCTCCTGTTCTCCTCGGGCTACGCCGCCAACGTCGGGACGATCGAGGCGCTCGGCCCCGACGTGGTGTTCTCGGACGAGCTCAACCACGCGAGCATCGTCGACGGCTGTCGCGTCGGCGCGGCCGAAACCGTCGTCTACGACCACGCCGACCCCGACGACCTGCGGGCGAAGCTGGCCCAGCGCGCGGCGGGGTCGCTCGACGACGGGAGCGACGAGGAGTGGCTCGTCGTCACCGACTCGGTGTTCTCGATGGAGGGCGACGTGGCTCCCCTCGACGCGATCTGCGACGCCGCCGAAGCGTTCGGGGCGTGGGTGATGGTCGACGAGGCCCACGCGACGGGACTGTTCGGCGACGGCGGCGGGGTCGTCCAGCGCGAGGGGCTGGCCGACCGCGTCGACGTGCAGCTCGGCACGTGCTCGAAGGCGCTGGCGAGCCAGGGTGGCTACGTCGCCGGCGACGAGGCGCTGGTCGAGCACCTCCTGAACGCCGCGCGCTCGTTCGTCTTCTCGACGGGGTTGGCGCCGCCGGCGGTCGGTGCCGCCCGCGAGTCGCTCCGGATCGCCCGCGAGACAGACCGGGCCGAGCGGCTCTGGGACATCGTCGCGACGCTCCGCGAAGGGCTGGCGTCGATGGGGTACGAGGTACTCGGCGAGACGCAGATCCTCCCGGTACTGGTCGGCGATCGGGAAGCCGCGCTGGAACTGGGGGAGCGACTCGCCGAGGCGGGTATCGTCGCGCCGGCCATCCGTCCGCCGACGGTGCCGGAGGGGACCGCCCGGATCCGCGTCGCCCCGATGGCCACCCACACCGACGAGGAGGTGGCGCGCTGTCTCGACGCCTTCGAGTCGGCCGGCCGGGAGGTGGGACTGCTGTGACCGACGGGAAGGCGGAGGGACTGTCCGCCGAGGGCGTGACCGACTTCGCCGTGGTCGGCACGGACACCGGCGTCGGGAAGACGGTGGTGACCGCCGGGCTGGTCGGGTGGCTCCGGGCTGTCGGCGTCGACGCCCGCGCCGTCAAACCCGCACAGACAGGCCATCCGCCGGACGACGACGCCGGCTTCGTCGCCGACGCCTGCGGGACGGACGCGGCCGCGACCTGTCTCGAACGGCTCGAACCGGCGCTCGCGCCGGCCGTCGCCGCCGAGCGCGAGGGCGTCGATCTCTCGTACGACGCGATCCGCGAGGGATGCGAGCGGGAACTCGCCGAGGCGGCGGTCGGCGTCGTCGAGGGGATCGGCGGGCTGCGCGTCCCGCTGGCCGACGACCGGGAGGTCGTCGACCTCGTGGCGGACCTCGGAGTGCCCGCACTGGTCGTCGCTCGCTCCGGGCTGGGGACGCTCAACCACACGGCGCTGACCGTCGAAGCGCTCGAACGCCGCGGCTGTGCGGTCGAAGGCGTCGTCCTCGACGAGTACGAGGGCGCCACCGTCGCCCAGCGGACCAACCCCGACGTGCTCGCCGACATGACCGAACGTCCGGTGTGGACGCTGCCGCCGCTGACTATCGACGAGCCCCGCGACGCCGTCGTCGGCGTCCGCGAACGACTCCCGACCGACGCGTTTCCGACGGAGTGACCCGTCTCGGACCCGAAGCGGTTCCGACCGGACGGGGCGGCCGCTGTCGGGCGGTCGTTCCGGGACAAAGGGGAACGGTGGGGCGGGACGCCCCAGCGTGTGACACTACGGAGCCGACTGGCTCCATCGGAAACGCGGGTTCGCTAGATTAAAAGAGTACGCGATCGTTCGCCGTCCGATGTTCCCCCGATGTCGGGGTAAGACAGCGTTACCCCGTCTCGACGCCGTCGCCGGACCGGCAGGGCCCGGTTACGAGGACCGTTTCGGGTCCGTCGATCCCCGGTCGCCGCGATGTCACTCCCCGTCGGTATCGGTGTCGGTGTCGTCGTCGGTGACGGGGTCGGGGTCGCTCCCCGTCTCGGGATCGGTGTCGAGGGTCGACTCGCCGTCCGCGAGCAGCCCCGCCAGATCGGCGTGGTCGGCAAGGAGGTCGACCATCCGCTCGACGGTCTCCGGGTCGCGGGTCCGACCGGTGGAGATCACCTCCTCGACGCGGTCGATGGTCACCCTGGTGTCGGACTGGACGAGCAGGACCGGCACGTCGGCCTCCGCCGCCTTGCCGAGGATGGCGCCCGAGGGCCTGAGCCCGCCGGTGAGGACGATACACTCGATACCGGGCGCTTCGAGCGCGGCGGCCTGTATCTCGGAGCGGTCGCCGCCGGTGACCATCGCGGCGTTGCGCATCCGTCGGAAGTGTCGCAGCGCCGCGTCGCTGCCCATCGCGCCGACCGCGAACCGCTCGACGAAGCCGTCGGTCGAGGCCTCGGGGTTGAGGAGGTCGGCGTCGAGCGCGTCGGCCAGATCCGCGACGGTGATCCCGGCGAGTTCCTGCACGCGCGGGACGATGCCGAGGACGGGGATGTCCCGCGCTTCGAGGAACGGCACCACGTCCGTGTTCAGCGAGTCGAAGTTCGCGTCGGCGACGGCGTTGAACAGCACGCCGGCGAGCCGCCCCTCGAACTGCCGGGCGGCGGCGAGCACGCCGTCCACGTCGGCCGGGTTGGCGTAGCCGCCGACGACGAGGGCGCGCGCGTCGAGCAGTTCGGCCACGTCGGGGTCGGTCAGGCCGACGATGCCGCCGGTCTCCAGGCGGCCGCCCCCCTCGACGACGACCAGGTCGTAGTCGTCGTCGAGCGCGTCGAAGTGCTCGCGCACCCGCTCGCGGACCTCGCCGTCGCGGTTGCCGCGGATGGCCTCCTCGATGAACGCGGGGGAGTAGACGACGGGTTCGAGCTCGGACAGATCGGCGTCGATGCCGAGCAGTTCCCTCGCGAGCAGCGGGTCCTCGTCGCGGGTCTTCCCGACGGGGCTCTTGAGGCGGGTGCCCTTGGGCTTGAAGTAGGCCACGTCGAGGCCGCGGTCCTGGGCGAGTTTCGCGACGGCGATCGCGATGGCTGTCTTGCCGGTGCCTTCTCCGGTCGAGGTGACGAATATCGGTTTCATAGTTGCTCCTGGTCGATGGTGAGTCGCACGTCGACGGCCTGGGCGCCGTCGGGGGTGGCGACGAGCGGGTTGATGTCCAGTTCCACGATAGCGGGGAAGTCGGTGACCAGCTGCGAGAGGCGCTGGAGCGTCTCGACGACGCTGGCCTCGTCGACGGGGTCGCGGCCCCGCGCCCCCCGCAGCAGCGGCGCGGCGTCGATCTCGTCGATCATCTCGCGGGCCGACTGCTCGCTGACGGGCGCGAGCCTGAGCGTCGTGTCCTCCAGCACCTCGACGAAGATGCCGCCGAGGCCGAAGAGGACGAGCGGGCCGAACTGCGGGTCGCGGTTCATCCCGGCGATGGTCTCGACGCCGCTGTCGAGGTCGACCATCTCCTGGACCTGCACGCCGAGGATCGTCGCGTCGGGCTGGTAGTTGCGCGCGCGAGTCACCAGGTCCTCGTAGGTGTCGCCGACCTCCTCGGGCGGGACACCGACGGCGACGCCGCCGATGTCCGACTTGTGGAGGATGTCCGGGCTGACGATCTTCATGACGACCTCGCTGTCTCCGCCTCTGCCGTCGTCACCGCCTCCGCCGTCCTCACCGTCCCCACCGACGATCCGTTCCGCCGCCTCGACCGCGTCCGAGCGGGCGTCGACGATCTCGCCGTCGGGCGTGGGAATGCCGTAGGCGTCGAGCAGACTCATCGCCTCGACGCCGAGCCGGTTGGTGTCCCGGCGGGCGGCCGATTCGAGGATCTCGCGGGCCGCCTCGCGGTCCACGTCGAAGGTCTCCGGTTCGGTGTACTCCCGCTCGCTAATCGCCCGGTACTCCCGGAGCGCGTCGAGGCTGCGGACCGCGCGGGCGGGGTCGAAGTACGTCGGGATGCCGGCCTGCGAGAGCCGTTCGTTCGCGTCGCGGGCCGACGAGCCGCCCATCAGCGTCGCGGCGACGGGCGTGTCGTACTCGGCCTGCAGGTCGACGACCGCGTCGGCCAGGGCCTCGTAGGAGAGCGTCGCCGTCGGGCAGGCCAGGACCACGGCGGCGCCGACGTTGGGGTCGGCGAGCGCGATGTCCAGCGCCTCCGCGAAGCGCTCGACGGGCGCGTCGCCGATGATGTCGACCGGGTTGTAGACGTTGGCCTCGTCGGGGAGCGCGTCCTGGAACCGCTCGACAGTGTCGTCGGTGAACGACGCGAGCGAGAGGTCCGAGTCGCCGACGGCGTCGGTGGTCATCACGCCGGGGCCGCCGGCGTTGGTGACGATGGCGACGCCGTCGCGCTCGGGCAGGGGCTGGCCCGCGAGGATGGACCCGAAGTCGAACAGGTCCTGGACGGTGTCGACGCGGAGCACGCCGGCCTGGTCGAGGGCGGCCTCGTAGGCCTCCTCGGAGCCGGCGATGGCGCCGGTGTGGGAGGCCGCGGCGGAGGCGCCGGCCTCGGTGCGGCCGGACTTGACGACGACGATGGGTGTGTCCCGCGAGACCTCGCGGGCCGAGTCGACGAACGCGCGGCCGTCGACCACGTCTTCGAGGTAGCCCAAGATCACGTCGGTCTCGGGGTCCTCGCCCCACTCGCGGACGAAGTCGGACTCGTCGAGGACGGCCTTGTTGCCCAGCGAGACGACGTTGTGGAAGCCGAGGTTGCGGTCGTTGGCCCAGTCGACGACGGCGGTGACGAACGCGCCCGACTGGCTCATGAAGGATATCGACCCCTTCCGAGCGTTCTCGGGGCCGAACGTCGCGTTGAGCCCGACCCCGGTGTTCATGATTCCCAGGCTGTTGGGTCCGACGACGTTGAGGTCGTACTCGGCGGCGAGCTCCCGGAGTTCGCGCTCGCGGCGGGCGCCCTCGCTGCCGGACTCGCCGAAGCCGGCGGTGATGACGACCACGTCGCGGATCCCCGCCTCGGCGGCCTCGCGGATGGCGTCGAGGACGATAGGGGGCGGGACCACGACGACGGCCACGTCCACGTCGGGGACGGCCCCGACGCCGTCGTGGCTCTCCAGTCCCAGGACCTCGTCTTTCGTGGGGTTGACGGCGACCACGTCCCCCTCGAAGTCTGCGAGGAGGTTCGCCGTGATCGCCCGCCCGACCGACCCCTCCCGGTCGGTCGCGCCCACGACGGCGACTCGTTTCGGTCCGAACAGTGTCGCTAGTTCGCCCATCTACTCCGGAGTTCGCCCCGACCGGCTTTATAAGCTGGCCCGGCTTCTCACATCGCAGGAAGACGGGCGGACCGGCCGTCGCGAACCGGACCGCCCGGGAGGTCACACCCCGCGGCGTCGGTCACTCGACGGTGACATCCGCCGGCTCGGCGGCGTCCGCCGCGGTCTTGTCCCCTCCGGGAACTCGCGGACCTCGACCTCGAACCCCCGGTCGGTCGCCCGCTTCGTGAACTCGCTCGCAGGGGATGCGCGCCTCTCCGGACGGAGCGCAATCGTAAATGCACTGGCGCGCCCAGTGTCGGCGAATGACCAGAGACGAACTCGCGGCCTTCGACGACGCGGTCGTCGAGTCGGTCGCGGCCGACCACGGCGTCGCCGTCGAGCGCCTGACCACCATCGTCCGCACGCACCAGTCGAACGTCCGCGAGTTGCCGGGCGTCGAGGACATCGTCTACGAGTGGCGCAACTACTTCCATCAGGACCCGCTGGTCGGTCGGACCGAAGGGGCGTACTACCTCGCGCTGCCGGCCCACGTCTGGGAGGAGTTCACCGACGACCTCGACCTGAACGAGAGCGAGAACGGAGCTCTCCTGGCGGTTCACGACGCGCAGGCGCGGGCCGCCCCGTCCGAAGCGGGCGTCGAAACCGAGCGGCTGGACGGGGACGCCGCGATCGTCTTGACTCGTCCCTGAACTGTCACGAAGAACGCGTTTGCGACGATCGGGTTCTGAGACCTGAATTAAACTTCGAACAATCGGAAAAATACTTTTGGAATGGCAATCTTTATGCGTCGAGCGACCGTCGATCGGAACGCAATGAGCACCCAGAAGCACGTTCTACAGGAGGCCGGTACGGTCGAGGAGAACTCGCTGCGGCTCGAACGGGGGAAGGCCGAACAGATCGTCGAGGCGCTGAACGCGGACCTGGCGTCGACGTACGTGCTGTACCACCAGCTGAAGAAACACCACTGGAACGTGGAGGGCGCGGAGTTCCGCGACCTGCACGTCTTCCTGGGCGAGGCGGCCGACCACGCCGAGGAGGCGGCCGACGAGCTCGCCGAGCGGCTCCAGGCGCTCGGCGGGACGCCCGTCTCGAACCCGGTGAACATCGCCGAGACGGCGCCCGTCGAGTTCGAGGGCGACGACGTGTACGACGTCCGCACGTCGCTGGAGCACGACCTCGCGATCTTCGGGGACAACATCGAGAGCCTCCGCGAGCACGTCGAGCTCGCGGCCGATCTGGGCGACCACGCCACCGCCGAGATCCTCCGCGAGGTCCTCGTCCAGGTCGAGGAGGACGCCCACCACGTCGAGCACTACCTCGAGGACGACACGCTGGTCACCCCGGAAGCCGCCGAGAAGTGAGCGCTACTCTCGGATCTCGACCGTGAGGTCGGTCGCGATCCAGCCGTCGCCGTTGTCCGCCTCGACGAACACCGTTCGCGTCTCCGTCGCGGAGTGAGCGGCGATCTCGGGGCAGTCGGAGAAGTCCGGTTGCGCGTCCCCGTCGATCTCGTCGACCCGAGGGCGACCCCCCGCCGCCGACTCGTCCGTTGCTTCCATATCCCGATTTAGGCGAACCTAAAGAAATAAGCGTTGCGGTCGGTTTCGGTGTCCGGGAGCGGGGGCGGAACCGCTCGGCGGAACGTTCGTCCGGAGTCGGGGGATTGATTAACTCGCTCGCGTAGGCCAGACCATGGATCCGCTCTCGGTCGGTCTCGTCGGTTGTGGTAACATCAGCTCCCGGTATCTCGCGGCGGACGACGTCCACGACGCCTTCGACCTGGTCGCTTGTGCCGACCTGGACGCGGAGCTGGCGCGCGAGACGGCCGCCGAACACGGGATCGAGGCGATGGCGGTCGACGAGTTGCTCGACGACGACGCGGTGGAGGCGGTCGTCAACCTGACACCGCCGAGCGTCCACGCGGAGGTCATCACGAACGCGCTGGACGCGGGCAACCACGTCTACACGGAGAAGCCCTTCGCCACGACGCCCGAGGAAGTCGCGGCGATCCGCGACCGGGCCGCCGAATCCGGTCTGCTCGTCGGGTCGGCGCCCGACACGGTCCTCGGCGCGGGCCTCCAGACGGCACGGCAGGTCCTCGACGAGGGCCGCATCGGCGAGCCGGTCGGCGCGACCGCCCACTGGACGTCGCCCGGCCACGAGCTCTGGCACCCGAACCCCGACCTGTACTACCAGGAGGGCGGCGGCCCGCTGTTCGACATGGGGCCGTACTACCTCACGGCGCTCGTCTTTCTGCTCGGGAGCGCCGAGCGCGTGGCCGGCTCCGTCTCGCGGCCCCGCGAGACCCGGACGATCGGGAGCGACTCGCGGAAGGGCGAGGAGATCGACGTGGAGGTGCCGACCCACGAGGCCGGCGTCGTCGACTTCGCGAGCGGCGCGACGGCGAACCTGCTGATGAGCTTCGACGTGGAGGCGTCGACGCTCCCCTCGCCCGCCTTCGAGATCTACGGGACCGAGGGGACCCTGGCGCTGCCGGACCCGAACCACTTCGAGGGACCGGTCCGGGTGCGCGACCACGCCGACGACGACTGGGAGACGGTCCCGCTGACCCACGAGTACACGGCCGGTCGCGGCGCGGGAGTGGCGGACCTGGCGTTCGCCGTCCGCGGCGACTGGGAGCACCGCACCGGTGGTGCGCTCGCCGGCCACGTCCTCGACGTGATGGCGGCCGTCCGCACGTCCTCGGCGGAGAGCGCGTTCGCGACCGTCGATTCCGACCCCGGCCGCCCCGCGCCGCTTCCCGCCGAGTTCCCCGACGTGGACCCGTAATCTTCGGGTCGGCCCGGTCCTGTCGGCCGCCTGTCGCGCGAGTGGTGACGTTTTTTCCGTCGGCCCCCGAAGGACGGGACATGGCAGACGACTCCTCGGACGAGGACCTTGCGCGGCTGGTGGCCGACCTCGTCCGGACGCTCCGCGAACTCGAGGACGAACTGGAGCCCCCGCGGCCCGACGACGGGCCGCGCCTCCCGACGCCGCGGGACCTGCGCCGGTTCACCAGCGAGGTCGCTATCCCCGGGTTCATCCTGGTCCTGGAGACGAACATCCGCGCCCTGCGACTCCTCCAGCGCGCGTTGCGGCTCGCCGACGGCGCCGAGGGAGCGCGTCGGGAGACCGAACAGCTGCGCGAGCGGGCCAAATCGGCCAGCGAGTCGACGCTCTCGCGGCTCGACGAGGCGCTGGTCGGTCTCCAGGACGCCGTCGAGGGTCGGCCGAACGACGACGAGGCCGCCGAACTGCTCGACGACGCCCGCGAACTGCGCGCGGAGATCCAGCGCCGGATCCGGGAGAGTACCCCCTCCGAGGACGGGACAGACCCGGCCGCGACGGACGCCCCCGACGAGCCGTCGCCGCTCGACGACGAGGGAGACGACACGGACGACGCCGCCTCGGTCGACGTGGACGCCGAACTGGAGTCGATAAAGCGCGACCTCGACGAGTTGCCCGGTGCCGGGGACGATCCCACCGACGGCGAGGGCGACGACTCGGGCAACGACGGCGGCGACGGGAGCGACGACGGGTCGTCCCCGGACACCTCGTCGAGCGACGACCGCCCCGACGGCTCCGACCGCGAGTAGCCCGCGCCCGTCGAACGGGTTCTCCCGCCTCGTCGAACGGGTTTCCCCACGGCCCGAAACTCCGAACGGTACCGCCGAACGGCCGTTCGAGTTAGAGTATGTGAAAAAACATAATGATTTATTATCCGCGGCGTGTATACTCCGAGTACCCATGACGCCAACCGAGCGGCGGGGGGACCGGCGCGTCGTGCTGTCGCTCAGGGAGACGCTCCCGGAGCCGGCGGCGCGCCAGCGAGACCGGCTCGCGGACAGACTGCGCGAACTCGAGGCGGCGGGGCAGGTCGACTCGTTCGAGGTGACGACCTGTCCGAAGCGCATCCGCCGCGAGGACCCCGCGGACGTAGCGGCGCGGGACCGCTACCTGACGTTCTCGCGGTGGGCGCGCGACCGCGGCGCGCGCTTGCGGCCGTTTTTCGCGACGCGCGAGTGCTACGCCCCGGACACCGGCGAGCTGTGCGACTGGCTGGTCTTCCCCGCGATCACCCTCGCCGTCTACGACGAGGGCGACCTCGCCGCCGTCTACCCGCACGCGGCGGGCGAGGAGTACCGCTCGGTAGCGGATGGGTTGTCTGCCCTCGCCGGGGACGCGCGCGGTTCAGTCGACGACCGCGACCGAGCACCCATCGCGTCGGCCGACTGACCCCCTGCTGTCAGCCACCCCGACCCACCACCCCTGCCACCCCGGCGGGATGGACCGGCCTCTCGCCGGTCCGGATTCTCCGCGAACGCTTCGAACAGGTGCCGGTCCGCGCGCGGCTACACCGGCTCGAACCGATAGCCGTCCCAGTCCTGACTCTCCGGGACCTTGATACCCGCCTCGGGGTCCCGAAGCTCCTCGACGTAGACCGGTTCGACCGCGTCGCCCGTCTCGACCGCCTCGGTCGTGACCTGCCCGACCGCGCGGACGTAGTCGTCCGCGAGGTCCGCCTCGGCGAGGTCGAACTGGACGATCGCAATGGTGTTCGGCGCCCGCACGCCGGGCGGCGTCGCCGTGGACTTCGTCCAGGTGACGACCTCGCCGGTCCGCTCAGTGAGATCGAGCGTCTCGGTCTGTTTCGCGCCACAGACCGGGCACAGCGTGTGTCCGGGGTACGTGACGTGGCCGTTCTCGCAGACGTAGGCGTCGAAGCTCATCGTCCGGCCTCCATGACGGTAGTGATGACGCAGTTCCCGAACCCGCCGACGTTGCAGGCGAGGGCGGTGTCGGCCTCGACCTGTCGCGGTCCCGCTTCGCCGACGAGCTGTTTGTATATCTCGTAGCCCTGTGCGACCCCGCTCGCACCGAGCGGGTGCCCCTTCGACTTGAGCCCGCCCGAGGTGTTGATCGGCAGTTCGCCGTCCCGCTCGGTGCGGCTCTCTTCCATCTGCTTCCAGGCCTCGCCGTGCTCGGCGAAGCCACAGCCCTCCATCTGGAGGAACTCCAGGATGGTGAACATGTCGTGTAACTCCGCCACGTCGATGTCCTCGGGGCCGAGCCCGGCCATCTCGTAGGCCTGGTCGCTGGAGTCGACGACGCCGCCCATCACGGTGGGGTCGTCGCGTTCGTGAACGACGTGGGTGTCCGTCGCGCCCGCGATGCCCGAGATCACGGCGTAGTCGTCCGTGATCTCCTGTGCGCGCTCCTCGGTGGTGAACACCATCCCCGCGCTCCCGTCGGTGATCGGACAGAAGTCGTACAGCCGGAGGGGGTCGGCGACGATGGGGCTCTCCAGCGCGGTCTCCTCGGTGATCTCCTTGCGGAACTGCGCGTGGGGGTTGTCGACGCCGTTCTTGTGGTTCTTGACGGCAACTTTCGCCAGCGAGTCCCGCGGCGCGTCGAACCGTTCGAGGTAGTGCCGCGCGGTCATGCCCGCGAACGACGGCAGCGTCAGGCCGTGCTTGTACTCGGCGGGATGGGTGATCGAGGCGATGATGTCCGTCGACTCGGCGGTCGAGCGGTGGGTCATCTTCTCGCCCCCCACGAGCAGGGTCATGTCGCTGGCGCCCGAGGCCACCGACTGCCACGCCTCGTAGATGCCGGCGCCGCCCGACGAGGAGGTCTGGTCGACCCGCTCGCTGTAGGCGGGCATCACGCCCAGGTCGTGTGCGAGGGCGTTCATGATCCCGCCTTGGCCCTCGAACTCGCCGCTGGCCATGTTCGAGACGTAGAGGTGCTCCACGTCGTCGGGGGCGACGCCGGCGTCGTCGAGCGCGGCCTCGCCCGCCTGGGCGATCAGCTCCTGTATCCAGGCGTCGCGCTCGCCGAAGTTCGTCATCGACGCGCCGATCACTGCGACTGTCATGTGCGGGTACTCGGAGGGCTGTAATGTGGGTGTTACGGTGGCGAGAGTCGCCGGCGGGCCGGGACGGTGCGACCCGCTCCCGGGAGACGCCCCTCAGTAGAACGACCGAGCGCTGGCCTTCCACTCCTCGCCCTCGCGCACGTCTTTCGGCCAGCGGCTCCGCCCCATCGACTTCATCCGCCCGGCGAGCTTCCAGGCGTCCGCCCGGTCCGGTTCGTCGTCATCGGCGGCCGCGGCGGCCGCCGCGACCTGCCGGTCGTGGAGGTGGGCACCGACCGCCGAGGCGATGGCCGCGGCTTCGGCCTCGTCGGCGTCGGCGGGGATCGACAGCGACGCCTCGTCGCCGCCGACGGTGAGCGTCACCGTCTCGGCGTCGGATCCGTCGGTCGCCGCCTCACCGGCGTTCGATTCCTCGCCGTCTGAGAGCGCTGATTCGGCCATTACAGTGGGATGTTGCCGTGGTCTTTCGGCGGGCTGTCCTCGCGCTTGCGTTCGAGCATCTCCAGGTCGGAGATCAGGCGCTTGCGCGTGTCCGTCGGTTCGATCACGTCGTCGAGGTAGCCGCGTCTGGCGGGGCCGTACGGGTGGGCGAACTCCTCGCGGAACTCGTCCATCAGCTCCTGGCGGCGGGCGTCGGTGTCCTCGGCCTGCTGGAGTTCGTCGCGGTAGAGGATGTTGACGGCGCCTCGCGGGCCGAGCACGGCCATCTCCGAGCCGGGCCAGGCGTAGTTCACGTCCGAGCCGAGGAACTTCGAGGACATGACGATGTAGGCGCCGCCGTAGGCCTTCCGGACCACCACGGAGAGCAGCGGCACCGTCGCCTCGGCGTAGGCGTAGATGAGCTTCGCGCCCCGGCGGATGATGCCGTTGTGCTCCTGGTCGGTCCCGGGCATGAACCCCGGCACGTCCACGAGCGAGACGATAGGGACGTTGAACGAGTCGCAGGTGCGGATAAAGCGCGCGGCCTTCTCCGAGGCGTCGATGTCGAGAGTGCCCGCGCTGACGCGGGGCTGGTTGGCCACGATCCCGACCACGCGCCCGTCCATGCGGGCGTAGCCGACGACGACGTTGCGCGCCCAGTTCTCGTGGACCTCGAAGAAGGAGTCCTCGTCGACGACGCGGTCGATCACCTGCGTCATGTCGTAGGGCTTGCGCGGCGCCTCCGGGACGATATCGGTGATCCCGTCGAGTTCGCGGTCGGGGTCGTCCCAGGAAGCGACCCGCGGCGGGTCCTCCATGTTGTTCTGCGGGAGGTACGACAGCAGGCGCCGGATGTCGTCCAGCGCCGCCTCCTCGTCCTCGCAGGCGAAGTGGGCGACGCCCGATTTCGTGGAGTGGGAGCCCGCGCCGCCGAGTTCCTCCTTCGACACCTGCTCGCCGGTGACCGTCTCGATCACGTCCGGGCCGGTGATGAACATGTGGGAGGTGTCCTGCACCATGAACGTGAAGTCCGTCAGCGCCGGGGAGTACGTCGCGCCGCCGGCGCAGGGCCCCATGATCGCCGAGATCTGGGGGATCATCCCCGAGGCCTTGGTGTTGCGCTCGAAGATCTTGGCGAACCCGACCAGCGAGTCGACGCCCTCCTGGATGCGCGCGCCGCCGGAGTCGTTGAGCCCGACCACCGGGACGCCGGCGTCGACGGCCCGGTCCATTACTTTGCAGATCTTCTCGGCGACCACCTCGCCGACGGAGCCGCCGAGGACGGTGAAGTCGTGGGCGAAGACGAACACCTTTCGCCCGTTCACGTCGCCGTAGCCGGTGACGACGGCGTCACCGGGGAACTCCTTCTCGTCCATCCCGAAGTTGGTCGAGCGGTGCTCGACGAAGGCGTCGACTTCGGTGAACGTGCCGTCGTCGAGGAGGTACTCGACGCGCTCGTGGGCGGTCATCTTCCCGCGGGCGTGCTGGCGTTCGATGCGCTCTTCGCCGCCGCCGACCCGCGACGCCTCGCGGCGTCGGCGAAGCTCTTCGATGGCCGTCTCCTCGCTGTCCTCGCCCGCGTCGACTGTGTCCGTCTCTGTCGTGTCGTCTGTCTCTTCCTGGCTCATCTCACCACTCCATGCCGCCGTTGACGCCGATGACCTGTCCGGTCATGTAACTCGACTCCTCGCTGGCGACGAACGAGACGATACCGCAGATGTCTTCGACCGTCGCGAAGCGGTTGAGCGGTATCTCACGGAGGATCTTCTCCTGCACTCGTTCGGGTACCTCCTCCAGCATGTCGGTCGCGACGAACCCCGGGGCGATGCAGTTTGCGGTCGATCCCGACGAGGCCATCTCCAGCGCGAGCGTGCGCGTGAAGCCGAACAGACCCGACTTCGTCGTCGCGTAGTTGGCCTGCCCGTAGTTGCCCTGCTGGCCGACGACCGACGAGATGTTGATCAGCCGGCCGTGGCGTGACTCCTTGACGTCGTCGAAAAACGTCTTCGTGCAGTTGTAGACGCCGCCGAGGTTCACGTCGATGACGGCGTCCCAGTCCTCGCGGGTCATGTGCTCGAACTTCTTGTCGACGGTGATGCCGGCGTTGTTGACGAGCACGTCGACGGGCCCGAAGGCGTCGACGATCTCCTCGCGCATCGCCTGCACCTCGTCGAAGTCGGACACGTCGGCCTGGGCGGCGACCGCCCGTCCCCCCTCGTCCTCGATGGACTCGACGACCGCCCGGGCCTCCGCCGCCGACGAGCGGTAGTTGACCACCACGTCCGCGCCGCGGTCGGCGAGGTCCTCGGCGATACCTTTCCCGATGCCGCGGGAACTCCCCGTGACGAGGCAGGTCTGGCCCTCCAGGTTCATCGCCCCGCCCTCCGTTCGCGACGGTCCCGATTCATGTGATACAGTGGCCCCCGGAGACGGGTTAATAGTTCCCCTTGCAACGGTTACATAATTCGTCGGTAGTGTCGACGGTCGTCACAGACGGAAGCCGACTGAATGCGATTCAGTGTCGTTGAAATCGCCGAAACCGAGTTCCGGGTGTTCGTTCTGTCACGATTTCGTTCCCACGTGGGTATCGAGGGCGTCGACGACGGTTCGGCCGGGCGCTATCGGTGAATCCCCGGGCGTCCGACGGTCGTCCGGGCGGTGGCCGGGACCGTCGGTGGCGCTACGAGAAGTACTCGGCGACGAACTCGTCGTTGGGCGTCGCGCGGTCCCAGTAGTGTTCGAACAGGTCCCGGCCCCACTCCATGGCGCGGTCGTCCGCCGCCAGTACCTCGGTGCGGGAGTCCCACCGGCCGTCGATGGTGGGGAGCGAGAGCATGATCTCCCCGTCGGTGACGGCGATACCCACGTCCACGTCGAGCACGCGGACGGCGGTGTCGGTCCACTGGTCGGCCTCGCCGGGCGAGCCGGCGCGTTCGAGCGCGTCGAGGGCGACGCTCCTGTCGACGAGCAGTCGCGCGTCGGCGGCGTCGGGCATGACGGCCTCGTACTCGGCCTGGTAGATCGGAGTCACGATGTCGACGTTCGCGCCGCCCCGTTCGACCCGGTCGCGGACCTCCCTGACGACCGCGTGGGGGTCGGTGTCCGAGGCGCGGACCACCTCGGCGCCGGCGAGTTCGGTCAGCCTGATCCGGAACCGCCTGGGGAGCGCGGACACGTCGTGTTCGCGCCAGTAGTCGTCGGCGAGCAGCCGACAGAGGTTCCCCTGCTGTTCGAGCAGGTCCGCGACCAACTGCCCGCTCCCCGTCGCCGCCCAGCCCGCCTCCAGCGAACGCGCCAACCCCTTGCGTTCGAGGTCGCCGACGGCGTTGTAGACCGCCGACTCGCTCGCGTCGACCGTGTCGATGAGCGCGCTCATCGACCGCTCCTCGGCGACCACCGCGAGCAACACGTCCGTCCGAACCGACGACCCGAGCACGTAGCCGACGATGGACTCCGAACTCACCTCGCTCCCCCCTGGGACTGTCGAACCGATCCGTCACTCGGTGTCATTATCGGATTCCATACCCTTCGGAATTACTTCGGTCTTGCGGAACGGTATCCGCGGAATGGAATTCTTTCCGGGTGAAAAGTTCAAGATTTATACCGTTGGGGCGGTGAGGACACAATGCGGTTCGATGGGGGATGTAGGGTCCCTGCTGGCCTCTCGACCTCGAGGGGGGAGAGCGGCTCACTGGCGTTCGTCCGTCCCCACTCGCGTTCTCTCGATTTCGAACGAGGAGCCGCCGCTCGTGAGTGCTCCGTGGCCTCGGCCGCAGTTCGGTGTTCGGACCTCGACAGCCGTCCCAGCCAGCCGTCAGTCGGCGGGTTCCGGCGGGGAGTCGCGGCCGATGCGGATCTCGAAGGACTCGATGTCCTCGAGCGCGGCGACCTGTCCGCCGACGGTGACCCGCCCCTCGTCGGTCTCGACGACGAGCGACGCCTCCTCGAGGCTGGAGGTGATGCTTGTGTCGACGACCTTCCCCTCGACGACCAGTTCCTCGCCGGTCAGCACGTCCCGTCCCTCGATGGTCGCGTAGAACTCCCCGTCGAGGTCGACCATGTCGGAGATCGCGCGGCGGATCGTCCCGTAGCGGCGCGGGAACGTCAACTCCTCGCCGTCCGTCCGGACCGTCTCGGCGGTGGTCCAGAGGACGGTGTTCATGAACATCGAGACGAGGAATCCCAGCTCCGAGCGGTCGAAGATGACGCCGTAGCGGTCGGTGTCGCCCTTGAGGCTCTCGCGGGTGGCGTAGATGGAGTAGCGGCCGTCGGCGACGGCGACGACGGGCGTCGTGACGCCGCGGCGCTGCTTGACCGTGCTGGCGAGGTCGTCGTAGTCGTACTCGGCGGGGGCTTCGACTTCCGCCGCCGGCGAGATGAGGAGTTCGATGGCGACGCCGTCCTCGTACTGGCGCCGGAGCTGGCTCTCGAAGCGCTCCAGCAGCTCGGGCGTCAGCGAGAGCATCAGCTCGTAGTCGGCGGAGTCGATGACCTCGGAGAGATATCGGAGGATGGTGGGGCGGGACTTGACGAGCGAGACGGCCTCCGTGCCGCGGGCCGGCTGGGTGTACTGCTGTTCGAGCCCGTCGACGAGGGTGTCGAGCGACTCCTGGAGGTCGTCGAACGCCTCGGCGGGGTCGAGCGCCAGCACCTTCATCGGCCGCGACTCCTGCAGCTCGACCAGGCCGATGTCGCTCAGGCTGCGGACCGTATCGTAGACGCGCGGCTGGGGGATGTCGGTGTAGTCGGCGATCTCGGAGGCGGTCACCTGACCGTGTTCGAGGATCGTGAGGTACGCCTTGGCCTCGTACTCCCCGAAGTTGAACCGCTCGGAGACGGCTTCGAGCGAGGCGAGGAGGTCGTCACCAGCCATGTCGGTTCCCTCTTTCGCCACCGAGTAAATCAGTCTGTCCCTTCGCGCGGTCGCCGGTCGGCCGCGGCGAGCGCGTCGCCGTCGAGCGGCCCCGCCGGTCGCCCGCAGCGGTCCCGTGACCGCTCACAGCCTGTCGAACTCGACGACGGCCTTGATCTGGTCGTCGCCGTACTCGAAGGCCGGCGCCACGTCGTCGGGCGTCGCGACGGTCGTCACGAGGTCCGCCAGCAGCCAGTCGGGGAGTTCGTCCAGCGTGTCGACCGCGCCCTCGAAGTGTTTCACGTGGGAGTTGACCGTCCCCACGAGCGCCTTGTTGTGGAGGACGAGCTCGTTGTGGATCCGTCCGCCGTCGACCTCGAACTCCCAGGAGTCGGGGATGCCCAGCAGCGCGCCGACGCCGTTGGGCGAAAGCGCCTCGACCGTCTCGAAGGCGTGGGGGGCGTAGCCGGTCGCCTCGTAGACGAAGTCCATCGATTCGTAGGTCTCGGGGACCGTCTCCAGGGGCGTTTCGTTGGAATTGACGTACGTCGCACCGATCTCGTCGATGATGTCGACCGTCGGGTCCGGCCGCTCCCGGCGACCCAGACAGTAGGTGCGCTCGAAGTCGTGGGCGGCGAACGAGCGGTCGCTGTCGACGCCGTACTCCAGCATCGCGAGCGTGATCAGACCCAGCGACCGGTTGCCCAGCACCAGGGCGGACTCGGGCGTCCACTCGAACGCGGACCGCGAGGCGTAAGCGTGTTCCATCGCCTTCTCGGTGATGCTGATCGGCTCGACCAGGAAGCCGACTTCCCAACGGTCCTCGGGGATCGACACCAGATACTCCGGCGGGCTCGTGAAGAACTCGGCCATGTAGCCGTGTTCGCCGACGATCCCGCGCTCGACGTACTCGCCCTCGGGAGCCATGTCCGGCTCGCCGCGCTCGAAGTAGTCGTTGGTCCCCTCCGCGGGCGGCCGCCGGACGGTCGGGACGACCACGTCGCCCTCGTCGAGGTCGGTGCCGTTCGCGTCCGCGACGACGGCGACGGCCTCGTGGCCGAGCACCACGTGGTCCTCACCCTCGGGGAACCCGCCGTGGGAGCCGCCGATGACCTCGTGGTCGGTGCCGTCGACGCCGACCCGGAGCGTCCGCAGCAGCGCCTCGCCCTCGTTCGGTGTCGGTCGCGGCTTCTCTACCACCGTCGGCCCTTCCGAGCCCCGCTGGACAGCGATCGCTTTCATCAGTTGGTAAAAATGAGTACTCTATTCCGAGTTAAGTCTTTCCTCAGAGCCGTCCGGGCCGGCGACGCGTCGGGCCCGAGAGACGGTGAGGAGAGGCGGGCTCGCGGACCGAACCGCTCGTCGAGAACGCCCGCGGGGGGTCAGTCCTCGACGGGGACGGCCTCGCCGGTCTCGCTGGAGCGGTAGATGGCCGAGAGGACGCGCTGGACGGTGAGGCCCTGGTCGACGGTGTTGCGCTCGGGCGTCTCGCCGCGCGCGCAGTGTTCGAGGAAGTAGGTCTGCTCGGCCGCGTGGGCGTCTTCGTTGCGGGTCTCGACCTCGGATTCGACCATGTGGCCGGCGCCCTGGGTGCCCGACTCGTGGAAGGTGACGCCCTCGCCGGGGCGGAAGGTCGCGCCCGATTCGGTGCCGCGGAGGATGTACTCCTGTTTCTTCGGGCGGTTGACGGCCCAGGCGACCTCCAGGGAGATGGTGCGGTCGTCGGCACAGCGGATAAACGCCGTCGCGGAGTCGTCGACGTTGAACCCCTCGGGACCCTGGTCGTCGCCCCACATCTGGATGTAGGTGTAGTCGTCGCGGCCGCCGAACTGCGAGCGGGTGACCCCCGACACTTCCTCGACGTCCGGGTAGCCCAGCATGTACAGCGAGAGGTCGACCGCGTGGACGCCGATGTCGATGAGCGCGCCGCCGCCGGCGACTTCCTTGCTCGTGAACCACGAGCCGCGGCCGGGGACGCCCCGGCGGCGGATGTAGTTGGCCTCGACGTGGCTCAGGTCGCCGAACCGACCCTCCTGGCGGTAGCCGTTGATGACCTCGACGGGGTTCTCGAAGCGGGTGTGGAAGCCGACCATGCAGAACCCGTCGACGGCGTGTGCGGCGTCGGCGATCCGCTCGGCCGCCTCCAGGGTGTTGGCGAGCGGCTTCTCGACGAGCACGTCCAGGCCCCGGTCGAGGGCGTCGACGACGTACTGCTCGTGGAACTTGTTGGGGGTCGTGACGGCGACCGCGTCGACCTCGTCGTACAGTTCGTGGTGGTCCTGGTAGGTCGGGACGCCGAACTCGTCGCCGAAGGAGGCCCGAGCCCCCTCCGCGATGTCGACGCCGCCGACCAGGTTGGCCCCCTGGTCGACGAACCGCTCCGCGTGGTGGTGTCCGATGTTACCCAGACCGACGATGCCGAGCCTGACAGATGAGATATCGACCATAGTGTTGACTCCGTTCGGTTCTCACGGAAACCTACTCACGGACTCCCGTAAATCTCCCGCGATCGGACGCTGAACACCGACCCCGGTCGAACGGCCCCCCGCTTCGTTCGACTCGGTCGGACGTACGGAACCGCTCGACGGCGAATATCGCCGTCTCTCGACGCGAGTCGCTCGTCGCCGAGGGGGTCCGTCGGCCGACGACACCGGCGCCCTCACTCGACGGCGACCAGTTTGTCGAGGGCGTACACCGTCCGTAGCACGTCGCCCGCGTCGCCCGCGGGGAAGACCAGGTCGTCGCGCTCCCGGACGTGATCGAGAACGACCGTCGAGGCGTGTTCGGGCGCGGCGGCGATCCCAGCCTCGCGCTCGGCGATCCACTCCATCACCCGCAGGTCGCTCTTGCTGTCGCCGAGCACGAGCGCGAACGGGTCCTCGACGCCCAGCACCTCGAACGCCGCCTCGACGCCGCCGGGCTTGTCGAGTTCGCGGCTCACCACCTCCGCCGCGTCGCCCTCGTAGTAGGCCACGTCCACGCGACCGAGGAACTCCGTCACCGCCGCCGGTACCTCCATGTCTGCCGGGCCCGCTTCGCCCGGCAGCTCGTCCCGGTCGTCGAGCACCGCTTCGATCTCCGGGTCCCGGGTCGCGTAGAACGCGCGGGTCCACTCGCCGGCGGCCGCGCCGAGGGCGCCCTCCTCGTCGCGGTCGGCCGGTTCGGCCGGTCGAGCGGCGTCGACGCGGTCCGCGACGACGACGCCCAGGAGGTCGAGCAGGTAGACGAGCGCGTCGTCGACCACGTCGACGGCGGCGTCGCTTCCGGTCTCGAAGTTCGGCTTGAGCGTGACGTTGAACTCGTTGCCCTGGAGGTGACAGCCGCGGGCGACCGTCTCGGGCGCCTCGGAGAGCACGCGCTGGCGCAGGCGGTCGAACACCGTCCGGACCCGTTCGTCCAGATCCTCGTACAGCAGGCGCTTGGTCTCGGGGCCGTGGCCGGGCGTGAACACGCCGGTGCCGCTCTCGTAGACGACGCTCACGTCGCCGGAGTTGACGACGGCGTTGCCCAGCCCCTGACCGAGAAAGCCCTTGACGTTCTCCAGCGTCTGGCCGGTGCAGACGACGATCGGCACGCCGGCCTCGTGGAACTCCGTCAGCAGGTGCAGCGTCTCGCGGGGGATCTCGTTGTCGGTCGTCCCCGCCGAGCGCAGCGTCTCGTCCACGTCGAGGACGAGGGCGTTGACCGACCGGTCGTACTTCGTCGCCAGGTCGAGCCCGGCGAAGGCCTGGTCGCGGGTGGCGTGGGCGGCCACGTCGGCGTAGGTCTCGCCGGTGCCGGGGAAGGCGTCGCAGATCTCCCCGCGCAGGTCGTCGAGTTCGTCGCTGGCGTCCTCCCAGTAGGTGAGCGCGACCCGCGAGTCCAGCGGCGGGAAGAGATCGACGAACGCCTGGTGGGCCCGCAGTCGCTCGGCGTCGAACTCCTCGTAGAGGCGATAGAGCTGGTCGTAGCGTTCCATTGTCGGAAGCTACCGTCGGGACCCGTTGTGTAGGTTGGGATCGGCGCTCGCACCCCGCGGCCGGCCCGGGGACGGCGGTCGGAGCGCAGTCGGTCGCGTACGCGGAGCGTGAGACGGCGACGGGAACCCACAACGGGTAACACCCCCGCGTGCGAAGGCACAGCTAAGACGCATGAAGAACATCGACGATCTCATCGACAGCGCGGCGGAGCTGGCCGAAGGGGGCCTCTCGAAGGGAGAGATCGCGGACGAGCTCAACGTCTCGAAGGAGACGGCCTCCTGGCTCGTCTCGCGCAGCGGCGCCACGACCGCGACGACGAGCGCCAAGAAGCCCCAGAGCCCCCACGACATCCACGTCGACTGGAGCGCCATCGGCCGCGACAGCGCCCGACTCACCCACGTGGGCCGCGCCGTCGCCGACCTCCTCTCCAAGCAGGGCGACGAGGTCGACCTGACCATCGGTATCGAGAAGGCCGGCGCGCCCATCGCGACGACGGTCGCCCGCGAACTGGACACGGACCTGGGTACCTACGCGCCGAGCAAACACCAGTGGGACGACGGCGAGAGCGAGGAGCTCTCGGGCTCTTTCTCCCGGAACTTCGCTCAGATCCGCGACCGGGAGTGCTACGTTGTCGACGACACCATCACCAGCGGGACGACCATGACCGAGACCGTCGAAGCGATCCGCGACCGCGGCGGCGAGCCCGTCGCCTGCGCGGTGCTGACCGACAAGCGCGGCGTCGAAGAGATCGAGGGCGTCCCCGTCTACTCGCTCGTGCAGGTCCTCCGCGTCGGCCAGTCCGAGTAGCCGCCTCCGCGACCGTCCGGCTCAGGGCTCGACGTCTTCCCAGTACGTCGAGGTGATGTGGGCGTCGGGCTCGTCGGGCGAGGACAGGGTCAGTTCGTCGTCGGTCCACCTGACGACCAGCTCCGGGCGGTCCTCCGAGGGCCCGTCCCGGTCGGGTGCCTCGGCCGCCTGCGCGCGGACGAGGTCGTCGGTGACCGCGCGGCCGTCGCCCTCGACGACTTCCTCCGTGAGCCCGACGCACTGCACCGAGCGCGCGCGGTCGGCTGTCCCCCCTCCGTCCATCGACTGCGCGCGCTCGAACGTCGAGCGCTCCTCGTCCTCGGTCAGCGATCCGAGCCGGGCGCGGAGGGATCGACCGACCGAGCGGAGTCGTGCGGCGAAGCGGCTGGCGAGGGAGTCGGACTCGGTTCCCCGGTCGGTGTCCCCGACGGCCCGACCCTCCCTGTCGGACCCGTCGACGGGGGTCTGGCTCATACTTCCCCTTGGTGTGGAACGGTAAAAATCATTGTGCCAACCAGTGACATGCTCGTGGTACTACCGGGTTCCCGTCAGGTCGGACCGGCGGGGCCGTCGGCGGCTCTCGGCCGACCGCTCGCCGCCGCCTCGGGCGGTCAGTCGCCCGGGGTGGCGACGCCCTCGGGTGCGGGTTCGACGCTGTAGAGGCCGACGAAGGCGACCGCGGCGACGACGATGAACGCGCTGGCGGTGAAGAAAGCGACGAACACCGAGGTGGCGTCCCACAGCGCGCCGACCGAGACCGGGCCGACGACCTGCCCGACCTTCCAGGCGATCGAGCGCAGCGACATGCTCCCGGCGACGGCGTCGAAGTGTTCGCCCTCTTCGACGAACAGCGCCATGCTCGCCGGCAGGCGGATGCTGTCGGCGACCCCGCAGACGGCGAACGCGCCGAACAGCGGGAAGAAGGCGGGCGGCAGCGTCGTCGACAGGCCCGCCACGGCGACCGTCGTCGGCGCGAACCACCCGGCCGCGTACTCCGCGAAGGGGATGATCGCCGCGCCGACGGCGTACAGCACCGCGCCGACGAACACGAAGACGTGCTTGTGGCCTAGTTTGTCCGTGTACGAGCCGACGATCCCCTGGGTCAGCGACTTGGTGAGTTTCCCGCCGGCGAGGATACCGCCGACGAGGACGGGGTTCATGCCGAAGCGGGTCCGCGCGTAGATCGGCAGGAAGAGGATGACCGCCATCTTCCCGAAGCTGAGGCCCAGCCGGAAGACGACCAGCGCGCGGATGGCCGCTCGGCCGAGCAGCATCCGCAGGGTCTCGACGCCGGTGGCCTCCTCCGGGTCGGCCTGGCCGCCGGGGTCGTCCCGGAGGAAGGCGTAGACGCCGACGAACGCCAGCAGCGTCACGCCGCTGAGCACGCTGTAGGTGAGCGTGAACCCGCTCGTCGCCAGCAGGATACCGCCCGCGAGGTCGCCGGCGAGGCTGGAGAAGGCGCCCACCTGGTTGTAGGTGCCGAGCCACTGGCCGCGCTCGTCGTCGGGGCTGATCTCGCCGACGACGGTTGAGCCGGTGATCCACAGCAGGCTCGCCCCCAGGCCCTGGAACACCCGCATCAGGACGACGTGGCTCACCGTCTCGACCATCGCGAACCCGACGAACACGAGGACGTTCAGCGCGAGCCCGACCAGCAGGTACCGCTTGGCGTTGCCGGTGTCGATCTTCCGCCCGAGCGGCAGGACGATGATCAGCTGGACCAGCGCGAAGGCGGTGCCGAACAGCCCCTCGACGGTCCCGGAGGTGGCGAACATGTCGGCGTACAGCGCCAGCGCGATCGCGATGGTCGAGTACGCCTGCGACCGCGCGAAGGCGGTGCCCGCCAGCGCCACGAACTCGGCGTTGCCGAACAGCCGCAGCGATCCACCCGAGCCGTCGCTCACGATCCACCGGTCCGGCTACGACCGAAAGGGCGTTTCGTCCCCGGCGGGCACTTCCGGCAGTCCGCGACTCAGGGACTCCCGACAGCGACGGTTCGCCGCCGGCTCACAGCTCGATCCGCTCGACGATGTTCTCGCCGCCGTCGGAGGTGTTGACGGCGACGATCCGAACGTCGTCCTCCAGCCCCGACCCCTGGAGCTTCGCCTTCAGGAGTTCGTCGACCTGGTAGACGCCGGCGGCGTTGTGCATCTCGATCTCGACGAGGACCGCCGCCCCGTCGCCGGGCTTCAGCGTCACCGACTCGATGGCCTGGCTGGAGACCGTGTTGATGCCGCGCCCGCCCCGCTCGTAGGGGTACCGCGACCGGCCGTGCTCCATGTCCAGCCCGTCGGCCAGTCGGACGAGCCCCGCCTCGGTCGTCAGCGGCGTCTCCTCGGTGTGGTGACAGAGGATCGCGTGCAGCACCTCGCCTTTCATGCGCACGGCGTCGGCCGTGTCGTACCACTCGTCCAGGATCCGGTCCAGCAGGTCGGCCGCCAGCGGGATCGAGTAGTAGGGGTGTTCGTCCCGGTGGACGACGTGGCCGATGTCGTGCAGCGTCGCCGCGAGCGCGACGATCACCGGCTCGTCGTCGGCGTCGAGGTCCTGTTCGGCGGCGCCGTTGAACTCGACGCCGCCCTCGTAACAGAGTTCGTACAGCGTCAGCGCCCGGTTGCGGACGATGCTGACGTGTTTGGCGCCGTGGTCGTTGTAGCGCATCCGCGCGACGGGGTTGACGTTCTGGGCGTCGAGATACGTCCGGATCTCCTCGTCGCGCTCGACGAACGCCAGCACCTCGTTGAGCCGCTCGTCGGGGAAGGCGTGCTCCGCGTCCGGGTCGTACGACTGACCGTCGACCGCGTCTTGGTCGTCACTCATGTCCCCACTGTCCGTCCGGGCGCGCAAAAACCCCTCGTGCTCGGGAGCTTCGCCGTCAGTCCAGCGCGGCGACGGCGTCGCGCACCTCGTCGTAGTCGGGTTCGATACTCGGGTCGCCCGCGACCCACTCGTACCGGACGACGCCCTCGCCGTCGATCACGACCACCGCTCGCTTGGCCACGTCGTCGACACCGATCGACGCGAAGTCCATGGCGAGGTCGTAGGCGTCGACGATCCGTCGGTTCGTGTCGCTGATCATCCCGAACGTGAGGTCGCTGTCCGCGCGGAACTCGTCGAGCGCGAACGGCGTGTCGACGCTGACCCCGTACACCGTCGCCCCGAGGTCGTCGAACTCCGCGAGCCGGTCTTCGAAGGTCTCCATCTCGTGCGTGCAGGTCCCCGTGAACGCGCCGGGGAAGAACGCCAGAACCAGCGGCGCCTCGTCGAGTCGCTCCGAGAGCGTGAACTGCGACACGTCGCCGTTGGCCAGCGGTGCGGTGAAATCGGGGGCGGCGTCTCCCTCGTCGACCATGGCGGACGGTTACCCTCGCGCGGGAAGGGTGTTGGGACACCGGCGGGCGCGGCCGGATCCGGTCCCGGCGAAAGATTGATACAACGGGGACCCAGGGGGGTGATAGACAGCAAAAAGGTTATTTTTCCGTACCTGGGTTTCATAATACTCGCCTCAGACGCACGGGTATGGCAGGGTTGGACGACTTCCAGGGCTTCGGCGAACGCGCCGAGCGCGAGCTCAGCAAGGTCGACCGGCACGATCCCGTCGACCGGCCGCACGTCAAGCGCTTCGCGAAGTCCCTCGACGGGAACGTCGCCGAAGGCACGCTCGCCGAGTACCTCAAGAACCTCCGGAAGACCGCAGAGCGCCTCGACCAGCCGATCGTTGACCTCGACGAGGCCGGCATGGACGCCCACGTGTTCGAACTCCGCCGGAACCCCGAGTACGGCATGGGCGACGAGCCCGGCCTCTCCGACGGGACGATCCGGAACGTCGAGTTCGTCGTCCGGAAGTTCCTGAAGGCCCTCGACATCGAGGGCACTGAGTGGGCCGACGACTACGAGCTGACGCCGCCGCCCGACAACAAGGTCTCCCCCGAGGACATGCTCCGTCCCGAGGACATCTCGGCGATGGTCGACGGCGCGAACAACATGCGCGATATCGCCCTGATCGAGTTCCTCGCCGACTCGGGCGCCCGGCTCTCGCTGCTCGGGTCGCTCCGCGTCGGTGACGTGGATCTCGACGGCGAGCAGGCGACCTATCGCCCCAACGCCGACGCCGTCGGGCTGAAGGGCGCCGACATCGCGAACTACCCCATCATCGACGCGAAGACGACGCTGCGGACCTACCTCCGACAGGTCCATCCGCGCCCGGACGAGGACGACGCCGCCTTTTTCCACAAGATCCCCGGCCACGGCAACAAGCCGCCGTGGGAGGAGGACGGCGCCATCTCGCCGTCGACGATCCGTAAGCAGTTGCGGAAGGGCGCCGACAACGGCGGCGTCGACCGGCCGGTCAACCCCCACAACTTCCGCCACTCGGCGGTCTCGCGGATGGTCCGCGAGGACTTCACCCGCGCCCAGATCGAGCACCGCGTCCACTGGGACGTGGACACCGACATGTGGGAGACCTACCAGCACATCGCCGCCGAGGAGCACAACGCCGACATCTTCGCCCACGCGGGCGTCGGCGACGCCGACGACGGCGTCGACCACGAGCGCCGACCCTGCGGGAACTGCCGGGAGCCGCTGGCGCCCCATCACGAGTACTGCCCCCGCTGCGGGGAGCCGGCGACCCAGCAGGCTCGGGAGCGCCGCGACAACGCCGTCGCGAAGCTCGGCGAGGGCCAGGTCGATGTCGAGGAGATGTCCCGCCGGGAGTTCCGCGCGAGTCTGCTGTCGGCCGTCCAGGCCAACGGCGAGATCGCGGACGCTCACGACGAGGACACCTCCCCGGACTCGACGTAGGCGAGGGCGCGCTCGAACACCCACGCGTCGGGGGCGTCGCTCGCGGCCTCGTACTCCAGGGCGTCGCGGTGGGCTTCGAGCCACTCGTCGACATCGTCCTCGTCGGGGTCGAACGGTTCCACGTCGTAGGGCTGTCTCTGTAGCTGGTTCATGCGTTCGGGGCCTCCGCTTGGTCGCGGACGAACTCCTGCTGGTCTGCGGGTCGGTCGGTCAGTTCGATGACGGTCACAAGCTCGCCGTTGCGGGCGAGCAGGACCGTGTCGGTCGGTGCGTGGTACCGGGCGTAGGTCTCGCCCTTCGCCGGCGGGTACTCGACGGGAGTGGCCTCGTACCAGGCGGTCTTGAGGTCGTCCAGTCGTGCGTGGGTCCGGTTGCGCCAGCGGTCACGGGCGTGGCCCGAGACCCAGCAGATGCCCGACTGCTGGTTGACGGTCGCCATCACGCGGTCACCTCCTGCAGGGAACCGTGGGTCAGCTCGACGCCCGTCGCGGGATGGGTCTCCCACGCGAGTCGCTCGGTCCAGTCGCTGCCCTCCTGGTAGTAGACGTACGCCCGCGGGGCGTGAGCGTGCCACTCGCAGACGAGCCGCGCGTCAGGGAACTCGCTGTAGCCGGGCTGGATGTGGACGCGGTCGCGCGTGTCCCGCGGGTCGATAGATGCCGACGCCTCCGTGTGCCACTCCAGGCCGTCGCCGGCCCGCCGCTGCAGCTCGTGGGCTGCGTGGATGGCGTGGTTGTCCGTCCGGACGACCAGGCGAGCCCGGCGAGACTGCTGGGCGAGGCCGAAGCCGTAGACGGTCGCCTCGGCGAGGGTATGGGCCGCCATCAGACACGCACCTCCGCGGGGTCGACGAACGCCTCGGGCTCGATCTCGCCACAGTCGTCACAGATTCCCTCGTCGTGGACGTACGCGAAGGAGACGTGAACCCACATCTCCACGTCGCAGTACATGCACCCGACGCGGGTGTACTTCGGATGCAGTTCTCGGATGTCGGTGTAGCCGCCGAGGCTCTCGCCGGACTCCAGGTCGCCGTCGACCACACCGCCGTCGGTCGCGTACTCGTGCAGCGACTCGTTCTCCTCGCTCGCCACCTCGGCGTGATACTCGAGGTAGCAGTCGACGTGCATCAGGTACGAGCCCGGCTCGGACGCGCCGACGCTCTCGTACTGCTGGCCGCTCCGATCGCGGACGGGTCCGTACGTGTGGTTGAGGCCGCCTCCGATCCCCGGCGGGTGCTCCTTGCCGCGGATGTCGTCGTCCCGGTCCTCGGCGCCGAAGACGATCCCGCACCACACGCAGCGCTCGAACCCGTTGGCGATCGTCCGCGACCACTCGAACGGTTCGTCGCTCGTCATCGCTTCTCCTCCACGTCCACGAGCGCGCGTTCGTCGACGAGCAGCCACTCGCCGTCGGCTCGGTCGGGCCGGGGCCGCTCGCCCAGCTGGGCTTTCTCCAGCGGGCAGATGAGCCACATGCCCAGCAGCGCCGGGACGTGCGCGATCTCGTCGTCGTGGTCGGGCTCCTGACCGAGCCAGCTCTCGAACGACTCCACGTCGCCGCCGGTCGGCGGGCGGCCTGCACGGTAGTCGGCGAGCGCCTCGATGAACGCGTCGGACACGTCGGCGTGCTCACTCGACATCGTCGACCACCTCGAACTCGCCCTCGAACGGACTGATCGTGACGGAGTTCATCGTCCCGAACGGCAGGTCGAACCGGGCGATAGCCGAGCGCGGACCGGGCCGCTCCGTGATGGCCTTGCACTCGGCCGTGAACTTCGCGACGATGGTGCCGTGGGTGCCGTGCTCGCGGGCCCGGACGAGGACATCGTCGCCCTGCTCGAACGGGAACTCCTCACTCGCCATCGGCCGCACCCCCGTCGGCCTCAGTCACCGTGTCGAGGTTGGCGTACCCGTCCTCACTTCCGCCCTCCTCGTCGACCTTGTCGCGACAGACCATGCAGTAGCCCGAGTCGTCGACGGTGTCCGTCTCGCGTCCGCACCGGTCGCACTCGGGATCGCTGGACTCGCCGAGCGTGGCCTGGTCGGCCGTGCCGTCGGCCACGTCGGTGAACGCCAGCAGCTCCTCCTCGACGAACCGGACGAACGCCGAGGGCATGTCCTCGTTGTAGACGGCGACGTACCCGCTCTCGTAGACGACGCCCTCCATGACCGTGTTGTTCCACGGTCGCGTGAACCCGAAGCCGATGGTCGCCGGCTCGTCGGCGCTGGCCTGCTGGTGATAGTCGATCGTGGCGCCGTCGCCGCCGTCGGCGCCGCGCATCCACACGTCGCCAAGCGTCCCGGCGTCGGTCCACGACATGTGAAGCTTCTCGACATCGATCTCCAGGCGCTCGGGCGTGCGCCCGGTGCGCGCCGCGAACAGGTCCAGCGGGAAGTCGTACTTCCCGGGCCCCTGGACGGACTCGATGGCGATGAGTCCCGTCCCGGTCACGTCGGCGACCCAGTCGGTCGCGACCGGCGTCGTGGCCTCGCTGGGCTCGGTCACGATGCGATGGTCGTCGTCGTCCGGCCCGTGGCTGACGAACACGTCCTCCGTGTTGGTCATGACCGTGCCGGCGACGGTGCCCGCCTGGACGGGGCGCCCGTCGAAGCTGTCCTGCGTGGTCGACACCTCCAGCGCCGGGAGCGAGCCGTCGTCGGCGAACGTCGAGTCGAGACGCACGTCGATGGGCTCTTCGAGCTGGACGAGCGTGCCGGCGATCATGCCTCGGCCTCCACGTCGGCGCCGCGGGGCCCGCCCAGCGCCATCACGATGGCCGCGAGCTGGTCCTTGGTGAACCGACCGGCGCCGTTGTCGGGGTACTCGTCAGCGGGAAGGCCCGCCATCGCGTCGATCTCATCGCGGAGGTCCGCGGCGGTGTTGGCCTCTGCGAGGACGTACCGTTTGGCCTCGAAGGGCCAGTCGCCACCCTCGAACTTCTCGGGAACGTCGAGGTCGCTCATGCCGAGTCACCCCCGAGGATGACCCGGGCCTCGCCGTCGCCCATGTCGACCTGCATGTTGCGGATGTCGATCCCGTGGTCGTCGGCGAGGTCGAGGACGTCCTCCAGGTCGACCGTGTCGTCGGTCAGGTCCCGCGTCGCGATGACACGCCCGTCCTCGCGGGCGACCGAGATACCGTCGAGGTCCAGCGCGTCGAGCTGGAACTGCTCGAAGTGCGACTGGGTCGCGCTCATGCGGCCACCTCCACGACGATGGCGACGCCGGCCAGCGCCAGCGCCAGCAGGACCGTCACGAGCACGGGCCACGCGACCGCGTAGGCGCCGTCGTCGTGGTTGCTCATCGGTCACCACCTCGGCAGTGGCGGCAGGTGGCGCCCTCGGCGCTCGTCGGGCCCCCACAGTCGGGACACGTCGCGTCGCTCCCGAAGTCGTCGTCATCGTCGCGCTCGGACAGCTGGTGGGTCTGGCACAGGCGGCCCGCGCAGCGCGTCCCGCACTTGATGCAGGATCCCATCAGTCGTCACCTCCGTCGTCGACGGCGAGTTCGAACGGGACCCTCGCCAGCCGGCCGGCGGGGTAGTCGTACGTCCTGCTGAACGAGTGCAGGTCGTCGACGCCGCCGACGAACGCACACTCGAAGACGGCGTCGTCGACGCTGACCGGCAGGTACGGGTGTTGCTTGTACGTCGCCAGGTCGAAGTCCTCGCGCTCGTAGTGCTCGGCGAGCGTGTCCGCGCTCTTACCGAGGATCATCAGCGGCTGGCGCGTGACGAGGTCGATCGCCACGTCGCCGACGTCCAGCCCGGCGTGAGTGGCCGCGCCGACATCGTCGAGTTCGGCTTCGAGGCGCTCGCGCGGCGTGCGCTCGGCGTCGCCGAAGTCGTTGTCGATGGCGCCCTGCGTGCCGCCGTCGGCCATCGGGACGGGGTCCTCATCCTCTGTGTCGGTGTGCCGGTCGAGCAGGTTCTGGAGTTCGACCGCGGCGCTTCGCGCGCCCTCGGCCACGCCCTCGCTGTAATCGCTATCGCCGTTCTCGGTGAACTTCTGGTACTGGGCCTCCCAGCCGTCGACGAGATCGCGGAGTTCGTCGACCGGGACGCACCCGCCGTCCGTATCGACGCCACCGTCGGTCACGATCTCGTCCTCGCCGCCACCGAGTCGGTCGGCACCGTCGTCCAGGTACTCGTCGTCCAGCTGCCCAGCGTGGGCGTGGAACGGGTCGCGGGCGATGATGCCGTGCCGGGAGGTCATCACGGCGAGCGCGATCTTCCCGGTGGCGCCTTCCTCCGCGCCGTACTCGGTGTAGGAGTCGTTCGAGTACCCACTCGCCGGGTCGGGGTAGTAGCGGGCCGTCCCGGTGTCGGTCGTGTCGTTCGCCCGGAGCACGACCGCGTCGGCGACGGCCGGGCTACAGCGTTTGAGGAGTCGCTCCGCGCCGCCGAAGTCGGGGTAGCTGCCGTCGAGGCGCGCGTAGACGTGCGAGTCTGCCGTCGTCCACCGGCGGACGCGGTCGTCGGCATCCAGCGCCGCCGTCAGGTCCGCCGTCGCGTCCCACGGGTCCCGGTCGTCCCGTCGGCTGTACTCGTAGTCCGCTGCGGCCGTCCCGCGGAGCGTGAGGACCGTCCACGAGCTCATCGGCCGTCACCTCCCGCGACCACGTAATCGCCCTCGCCCACGTCACTGACTCGCCGGTCCAGCTCGGAGAGCACGACCCCGACGAACTCGTCGGGGATGACCCACCAGTTGGGGTCGGTGTCGTAGTCGACGATGACGTGCTCGACGGGCGCCCCGTTCCAGCTGTCCTCGCGGAACGCGCGGTAGTCGCCGATCTCCGCCTCGTCGTCGCCGGTGTGGACCGCGTTGATGGTCTGGTAGAGCGCTTCGAGGTCGTGGCCGGCGATTTCCCGGCCGCCGTCGGCTCGAACCGTCGGTTCGTCGGGCTCGCCGTTCTCGCTGCCGTCGTCAAATGCTGTGGCGCGCCCCGTTAGAAACGCACCGAAACATTGGCGACAGAGGTAGTTCGGATCGGTGTCTAGTTCGCGGTCGGCGTCGCGACCGCAGCCGTCGATACCGCACTGTGGGCGGTCGTCGGCTCGCCCGCCGTCGGTGCGGATCGCTGGCTCGCCCTCGTCGACGAGGAGTTGCCAGGTCGTCCCGTTGATCGAGTCGCCGTTCGACCAGCGCTCGACCATGCCCTCGTCGGCCAGCGCGGAGAGGCGGTGGCCGATCGAGCGGTGGGCGTCGGCGTCGACGCCCAGCTCGCGGGCGACGTGGCGGGGCTTGATGTACGAGCGTCGGGCGGCCAGCGAGCGCACGGCGCGCTCGACATCGGCTTCGGCGACGCTCGTCATCGCTGCCCCCCGCGGCCAGAACCTATTCCAGTGGCCGCGTCGTACTGTTCGCCCGTGCGGGGCTCCGTCCCTGCCCAACCCTTACTTGTGGACTCGGACGGCGAGTCGCTGGTGTCACGACCGCGTGAGCGGTCGACTCTGCTGCTGTCAGTGGCCCCATAGTTAAGAGGCCGGTGTTCGTTCTGTCGCATGGCTTCGTTGAGATTCCCTGTCAGGGGAACGGAAGCCATCCGCCCGGCGTGTCATCACCACGCTGGGTTTTCTGACGCAACCCGTGGGCGGAGAGGCTCCGATCCGTTCTATTATTCGGCCGCTACTTATAGATACCGACGGTAGCTGCTAAGGTAAGCTACCGATACTACCAAGTTGCCGGATACCGTTGGTACTTTTAGATGAGCACCACCGAGAATGGGGCAGTGAAGCTGAAACGCCCCGTCGATTTCGAGATACTCGGCGCCTACTCCGACGGCGAGCAGGACGTGGGCGTAAACATCGCGGAGCGCATCGACTACAACCGGAGTTACGTCAACACGCGACTTCCTCAGCTGGAAGACTACGGTCTGCTCACGAAGGTCGGTCCGTCGGAGCGGTCCGGACTCTACCGGATCACGCCGAAAGGGGTTGCGGCGCTCCGGCTCCGAAACGAGTACGGCGAAGAGGGTTACGAGGAACTCGTCGACGAGCGAGCGGCGCCTATCGAGGTCCACCGGCCCCGAATCACTGGCGACGAGTTCTGACATCTTCAGGCGGGCCTCGCGAGTCGCGACATCCTGTCTTCCAGCCACTCGGGAACCTCCAGGTCAGCCGGCGCACCGTCGCGACGCGTGACCTCGGCCTCGACCTCCCCGTCGTTGTCGACGACCACGACCCACTCGCGATCGTCGGGGTGCTCGATCTCCATTCGGGCGGCGTCGCCGCCCGTGTCCAGCACGCGGACGTCGACCTCGTTGCCGTCGTAATCGAGTATCGTGGTTTCTTTCTCCGGCATACACGACCACCGACACCCGCCTGCCACATATACCGTCGAACGATTGCCGGCAGATCGCTGATATGTCTGTAGAAGGGTTACTCGTCGGGGACGGTCCGGGCGGGGAGCCGGACGCGCTCGGAAACGATCGTCGCGTCGCGGACCCGGTGGAACTGGTGGCGGTTGGCTGCCTTCTCGATGAGCTCGTATTCAGCGAGCTTCCGCAGCTTGTCCCGACGCCGGCGCTCGGCGATCGGCTTCGCGGTGACGCCGGTGTAGACCTTCTCTTGGACCCGTACGTAGCGGTCGTGCAGGTCGCCGGGCTTGATCTCACCGGCCTCGCGGATCAGCTCGTAGAGGACGTGGTAGTCGTAGTCCATCGACCGCAGGTTTGCCTCGCGGATGCGGCCCAGCGCCCGCTGGTAGGCCACGCCGATGTCGACGGTTTCGACCGGGCAGTTACGCTCGTCGGCGAGTTCGGCCGCAGCCCGGAGCGTCTGGATGGCCTTACCAGTAGTTGAAAACACGGAGATTCTATTCAGCAACGCCCCCGGCGAATCAGTCGGCGTCTGAGGTGCTCCAACCGGCCCCGAGAACGTCGCCAAATACCTGTCGAGTTTCTGGTGGTTCGGTCGGAATCCGAAGGTCGTGCGGGTCGTCCTCGATGGCCTGCATCAGCTCACCAGCAGTCAGTTGCTTCCCCTCGCTCAGGGCCTCGCCAGTCTCCTCGGCGCGGAGGATGTTCGCTACCGTCCAGATGTTGAACAGGTGGGCCGCGAAGTTGAAGTAGAACGCTCGTATCGCCGGGTCCCGTGACGCTGACTTGGCGAGGAACTCCTCCTTGATCACGCGGAAGTCCGTCTCGATGCCCCACCGACGCCGGTACGCCTCACCCAACTCCTCCGGTGGAACCTCTTCGGGATGCAGGTTCGTGTAGAAGTACGTGTAGTCGTCCATCGGCTCTTCAGCTTCTGACTTCCGTAGTTTCACCGTCTTGTCCGACTTCAGCCCGACCGCGTAGTAGCTGTCCTCGTCGAGGTCGCCGACGCCGTACGGGTAGTACGACGAACGAAGATCGGCACGCGCCATCCCGTTCAGGAAGTGTTTGACTGTCTTTCCCGACTTGCGGCCCTGCATCACCAGCTCCAGCCCCTGCTCGGTGATAGCCGAAATCGTATCCGAGTTGTAGAACTCCGTCCCGGCGTCGAGGTAGACGCGGCCAATGTTCACGTGTTGCCGGCTCAGACGGAGCATCCGGCGAATGTACTTCGGCGTCTTCGACTTGTCCTTGACCGGGAGCACGACCAAAATCAGCGGCGTGTCGCTCCCGACGAGAGCGAGCGTGATGTACTTCCAGGCCCACGAGTAGTTCCGTCCCGGCTTCGTTCCGCGAATGAATCCGTCGCCGTCTGCATCGCCGTAGAACGGCCAGTCCGTGATGTCGATGGCGACCTCTGCCTCCTCGGGGAAGTAGTCGTGCCTGGAGGCGATCTCGAACAGTACCTCGTTCGCTTCCCGGAACATCCGCATGACGGACTCCCGCGAAGACTTCCGCAGGTGGTAGGTGAGGTTCTGCCCCGTCGGAATGTCGCCGTCGTCGTAGAACGGCTTGTACTTGAGGTTCTTCGCGGCGTCGTTGACGAACCCGTTCCCGTTCGCGGCGGCGATGAGCACCCGGAGAGCGGCGTCCTTCGTCACTTCCGTGCTGTCGTCGCGCTTCAGCCGGATGTACTTGAACGTCTTCGAGCGCAGCTCCCGAGCGATCACCTGGACCGGCGGAAACCCCTCACCGTCAGTGACTATCGTGTCCGGCGTCGGGTCTCGGAACCAGTGTTCGACCCTCGTGTCCTGCATTCGCCGAACCAGCGTCTCGGTCTCACTCGCGTAGTAGTGTCGTGTATCCTCGTCCATCCGTCCCGGCATCCGGTTCAGCGTCGGCTGACTCACCGAGTCCTCAATGTCCAACGCCTCCCGAATGTCGGGGTCGTTGATGGCACGGGCAACACCCGACTGGTTGAGTGCCGAGAGGTCGAAGAACAGATACAGCCGCGTTGCGTCCTCTCCATCGAGATTCTCTGTGAGATGGTCGTTTTTTCCTTCCGACCAGTAGTAGTGCCGAAGCTGGACTTTCCCGAGTGCCTTTGCGAGGCGATGCTCGGGCGTCTCCAGTTCGTCGTAAAAATCGCAGACGCGGTAAGCCTCAGACTTGATCGCCTCCCACAGCGGCGGCGTGATGTTCTTGGCTGGATTTCGACTCAGGAGCCCCGTGTACGCCCACGGATCATCCCGCGGGTCGTCGGGTAGCTTCCTCTCAGCTTCCCTGTACCGGCTTGAAATCTCCGCCTTCTCCTGCCACCGCTCGTGGATTTCACCCTTCGACTCGGGATCACGGTCAGCGTCCTCGTCTTTCTCCTTGGTCACGTCGTGTCACCCCTCCGCGTCGTCCCGCCATGACCCCCACACCTCACGGTACTTCCCGAGTTCTCGGTACTCCTTCTTCCGCTCGAAGGCGTCGATGGCGTAGAGCACCTCGTTGTCCTTGTCCCAATCAATCAGCACGCGAAAGTCGCCGACACGAAGCTTGTAGCCGGGGTGGTTCTTCAGCCGGTCCAGAAAGTGATCCGGGAAGTCCTCGATGTCCTCCAGCTTGTTGATGATCCGCTCCGCATCCTGCGTTTCGAACTGCTCCAGCGTTTCGACCAACGTCTCCGTCAGAACGACCTCGTGAGCCACCGTTCAGCCCTCAGTCCTGATCGATGCCGAGGCGTTCGCGGGCCTCGTCCGTGGACATCGTCCGACCCGCCGCCACGTCCGCGTAGCCCTCGGAGACACCCTCCTGTGCCCCGGGCGTCAGAATCGGCTCCGTGGTGTCACGCAGCACCTCACGGATGAACTCCGAGCGGTTGGTGTACTCCAACTCCTCGGCCAGTTCGTCGATCTCTTCGAGAAGGCGCTTCGGGACCTTCACGTTCAATTTCACCATGTCCCCGTCGCCGTTGTCGTCCGCGCCCGTGCTCATACGCCGTGGTACGCGGGTGGTACATTTTAGTCTTTATACGATTTCTTCATTCGCCGCATCAGTCGTCGCGGGGATCGGCGACCAGTTCATACATTTTGTTTCAAATTCGATTTCTTCAATTGGTGTTGTCAGTACTCGTCCTCGCAAACGACTGCACGCAACTCTTCAAGCACGTCCGGTCGGTGATCCTTCAACACCTCAATGTCATGGGGAAGCTCTTCACTGATCCGCTGGCGAACCCGGTACACTGCTTGGTCCTTCTGTCGTTGCGAAGGGTCGCTCTCTCCGGAAATATGTTCACGGTCCGTTTCAGTCATGATGGCGCGGTAGCGTCCCATCTCATTTGGCCTATCTGGTACCATCCAGTTCAACCTATGCATCTGTGCCTACTTAAATCTATGCACCAATGCATTGCTATGCAACTATGCAAAGGTTGAAGTAGGCACAGGTGCATAGGTGTAACTGAGGAGTCCGGTCCCATCGGGGCGTGACCTGTCGTAGGAAATGCCCGCGTGCTGATGACACGCGGGCCGGGCTTCTGTGGAGAAACCCATGGCAACCAACGAGACCCGCGAACTTCAAGAGTTCGCAACGACCGAGGAATCGGACGAAAACGACGACTGCGACTGTGACAATCTGAGCGACGACTTCCCGTGTTGGGAATGCGTTCGCACCGGCAAGCGCGAGGTCCCGAACTGACGATGAACGGGATTGCAACGGTCACCGCGACACCGGACCAGGTGTTCGAGGGCTACGCGGTCGGCTCCGGTGGGAAAGCTGCCTGTACCGGATGTCAGCGTACGGTCCGCGACGGCGACCCGGTCGGGATCTACGCCCACCAGACCAGTGACGCCGCGCGATGGGACATTGCCCGCCTGTTCTGCGTCGATTGTCGGGAGACGTCGATTCAACACCCGACGACCGGCGCGACCGAGGTCGTCCTCAACGCCCGCTTGGGCGTCACGTCGGATGCTGCGACCCAATCCGCGCGACTGACGCTGCGCGACATCGAGACGATGCAGCTCTCCCCGCCCGAAGATGGGGGTGAACCCTGAATGGACGACGCCGAGAAGTGGCGTGAAGTCGGGCGCAAGGCCGTCGGGATGGAACTCGAAGACGCCCGGTACGACGTCGAGTCGGCGTTGTACGCCATCACCGTGGACACGATGTTCCGGGGTGGCGATCCGACGGCCGACCAGGTCAAGGAGGCCCGGATGGCGCTGAACCTTGCCCACCGGATTCTCGAAGAGTACGTCGCCCCCGCCGCTGGCTGTGAGCCGTGGGGCGACCCCGTCCCGGACATGCCCTACGGCCGGGCGAAGGAAGTGTACCATCTCGAATGACAACTGAAGAAATCAAATAATGACAGAAATCGACATCGACCGCGACGTGTTCGTGCGAATCCGTACCGACCTGCTGGTGGTCGGGGACAGCATCATGACCGACAGACACCACGCCTCGAACGGCAACTACGAGGACAACGACCCGCAGAACCAGATCGGCGGGATCATCCCGGCGTTCAGCCTCTCGGGATGGCTTCGCCACGGGATGGAGAAGGTCGTCCAGGAACGTGACGGTACGGCCTGCCACCCCGGCGAGGCCAACGCGAACTTCCGGAAGGACGGCGTCTACAACCGCGACCTCGACGCCGGCTACCACGAGAAGGGCGTGTGCCTCGAAGATGATGACGACGACGGGTGCGTGATTCTCGACCTCTTCGGCGGCTTCGGGAATCGCCCCGGGAAGTTCATGCGCCGCCCGATTCAGTTCTCGCCGGTCCGCTCCAGCGTGGACTACACGCGCGGACAGGCCGAAGGCCACTACCGCCGCATCAACCGGAACGTCGTCTCCCGGAATGAGGAAGACAACCGAGAGCCGCTCCGGAACGCCGAACTGGACGCCGTCGGGAACCTCGACGGCTGCTGGCACCTCTCCTTCCGGGAGACCAAGCCCGAGTTCGTCGCGCTGCTCGCCGAGGCCATCGACTTCCTCGATGAGCATCAGACCGACTTCATGCACCAGCTCGGCGGGGCTCGGAACTTCGGCGGCGGGATCGTGGACTGCGACCTCGTGAACCCACTCTACAACGAGACCGAACTCCGCCGCGTCTTCGACCGCGGGAAGGGCAACACGAACAAAATGGACGACAAAGACGAGAAGTGGGAGACCGAGTACCTGCCGGAGTTCCAGGCGGCGCTCGCAGAGCGCGTGGAGGAAGTATGAGCGACGTGATGCTCACCGCCTTCCGGCACGACGTCCACAAGTTCACCGGTGAGAGCCACGAGGACGCTCGTGAGGAGTTCGCCGGTGTTCCCGTGAACCAGCCGGTGCCCGAGGGCGCGGACGGCGATGCGGCGGCGCTCTCGCGGCCTCAGCAGAAGCAGGAGCAGACCGTCCCGACCCACGACGACCACTACCGACTCTCGCTGCTGACCGGCGAGACCGCCTACGACCCCGGAGAGTTCTCCCGGGCGACCATCGAGAGCGAGGTAGCGGACCTCATCGGCATCGAGGACGCACAGACGGCCCACGAGCGGTGGCTCACAAGCGACGTGGCCGCCGCGTTCAACGAGTCAGTCTACCACCCGTACACGAGCCTGAAGTACCACACGCTGCTCGTGGCGGCGCTGCTGGACAACTACCGCGCCGGGAACGAGTTCGCCGACCTTCGGCTCATCGTGGACCCGGCGGGCGAGATCGCTCCGTTCCGCACCGTCTTCGATGGCGAACGGTTCGCGCTCCGCATCGGCGTCGAGGCGGACGGGTGTCCCTCTGCTCGCCTCGGGAGCCGTCCGTGGCGGTCGTGGGCGTCGGCGTGGAACCGCCTGACGGCGCACCCGCTCGATACCGGCCACGACAAGTACGACATGACGCTCGATGCGAACCTGCGACGGACGCAGTCCTGGAGCACGGCGCTCCAGTACATCGAGGACTACGCCGAGTGGAGGCCCGACCGATGACGGCGATTCAGCAAGTCCTGTGGGAGCTGCGAATGGACTACATTGGTCACCCGTACTACGTCAGCGGGAACGCCATCCTGCACGCTCTCGGTCAGCACCTCGACCCCGAGACGCACGCGGCGGTGTCGGCCAGTCACGGCGTCTTCGTTCCCGGGCAGTTCGGGACGTTCCCCGAGGAACACAGTCAGTCGGGCATCCGCCCGTACCTCGGGAGCGGTCTCCCCGACGTTGAGGCCTACGACGACCTCTTCCTCCAGCGGGAGGCGATGCACCCGTGGTTGCTGGATACCCGCGCTCGGGACGCGCTGAACACGCACGATCTCCGCGTCCAGGGCGGCCACCCGGCGCTCGCTCACGAGACCATCATGGGCCGCCGGGAAGACCAGCGGAAACAGCAGCAGACCACGAAGTGGTACGTCCACGCCTACCTCCACGCTGATGACCCGGCGGTGCTCCCGCTCGGCGAGGATGTGCTGGAGGGCCTCCAGTTCGGCGGCAAGCGCAACTACGGCTACGGCGAGGTTCAGCTGAAGGACACGCAGATGGTTGACCTCGGTGAACTGGACTACTCGCGGCTCGAAGGCGCGGAGACGTATCTCATCGAACTCGTGACGCCGTTCGTCCTGGCGTCGGAGTATCCAGAGGCGAACGACCGCACTATCCCGTGGTGGTGGGCCGAGAACCGGGACAATCTCCGGCTGCGCCAGGAGAAGATACTGGAGCAGCGCGAGGTGTTCAAGCTGGAGACGGTCGATCACGGACAGGTCGTGAAGTACCTCGGCGACCGCCCGGTGGAGACCGCGAAGAACGGCCTCCAGCGGGTCGGCTCTCACTCCCGATACGGCTTCGGAGAACTGCGGCTGAAGCCCCTCGGCGAACAGTATCAGGAATCAGAGAAGTAACGACTAACTGGCCACCAATGCAACACCAGAATCAGGATGAATCGGGCGAGAAAAATACAGCGGTGCGGCTGAATAAAGAAATCGTATTACCAACAACTGTTACGGGCGGTCCCCGAGGACCGGTCGGCGATACGCTCCAGGTACGACCGGTCGACGCCGCCGCGGAGGCCTTTCCGGACGCGGGGTTCGAGGATGTCCGCCAGCTCCGCGGGGGCGTACGTCGAGAGCTGTAGGCCCGCGCCGGTCAGCCGGTGCTGGACGCGGTGGTCGTCGAGATCCTGGCGGAAGTGCTCGGGGTCGTGGACGATGGGCACCACCCCGACCCAGGACACGTCGGTCAGCCGCCGCAGGACATCCTCGTTGAGGTCGTCGGCTTCGTCGAGGACGACCACAGTCGGGTCGGTGACTCGCTCGCGCAGCGCGAGGCACACGTCTTCGAGCGGCTCCCGGTCGCCGGGGTCGCCGCCGAGCTGCCGCAGCGCCTCCCGGACGATCTCGGCGACCGTCTCGCCCATCGTCCGGATATGCGCCCAGTTGGCGTCGGTCTCGTCCTGCAGATCCGAGACGGTGTGGCGGACCAGTGCCGTCTTCCCGACGCCGTGGGGACCGTACAGCAGGACATCGTCGGGGCGCTCGCCGCGCAACGCCGGCTCGAACGCACGTGCGAGGGCGTTCTGCTCGGCGTCCCGATGGAGTAACCGATCGGGGACGTACTCGCCCTCGAAAACGTGCGGGTTACTGATCACGTCTCCCGACTGACGGGAGATGGGTACAAAAAGGTTCGATCCGTTTCCGGCAGGGTTGTGATATGTTTTTGTGGACCCATCACCCACCCTATTGAGTCAGTGACAAGAAACGGGTCCACCAACCCTTTCACCCACCCGGGGGATACGGCAGGCGTGCGATGTCTCGGGGATACGAGTGGTTGGTCAAGTGGTACACAGCTGATTCAGTCTGGCGACGCGCCGTCGCGCTGGTTCTGAAGCTCGGAATCGAGGCAGGGACCGTCGCCATCGCGACGGCTATCGCTCCGGGTTTGTTCTGGATGCTCTCGCGCGCGAACTCAACACCCACCCTCGATGCAGGGGCTATCCTCGGCATTTGGGGGACAGCAATCGCGCTGGTGTTCAATCAAGCGTACTGTTTTTCGACGAGCGAACGGGATCGGTCGATCACCGAGTCCGAGGACGACCAAGAAGCTCCAGCAAGTCGGACTCGGTGAGGAGCGTCCCGCGGAACCCTTCGGGCACCAGTGCGTCCTCTCCAAGAAGCCGGCCGCCGACCTCGACCACCACCATCGAGGGGGAGAGGTACCAGGCGTACTCCCCCAGCTTGATGTCGGCGGCAGGGACAGCCATCGCTACGATCACGGCGACCGTTTGCCCGGCAGAGGCGGCAAGCAAACCGGCAACGACCCCCAGCAACATGGCAACGTTCGCCTGGACGGTAAGCGCGGCGAGTAAGTACTTTCCGGACATGCCGGTCCCGGAGACATCACGCTGGTAGGGGTACCCCTCATTGAAGATCCGGCGCGCCATGAACATGCCCGCGTGGAGGCTTGCACCGGCGATCCCAAGATAGAGATACATCGCGGCCTCGGCACCGACGCCCAGGCCGACGACGATCTGGATCGGGAGTGTCGTCAGGAACAATGTCGAGCCGGCGTCGGTGCTCCGCGTGACCGTCATGACGATCATTTCACCGACCCGTCGGGGGATGCCTGGCTGTTCGGTCGCCACTATGTATCGTGTACGTGCCGCACCGCAAAAAGTACTTTCGCAGCCCCGTCGCTCAGTGCTGGCGCCAGTACCAGCGCGAGCGGGCGTGTTTCTGCGGGCAGTCCCAGCGGTGACAGATGTGGTCGGAGTTCCTCGCCGACCGCCAGCATGAGAGGCAAGTTACGACGCCGGTCGGCTCGCCCTTCTTGAACCCGTCGACGTGGACGGGCGACCGCGAGCGCATCAGCTGGAAGTGCGTATCGGGATCCGAGAACGACGCTCGGCGCTCACTCACTTGTGGTCACCTCCACCCACACGCCCTTGCGCGTCTGGACGACCAGCTCGGAGTCGCTCCGCGGGATCGGCACGCGAAAGAACTCGAAGGACATCGTGACCAGGCTCATCGGTCGGCCGCCTCCGGCCCCGTAATCGTCTCGGCCGCCCCCGCGGCCGTGATCACGTCGACCACGTCGGTCGCCCCGGTGCCGATCTCCAGCTCGGCGTCGGCGACGATCTCGCGGCCGACCGGCCGCCACTTGTCGCCGTCGTACTCCTCGTCGTGCATCGTCCACCCGCCGGCGTCGCGGCGCTCCAGACGGATCCGGCGTCTGTTCGATGCCTCGTTGGTGAACGCCAGCGTGATGCCCTCCTCAGGCATCGTCGTCCTCCTCGCTGTGGAGCCGTGCGACCCGCTCCAGCCGAGACCGCGGGTAGGCGTAGGTCTGCAGGCGGCCGACATCGACGGTCGTCCGCTGCGGGAACACGGCCTCGACGACGTGGTCGTCGGCGGGGAACTCGGGGTTGACGTCGGCGACGGTCAGGTCGTCGTCGACCGCGACCTCGTCGGCGCGCTCGGCCGGCGTGCCGACGACGAGCATCGTCGCGGCCTCGTCGGGGTCGTCCTCCTGACGGTCCTGGACGTGGTCTCCGACGTGGAGCTGCGGAAGGTCGTCGGTATCGCCAGCCTCGTTGTTACCGCCATCCGGGAGCTCGATCCCCGGCGGGAGTCCCGGACCAGGGTCGGGTTGCGGTTTCTCGTCGGGTTGGCGGTCTTCCCACGGGGGTCGCGTCATCGCGCGCCCCTCCCGTCGTCCGCCCGGGACCCGCCGCGCAGGTAGTCGAACGCGTCGACGCCGTCGGGGCCGTGGGACTGGACGACCAGCCCCTCCCAGATGCGCTGCTCGTCGGTGTCGGACCACTTACTCATCACGCATCACGCTCCAGAGTCGGGAGGTCGCGACCGCCACACTCGGGACAGCACCCGTCGACGGTCAGCCAGTCACCGGTGAACCCACAGTCCCGGCAGTCCCAGACGAACTCGTCGGTCGCCTGTACACCTGGCGCCCCGTCGGACACCTCAGCCGCTTCGAGGACCTCCTCGATGTCGTCGAGGATGTCGTCGATACGCTGGCGGCAACGCTCGTCGCGCTCCAGCTCGGACTCCGCCCGGCCGGCAGCCTGGGCGTACTTCCCATCTTCGACGAGCGCGGCGACGTCTTGGTGGCCGCTCGCGATCGAGTCGAGTTTACTCCGGGCGCTGTCCAGCCGGCCGAGCGCGCGGGCGGTGGAGAGCTGCATCAGTCCGCCGCCTCCGTAGCGGCCTGCTGGCACTGGATGTCCGCGGCGCGGGCCCGGGCGGCCTGGTGTCGCTGCATCGAGTCCAGCGAGTCGGTGTTGGTCCACCACTGGTCGATCCAGCCGCACTTGCTGGCGACGTAGTCGATCCAGTTGACGACGCGGTGCTGGGCCAGGTCTTCGACGTGGTCGACCTCGCCGTCGACCGTGACGATGATCCGGGCGCGGACGCGGTCGAACTGGTGGGCGCGGCCCTTGGCGTCGTAGCCGAAGACGCCGGCGCGGCTGATCTGTGCCTCGGTAACTTCTTGGGTGTCGGATTCGTGTTCGCTCATGCTTCCTCGTAGGGAAGCGCGGTCGGGCGTGTTGTCGCACGCCCCGGCCAACTTCTGACCGGCGTCCCGCGCTTCTTACCAGTATATCTATTCGCCACCCACTTATAGTTAACGTATCGTAGTCTACTATACGGTGCAACGTACCCAAAGCTACATTACGTATCCGACACACTGTTAGTACATGGCGGTGCAACCAACGGGCGTGCTCACGCCCGACGAACTGAACGACACGGACGGCCGCGTCCTCGACGTGCTCCACGACGGCCGAGTTACGCCGCAGTACGTGGCCGGCGAACTGGATGTCTCACGGACGTACGCGAGCGAGCGCCTCAAGCGGCTGGTCGAACACAACCACGTCCGCAAGCTGGCGTCGGGGTTGTACGAACTCGCCGACGACCCGCGCGAGGAGGACAGCGCTGCCGCTGACGAGTCCGACCTCCGCGCCCGGCTGCAGGACGCGCTCGAAGCCCGGGACGACGCCCAGGCCCGGGCCGACCGGCTGGCCGACCGCGTCGCCGACCTCGAAGCACAGCTCGACGACGCTCGGGGCGGACAGGACACCGACACGGGCACGGTCGCCGAGGCCGCCGACGCACTCGCGCGTGGGCTGAATCGACTCCCTGACGACGCCCCGGGGCGGACGTCCCTGGAAGACGCGCGGGCGCTGCTGGAGGGGGCGGTCGGCGATGATTAGTTGGCAGCCCCGATCCGCCCGGAACAACCGGCCGATGAACTGGCCAGACGAGGATGAAGACCTGCCGACGATGGAGGACTACCTCGAAGCCACGGAGGGCGACGATGAAGCGTGACCGCCAGGACTTCAAGCGCGATCTCCCGGCGCCGCCGACGCGCTCGCAGGACAACTACGCGTCGGCGCTGGCCGAGGTCTACCGCACGCTCGACGAGGCCGAGCTGGTCGCGCCCGGCGCCGACGAACGCGAGTGGGTCGGCGAGATCCGCGAGCAGGTGCGCGGCGAGTTGATCCACGTCATCGAGGACGAGGATGGAGAGTGAGGACCTCCCACCCGTCCTCACGTTCGAGTGGGCGCGGTAGCGAAATGAGGGACGTGCCCTGAAAACAGGCACGTCCACGTCAACGGGTGGGTTGGGTGGGTGGGAATGGTGTCTGCAACGAAGTGGATGGCTTCGTTAGCCCGTGTGTGCGGGCCACTTTCCAGTTCTGTGTGGAGTGGTATAATAATTCGCCCAATTTGTTTAGGTGGCCATCGGAACGTGCATGAACTGGTCAGACGGTCATGTTGAGTCGTGGAGCGATCTCGATGTTCCAATCGTAGATGCGGAGGGTCTGAGCGGTTGCTGACTTTGTTCGCGCCTCGGCGTTGAACAGATAGAGGTGACTCTGAGCGTCCGCTGATGTGGTTGAGTTATCCAGCGGCGGCACGTGCTCGTCGCACATCCACGCCCCGTTTTCGGTGTTGTGGTCGACCGATGCGGAGATGCGGTCCAGCGAGCGCGTCATCCGGATCTGATAGTGAGTCGGTCCACCCGTCGGATTGGGTAGCGTCGCAGCTCCCGTCTGGAAGTCAGTCCCGTCAGAGGCCCAGAGGTTCGTGTTGCCGCTATTGAAGTAGAGGCCGACGAAGGTCTGGCCGCCAGCAGCAGTGAATCCTCGTCCGATGTGGCCCGCGAAATCAGTCATGTTGTCGATCTCGCAGACGACATTGAGCACCATGTCCGCCCAGTCTACTCCCTCGGCGTTGGTGAGCGGCGCCGCCGACCGCTGCATCATCATAGCCGCTTTGTTGCCCGACGCGGAGTTGTCGACATCGAGCTGGTAGTGGGGGCGCCCCGTCTGCTGGATCGTCACAGCGCTGTTGGACCCGACCTCAGTGGTCTGGTAGCCATCCAGCGACGTGATCGCGTCCTGGTATCCCCAACTCAGCGACTCCCACGTCTCCTCGACGGTCGGCTCGATACCGCCGTTTGACTGCCAATCCGTCCGATAATCGGTATCATCGCCCGCGTAGGACTGCTGCATCCACCAGTGTCCGTCCTGGTAGATGTGCAGTTTGCCGTACGGCGTGACAGACCCATCGAAGTCGGTGCCGGTAATCCCGACACCATGCGGGAAATGCTGGTAGAAATACGGCGTCTGCCCCCACCGCTGTACCAACGAGTGATCGAACGACGGCGAGCGTCCGAAGTTACTCAGATGGTGGCTGTGGCCGAACGTAACCAATTCGATGTTGTCGTGCTGGTCGATGAGATGCCCGTATTTCGCCTGGTCGTAGAGTCCGATGTTGTCGTACCCGCTGTGCGTGCCTGGTGGGATCGGGGTGTGGGTAAAGACGTAGACGGGTTTGTTGGTACTCTCCAGCTCGTTTTTGAACCAGTCGAACTGCCCCGATGGGACGCTCGAGTCGAGGTTGGCTTCGGACCCGTCGTTGAACCCCGTGTTCAGGACGATGATCTTTCCGTGGTGTTTGTCGATACTGTAGTAGGTGTCCGAATCCTCGCTGATGCCCCACGGACCGTATGACCACTGGTAGTCCCACGTCCCCGCGTTGGCGAACTCGTGGTTGCCCCAGACCATGTGGTAGGGGATCGAGTCGTTGAGTTGGCCCTCCAGGTAGTCCCTGAAGTCGGTGATGCGCTGCTGAGAGTTGCTTTGGCTGCTGTTGTCTTCGGTCGTGATGTCCCCACCCAGAATCACCAGATCGGCACCGCCGTCACCCCACGAATTCATGTCCGCTGCGAACTCGTCGATTTTCGCCTCGAGGGCGGTCTGGGAGACAAACGAGTTATTGCTGGAGTTGCCCCAGTGAGAGTCGGTCCAATACCCAACTTTCAGCGGCTTCGTGTTGAGTTGCTCTGCACTGATCGACGGGTCAGAGTTCTGCTCGGCGACCGCGCCCGCGCCGGCGTCGACGATCGCGATGAGTAGCGACGGCGTCGACGGTTCCGAGCCGTCCGCGTCGATGTGGTAGTTGAGCGACTCATCCACATCCGACGCACCGGCGTCGAACGTCAAGAACACGTGGTTCGTGCCCGACGAGTCCTGCAGTGGGAGGCCCGCGCGCGGGTCAGGGAATACATCCCACGCCCGATCGGCATCACGAACGACCGCATGGCCGCTGCCGATGTCGATCGTCCCATCGCCGTTGGGCGTGACGGACATGCCTCGCTCAACGTAGTCGGTCTGGTTGGACTTGGCCGCTCGCTGGGCCAGGTTCTGTTCGCTCAGCTGGTCGCCGTCGTTGAAGAGTACCTTATCACTCATTGGTTGTCACGAGTGTCTGCGTGCTAACTGTGGCTGACCCGACTACCATCGACTCGGATTCGTCATCAACCGCCGTCTCCGCACCGTCTGTTGCGGTGTCGGGTGTCGGTGCTGTGGTTGGAGGGGGTCCCGTTGCCGTCTCCTGGCCGAAAAGACCGCTGCAACCCGGGAGCGTCGCAGCGATAAGAACTAAAACATCCCGTCGTCGGGGCATACCGACTGATTGCCATCGGCCGATAAATACTTGGTGACCAGCAATCGGCCGCTCGCCCCGCCGTGTGGGGGTCACTGCTGGCCTGGTTACGACCGCCGGACGGTGCTCCCCAGAAGCGCGCGGATCTGACCAACACGCTCGGCGGCCGAGTCCCGGGAGCCAAGACGGAGGCGGACGCCCTCCGGCGTCTCTTCCGTGTCGCGCGGCTCCAGGGCGTCGTAGGGCAGCTGGCTCAAGTCGATCGCCTCGACGACCGACCAGTCCGACGCGTCCGGCGGGAGGTCGACCGTCGCTTCATACAGCGGCTCGGAGAGGTCCTGCGCGAGGATGCGGGCCACCTGACCGCAGGCGCGTTCGGTTGGCAGGTTCGGAAGGTCGCGGACGATCTCGCGGGGGTTGCTCCCAGCACCGTCGACCGTGTGGCTGCTCTCTGGTTTGTACCAGTAGTCGACCGACAGCGCCTGCCCGTCAGCGATGGTCCCGCTGGCGAGCGTCCGGATGCGTCCGTCGACCGCGTCAAGTTCGTAATCGGTCCGGTAGGAGTACTCCGTGCTGGAGTTCGCGTCGGCGACGGATTCCTGGCCGAGTAGTAGGTTCGTGTCGGGGAGGTCGACCCACGTCCCGTGGTCGGCGGTCACTTGCTCGTCTCGCGTGATCTGTTTCGAGCCCTTGATCGTCACCTTCTCGACGGCGTTCTCGACGGTCTTCGTCGCCGAGAAGTCGAGTACGGGCGCATCCCGGTCGGCGGTCCGCTGGCCGGGCTCCGCCCACTCGAACGAGAGGTTGCCCTCGGCGTCCGTGTCGATGGCCCAAAAGGCGTCTCCGTACTGCTGGGCGATCTCGTTGAGGACGGTCTTGGCCGACCCGTCGTACGTCTGGTCGACCAGTAGCGGGATATCCTCCAGCTCGGCGTCGAGCGTCCAGCTGTCCAGTACCGGCCGCTCGAACCCCTGGGTCGGTGTGGTGTCCGTCCGAGAGCCGTACCCTCGGAGCCCGACCCGCCAGCGGAGGGCCTCGCCGATATCGGCGAAGTCCGTGCTGAACGTGGAGACGCCGGCACTGCTGTCCGTATATGAGACGCCCCGATCGTTCGACAGCCCGAGGCGCTCGATCCCGGACGCGTCGTCGACAGCGACCGAGATCTCCCCGCCGGTGACTGCCCGCACTTGACTCTCCCCGTCGAAGGCCTGGATCGGTATCGATCCGCCGTTCCCGACAGGGTAGTCCGCTGGGTATTTCAGGGCGTCGTTGGCGTTCGTCGACTCGGAGAACGCGTTAACATCGTGATATCGCTGGTCGTAGAGCGTGACGGCGTCGAGGTCCATCTCGGCGTTCTGGAGCGAGTCGTAGTCGGTCCCGACGACGACTGCCCCCTTCATCCCGTCCGAGGAGTTATCGGTGCTGCCGTGAGTTTCGCAGTAGTAGCGATAGACGCCCTCGTCGTCGAACGTCACCGGACCGTAGGTCACGCTGGTCGACGTGATCGGCACGCCCGAGTCAAATTCGCCGGTCTCCTCAACGACGTTGTGCGACTCCGTGTCGTCGTCCCACTGCCAGGTGACATCTGTCCCGGGGTCGACCCAGATGGCGGGCTCGCCGCTCGTCGGGTGCTCGAAGGTCCGGCTGCCGTTGTTCCCCACGTCGATCTGGACACTGGCGTTCCCGCGCAGGTCTTCGGTCGTCCCGTCGTAGTTCGGTGTGTTGTTAAACCAGTCTCCGTAGTCGGGCGAGCCGCTGGCCGTCTGCGTACACTCGACGCGGACGCTGTGGGTCCCCGGAGCGAGATCGTCGTTCCACCCATCCACCCCGATCCAGCCGAGGCCAGCCTGGACCTGCGCGTAGGCTCCGTACGGGCTGATCGACTCGCCGTCGACAGAGACTGTAATTTCGGGGAGTTCTTGTGGCGACCCCTGGTTGGGGATGTTCCCGAGGTCGTTCGGCGCTCGGAAGCGGATCGCGACAGCGCCCTGGTCAGCCGGGATGGCGTGCTCCAGCTCCACGTCGAACTCGACATATGACCCCGCAGTTTCGAGAGTGATGATCTCGCCATTCGAAGCGCCATCCAACGACCCGCGGAAGTCGACCTGGTTGTCGTTGATGTTCTCCGCTTCCCGGAGGTGCGATGTCCGAGCGAGTGTCGATCCTTCGCCGTCCGAAGCGGGAGCCAGCCCAGATGCGGCGATGATCGGGGACGTTGGGTCCGACGGGTCAAACTGCTCGGCCCAGTCGGTTTCCGAGTCTCCCGTGCTGATCGTCAGCGTCTCGCTCGTCGTTTCTGGGATGTCGATGTTGGCCGTGAGATCGGTGTAGGTTTCGATGATCTGCTCGGCGGCCTCGTAGACCGGGATCACGTCGAACTGTTCGGTGACGCGCACGTCGAGGTCGCGCCCGCCGATGCCGACGAGCGTGGTCGTGCTCCCGGGCCCGTCCTCGGGGGCGACGAACTCCTCGATGGGCTGGGGGCGGCCGTCCTTCCAGACGCGCATCGGCGCCCCCTCGAACGATTCGAGCCGCCACTGCTCGCCGGCTTCGACCGGGATCTCGCCTCGCTTGTAGTCGTACGGTGCCGGCGCGATGCGCGCCTGGTCATCGTAGACCGTCGGCGTCCAGGTGTAGTCGCTGTCGGGGTGGTCGACCTCGACGTACCAGCCGGTCGCGGGGACGTTCGACATCTATTCGTTCACCCGTGTTCGCTCGACGAGCTCGGCGCCGGCCGCGGGGTCCGACCCCTGCGTACTCGCGATGGCGTCGACGCGGTCGACCAGCCCCTGCGGTGGGCTCGATGCGTTCGGCGGGACCATCCAGAGGGCGTCGTCGTAGCCGCGCTTGAGCGAGCAGTTGAGGTTCTGCGTCGTCAGCGCTGACGTGCTGGTGTCCCGGAACTCGACCTGCAGGTCGATGCGGGCGAGTCCGATGTGCGTCACGTCGACGTCGAAGAGCCGCCAGTCACTGGTGAGGTCCAGCTGGACGCGGTCGTAGTGGGCGTCGGCGTCGTTCCACCGGTAGGCCTCGATGCGGCCGCGATTCTCGTCGAACCGAAGCCGTAGTCGACCCGTCTCAGCTACCGGCGCCCCGACGAAGTCGTGACCCGTGGAGTAGACCCTGCCCCAGCGGACTGCATCTGTCCCCCCACCACCGACCGTCGCGTCACCGACCGTCGCCGTCCCGACTTCGCTGCCGCCCCCCTCGTCTACGACGACAGTCTTCGACCGACCGTTGTCGTCCCAGAGATGGACATCTGCTTGGTATTCGTCCGTGTAGTCGAGCGTGTAGATCAACGTCGGTTGCGAGAACGACGGTTCGGTCGCGTCGTAGATCTCGAAGTCCGTGCGCTCGCCGGCGACCGTCCGTTGCACGGTCGCGTCCTCGATGGCGCCGGAGCCGCCCCGGTCGTCGAACCAGCGGACCTTCTCGGCGCCGGCGTGGAGCCCGATCTCGGCGTCGCCTCCATCGCCGAACGGGTTGTCGACCGCGTCCGGCCGGGCCGCGACCGCCCGCCAGTGTGAGCCGCGTGTCCCCTCTTCCGTGAGTCGGATGTCGAGGCGGTGGACGATGTCGCTCGACGCGATAGGGCGGGCGGACTGGTCGTCGTCGATGACGTAGTAGCCGTCCCGCTGCGGATCCGATCCGCTCGGGGACGCGTACGGTACCGCGCCGATAGTCGACGCGCCGGCGAGCTCTTCGACTGCTGTCGCCGTCAGGGATGCGTACCCTCCGACGACCATGTACTGGAAACCCTGCTCACCGGCCTCTGGAGCGACCGTCTCGACCGCGGCGGTATCGTCGCCGAGCGCGCCCGCGGTCGCCATTCGCCGGCGCTTTGATGTCCGCGAGTCGTTCTGGACGAGCTCACCGATACGGAGTGCGTGGAGTTGTCGGAGTGTCATGGGAGTTGGGCCAGGCCGTCGAGCGGGAGGTCGGAGATGTCCAGCGACTCCAGATCGTTTGGGAGGTCCATGTCGAACACGTCGATGCAGATGAGCGACTGCGAGAACGTCGAACTCTCGTCGCGCGCGGCCGTTAGATTCGGGTTCTCGAACATCACTGGAACGTAGTCACGGCTCATGATCCCTCCTGGAGCGTAGCCGCCCCACTTGAGACGGGCGGGTGTTCTGGAGTCCGGGGTGCTGTGCATCAAGTAGTTGTTCCAGACGTTGACCTTTTGCTCGCGATCTCCTCCCGTCACGGTTGCCTCGTCGGCTTCGGTCGGGTCTGGATCGCACCCCCACTGACCGTCTTCAGCACCCAACGAAACGAGGTCGATCTCGAAGTAGTGCTGTCCGCCACCGAGATCTTCATAGTAGCCCCGCCGAGCGGGCGTGTTTGATGCAGTGACCTCGTCGTAAAACTCCGAGATGATCGAGAGCGCCTGATCGAAGTTGTTGTTCAGGAACTGCTTGGTACGGACCCCTTCCGAAACGGTGCTCTTCCGAAACTCGAAAACTCCTGTTACCTCGCCGACAGTCGGGAACTGGGCATCGATCTCGAGGATGGGGTAGTCCTGCGCAGCCATCTATAGCCTCTCCAGTTGGCGCTCCAGTCGCCGTTCGAGGCGCTGGACCTCTTGCTCGACGATCCGTTCGACTTCTCGTTGCTCCGCCCCGACATCGATCTGGTTGTTGACGACGACCGATACACTACCCTCCCCCGCCCCGCCTGGAGCAGGGGTCGAGTCCGGCGACGTGTCCCCCGGCGCCTGGCGACGGTTCAGCTGTCTACTCAGTTGGGCCAGGTCGGCCCCACTCGGCGACCTCCCGACCGACCCAGCTGACACGTCGGAGCCACGGAGCCGGTCAAGACCGACAGAGACGACACCCGCAGTCGCGCCGAGCGCCGCGCCGCCCGTGGTTCCGATGGCTGCACCAGGGACGGCACCGACCCCACCAGCTCCGGCCCCGACGGCGGTCCCGGCTCCGAGGCCGGCCGTCGCACCGGCCATCGTCGACCTCTTGAGCGTCTCCGCTGGGTTGTCCCGCTGGGGCGTGGTCACGACCCCAGTCTGGGTGGCATTTGCCGGGGGCGGGGGGAGGTTGGACGTTGTTCCGGGGCGACCTCCCCGCGCGCCGTCTCCAGAGACGACGACACGGATCGGCCCAACATCTTCGACCGGGATTTCGGCTGAGGGCACGTCGACGGGCAGTGGGTCGACATGCTCGACAGGGAGCGGGTCAACGCTTTCGACTCCGAGCGGGCTGGGATCCTTCACCCCGAGCGTCGGCGTCTCCACTCCGAGCGGGCTGGGATCCTTCACGCCGAGCGTCGGCGTCTCCACGCCGAGCGGGGAGGGGTCGTCCACCTCCAGAACCGGCTGCTCGACCGAGAGCGTCGACGGCGTGTCCACGGGCAACGGGCCAACTTGCTCGACTTGGAGCGGGACCCAGTTGGGCTTCTCAACTGAGACGCTATTGTCACCGAAGATGGTGTCGAGGATTGTATCGGCACCGTCCGTTGCTGCTGCGGTCATGAGGGCCGAAGCCGCGGTTGTGAGAGATGTCGCAGAGCCGGTCAGCGCCGACGCGGCGCCCGTGAGTGCCCCCGCACCTGCCACGTCATCTCCGAGGTTGGTGATCGTCTCGAAGATTCCGCCGAACGGTCCTCCACCAGGGCCACCACCGCTACCAGTCCCCTGGCCACGTGCATCCAGAGCCTCCATGATCTCCCGCAGGTAGACGTTGCGGTCGTCGGCCAGCCGGAGGTTTTGGTCCCACGCTCGCTCCATCGATCGAAGCGCCTGCGTGGCTTCGTCGCGACCGCCGTCGGCGATCCCACCACCACGACCGCCCCCACGGACATCGACAGTGACGGGGTCGGCGGTGAGTGCCTCCTCCAAGTCGTCCCGGGCTTGCCGGAGACTCCGGTCGTCGAGCTTCGCGACAACCTCAGCAGTGGTCTCGAACTCAGTCATCGACGCCCCCAAGGGTTGTCAGTTGAAGCATAATAGGTAGGGCCTCCGAGAACAGCTCGAAGTCGCTCGCTGGCATCGCATCGATGTCGCGCGGACGGTGCCCGCACCACATGAGCACCGCGCGCGTCAACGCTACTCGTTCTCGTCGCTCGCCGCGTCCGCGACTCGCTGCGCGAATCCGTTTCCCTCAACCTCCGGCGTCGATAGCTCGTCGACGCGCTCCTCCAGCCAGTCGAACAGCTGTGGCTTCAGCTGGCTGACCGCAACGAGTGTCTCATCGAAGTTGGCGTCATCATCGAGGAAGTCTGCGTCCTCGACGGCGGTCGCGACGCGATAGAGTCGCTGGATGTCCGTCCCGTTGGGGACATCCAGCTCCGCCGTGTCGGCTTCTGCCCGCGCACCAGCTCGTAGATGCGTGCCAGCAGTGAGCTCCGACAACGTCACCGACTCGATCGGGTCGCGCTCACGTTCGTCGCCGTCCTCGTCCTCGTTGAGCGCCCACATCAGGCCCTTGTACTGGCGTTCGAGTTGCTTGCCGCGGCGGGCCTTGCGCTGGATGAGTGGGTTGCCGTCCTCGAACTCGGCGATTTTCTCGGCGAGTTCATCCTGGCGATTGCTGTTTTGCCTTGCTTCGTCCCGAAGATCGTAGGTTTCTGTCCTGGGCATGTTATCAGGCCACCGTCACCGCGTCCTCGCCGCCGACGTTCCACTGGACGTTCTCGGTCGTGTCTGTGTCGCCGGCGATGAGGTCCGACCACTCGTACGTGGCCGGCGTGACCGTCTGCAGGTTGTACGTCGAGATGACCGTCCCGTTGTTCTTGATCGTCGCCGTCGCCGCGACGCCGTCGAGGCGGTCCTGCGTGCTCGTCGCGTCGGCGCCGCCGAGGGCCCGCTCCAACCGGTTCGGTCCCGAGTAGATGCCTGTCGACTCCAGCGACGCCTCGGGCTGGGCGATAACGGCGTCGGCGGGCGTCGGGTTGCCGTCGCGTTGGAACCGCGCGATGTTCGAGATGGAGAGCGACGACGACTGGAGCATCGGGATCGAGGTCGTGTCGATCGAGAGGTCGAAGTCCTGGGCGGCGGCGTGGCTACCCTCGCTCGCCTGGGTCACGCTCGATGGCGTGATGGACGTGTTCGTGCTTTCAGCGCCGTAGATGCCCGAAAGCGTGTACCGGACCTTACCGTCCTGCGTGTAGTCGAACGGGGTAAAGTCGACGGGGATGAATCCCTCCAGGACACGTTCGGTCGTGCCGTCGAGGTAGTCGATCCCGGCGTAGATCTTCGCGGACTGCGGCCGGCCGGCGACGATCGCCTTGTTGCCCGAGCCGTCGGTGTCGTTGAAGACGATGTCCTCAACCTTCGGGAAGACGTCGGCGTTGATGACCGCCTCGACACCGAACGCACCCTCGAAGTTGTCCTTCACGCTCTCGACTGACCAGACGCTGTCGGGCTCGTGCATCCGCTGGAGCATGTTGTCCAGCGAGACATCCTGCTCGGTGGGGTCGCGGCCGAACGCGTAGTAGTCGGCGTTCCCGTCGCTGTCGCCGTCGGTGACGCTCCCGAGGAACGTATCCTCGAAGCCGAAAGCCAGACTCGCCGCGCCGGCGCCGGTCATACTGTACCTCCGTTGTTACTGTGGGTCATCATGATGAATCCTGAAAACTGCCGCGTGGTGCCCTCGACGCCGGCCGCGGCGACCGGGTGCGTCATCGGGGATGGAGTTCTTACCGGCTACAGAAGTGTGAACCGGCCGCTAAGTCCGTGCGTAAGACTGATCACTCGGGACTCAGTGACGGGATACCCGTCGACTGACGGATCGCGGCTTGCTGTTCCAGATAATCTGTCCAAGTTATAACCTCGATTTGGTCGTCCTTGCCGTCGAGATACGACATCATCGACGCGAAGTCAGATTGTGTCGTGCTTGGTGGATGGATGTTAAAGACGGTCGTATAGTTGTACGTAATCGCCCTGTCGACTATGCTCTCGAACTCAGAGACCGCCGGGTCCGACGTAGACCGATGGACGAAGGGGTTAATCGTGTTCGGCGGGATGGTTTTGAGATTGCCCGATCCGACAGTGCGGCCGAGCATATGGTAGTCTGACGCAACGTCGATGACCGTCTCATCATAGTTGCCATAGGGGTAGTGGATAAACCTCGCCCCGTCGTGGAAGCCATTGTTTAGGAGCCAGTCGCGGCTCTTGCGGATGTCCTCCCGCAGGTCGCTATCGGACAGCGTTGTGAGGTCGTTGTGTCCCCATCCCTCGGAGCACATATCCCAGTCTTTAGACTGCAACTCGCGCATTTGCGAGAGGTCCATCCGACCTGAGTCCCCGATCTCGCCAACGATATGCGAGATGCAACCGCGGAAGCCGTACTTATCCATCTCGGGGTAAAAATCCGTGTAGTTGCCAATGTCCCCGTCGTCAAATGTCAGGATAACCTGCGGGGTCGCGGGTCGCTCCCATATCTGCAAGTGGTCAACCCTCATATCAATATCATCATCAGTGAGGATGATAGAGAGCGCGCCAATGTTGTCGATAGATGGGCTGCCGCTAATATTGTCGATCCCAACGTTGAGTCGGAGCCACCCCATCTCAGGAGAGATCTTTTGCTGACACCAAAAGTAATTGAAAATGTCGTTGTAGTCTCTGAGGAGGATGGCCGCCCTCGTCGTCCCAGCTCCATCGGGGATTTTGATTGTCGCGGAGAGGTTGATGTTGGTCCAGTCCTGCCCCGACCCGAGCGTGTCGGTCATGTCAAGGCGCATCTCTGCACTCTCGCCCGTGTTCGGCTCAACGAGCGCAGACTGCGGCTCCCGTAGAAATTCGCTCGTGTCTGCTGTGAGACTCCCTTTTGGGTTGGACCAGTTAGAGAGGTCTGAGAGATTGTCGTAGACACGGCCAACAGATTGATAGCGAGATGCTGACCGTCGCTGATGCTCTAAAATGCTGGCGCGTTTGGTGACTGTGTCCTCTGCATTGACCACATTCGCATCGGCCGTATCGGCGTAGACATCAGACCGGTTCGTGTCCGTCCCGATCTGCACGCCGGTGATCGGCCCCGACAGCGAGATCGTCAGCGCGTCGTTGCCGTCGTCGTAGTTCCAGGCCAGATTCGAGCTTGAGCTCAGCAGCGCCGCGACCGCATCCTCAACCTCCTCCTCGTTGAGCGCCGACGTGTCGACGGTCAGCTGGTCGTTGGCGTCGTTGTACGTGGTCGAGACGTTCGTCCCACCAGTCACCAGCCCGGCGACCCAGTCCTCGATGGTCTCTTCCTGGACAGCGATGCTGTCCGCACCATCGTCGTGGACCAGCCCAGCCCCGGCCATCCCGCCGGCGAGATCGCGGACCTGCTCGTCGGTCCGGTGGTCTCCTGTGGAGACGTTCGCGAGGTTGTCATGGCTGATGGCCGACTCGTCGACAGCGATCGTCAGCTGGTCGTTGTCGTCATCGTAGCTGGCGGTGAGCGCGTTCCCTGCCGTCACGAGGGCGTTGACCGTGTCCTCAACCTCCTCCTCGTCGAGTGCCGTTGTGTCGAGGGTGAGTGTGTCGTTGCCGTCGTCGTACGTCCAGGACAGCTTGTCGCCGCTGCCGACCAGCGCCGCGACGATGTCCTTGACGGCCTCGTCAGTGGGACGAGCGTCAAGCAGGTCGTCGATGTCCTCGAACGCCGCGCCGTAGAGCTCGGCCCACGTCGGCGAGCCAGAGTCGTAGCCCTGCGCGGGGTACTCGATGCCGTGCGAGTCGGTTGTGTTGGTATTGTCGTTTGCCATGGTACTGAAAAACGGCTGTGCCGGTGGTCTGGAAGCGCCTCAGGGGAGTTCCTCGTAGCCGCGGAACTGAACGTCGACATCGTAGCGGTAGTAGTCGCCGTAGTTGCTCGACTGCGGTGCTGGGTTGACGAGCTGGAGATCCGTGTAGGAGACGTCCGGGCGACCGACCGCTGGCCACGTTCGCTCGCGCAGTAGTGCTCGCCGGACCGTCGCGACCAGCGACGACCACGGCGCACCGTCGCTTCCATCGGGGTCGATGTGGCCCCACTCGCTGTGGTGCAGGCCAGCGATACGCAGCCCGACGATCGCCTCGACAGCGTGATCGTACTCGGTCCCGACGACAGACGTCATGTAGTCAGCCAGTGATGCCCCGACGATGTTCGCGTTCTGGAGTTCCGCCGTGTGCGACCGGACGCCCTGCTCGAGGAGCTGCGACTCGTCGCGGTCGACGCGCTCGAGTGGCGGCCCCTCGCCGGCGCCGCCGACGCCTGCCGACAGCGCGCCAGCGCCGTAGTACTCGTCGATGCGCTGGAGCACCCACTGGACTTCCGGCGCGCTCATTGGAGCCACCACCCGACTAAGAAGAACACAGCACCTGTCACCAGCGCGGCTGGCCCCCCGACTGGGGTTGGGAGGCTGCCAGCGAAGCCACCGATCATCATCCCGAGCCCAACGAGCTGGTAGTGCTCAGGAAGTTCGACCGTCATACTCGTCGACCCCCGAGGTGGTTAGTCACTGTCCAACCTCCCGACGGAGCCAGTTGAGTGAGTCGCGCACGGCGCGAGACTCGGGGATCCCGCCCGTCTCGCTGCCCCACTCGACCGACTCGGTCCGGACCCACTGGTCGATCTGCTCGTAGTAGAAGTGCAGCAACGGGTCGCCCTCGATCGTGTGTGGGCTGACCCCGTACTCGTAGAACATCGGGAGGTCGCCCTCCCACGACCACTCGACGTGGACCGAGGTCCGGTCGCGGGTGGCGTCGACGCCGGTGAAGGTGTCGGGAAAGAACCCGAGGTCGTAGTCGTGCCGGCTGGCGTAGGAGGCGACGGCGTCGTGGGCCTGCCGGACGGCCTGGAAGACGAGGTTACCCCGAGCGCCCACGAGCGTCTCCTCGATGGAGTCCAGCAGCGCCTGCCGGGCCCCGTCGCTCGGGGCGTCGGGCACGCGGACATCGAGGACGGCCCCGAGCGGGTCGGTCTGGAGCTCCAGCGAGAACTCCAGCGTGACAGGCGTCTCATAGTTCTGGGGCATCGGGCCTCACTCGTAGACCTCCAGCAACTCGTCGGCCTTCTCCCGCATCCGGTCGGCCTTGGTCTCGACGTTGTACACGGTCGCGTTCTCGGGGATCTGGATCGCCGCCTCTTCCGCGAACTCGGCGCCGGCCCGCAGCGCCACGGCGCGGCGGACGTTCCGCGGGATCCCTTCGTGACCGTAGTCGAGGTCGACGTAGACGGCGTTGGACAGCGAGGCGAGGTCGTCGTCCATCGCGTGGACGTCCAGGTACAGCTCGGACCAGCCGCCGTTGTTGATCCGCACCCAGTAGTCTTCGCCCCGGTGGGTCTTCCCGACGCCGCCGTCGTAGTCGCTGCTGTCGACCCAGTCGGTGTACGAGCCGTCGGCGCCGATCACGTGGAGTTCGTTGACGGCGTCGACATCGCGACGGTCGAACCGGATCCGCGTGTAGGCGGGGATGTCGTCCCGGTAGTCGTCGTACTCACCGATGGAGATGCGGATCTCCCGCTTGGGGTCGCTCCGCTCCTCCCGCCGGTGCCGGTCGTGCCGCGGGTCGGACTCCAGCAGCGCGTCGCTGTTCTCGCGGTAGCGATACCGCTCCTCCTCGCTGGCGCCGTGGACCTGCGCGCCGTGCCGGGGGATGTCGTGCTCGTCGTCGCGGGTCTTCGGTCCGGTCGGGATGTCGATCGCCGTCGCCTCGTCGATGCCACCGGGCTCGAACCAGTGGCGCTTGAGCGACTTCACCAGCGGCTCGGTCTCGGCGACGATCGCGTCGACGGCGAGCTGCTCGTCCTGACCGATGTCGCCCGGGAGCTCCGCCTCCCGGAGCGCCCGGCGGAGGTCTCCCAGCGTGCAGTACCCGGTGGGCATGAGGTGTTACTCCTCCAGTTCGGCGCGTCGCTGGCCGACGGCGTCTTCGACGCCGACGCGGTCGGCCGCCTCGGCGACGGCGCGGAGGTGGTCGTCGGCCTCGCCGGCCTGGATGTCCTCGACGACGTCGTCCATCGGCGTTCGGTCGACGAACGCCGCGGCGTCGAAGCCGTCGCCCTCGCCGTCAGCGCTGTCGTCGATCTCGCGGAACTCTCCCTCCCGGACATCGACCGCGCGGAAGTCGCGCCGCTCGTCGAGGTAGGCAGCGAACTCCTCGCCGACATCGACGCGGTCGCCGGCCGACACGCGTCGGTCGATCCCGCGGAGGTAGACCTCGCCACCGGTCGTTTTCTCGTAGACCGGCATGATCAGGCGTCGGCCGTGAAGCCGATGTCTCCGAAGCTCGTGCCGTCGTAGCCTCGGTAGGAGTTGGTCGACGTGTCGAACCAGACCTCGCCGCCGTCGAGCTCCGCGGCGGGCGGGTCGCCGTCGACCCGCCCGAGGTAGGTCTGGCGCAGCATCGCGTTCGTGGTGGATGCGTCAGTCATCGGTCACCTCACGCGCTCGGCGCCTGCAGGTCGGTGACCAGCGCACCGGCCTGCATCTCCTTGATCTGGAAGTCGAACTGCGCCTCCATCCAGTTGCGGGAGTGGAGCTTCTGCTCGTGGACCTTGTCCGTGTCTTCGGTCTGCTCGAGCTCCATCTCCTCGAACAGCCCGAACGCGAAGTTGTCGGGGTCAGTGAACATCATGTACTCGTCGGGCCAGCCGTTGACGCCGACGAGGTCGTAGCTGAACGGCGTGATGTCCGAGTCGCCGAAGATGACGGCGCTGCCGAGCGGGTCCTCGCGCTCGGTCAGCGACATCGCGTAGTCCTGGACCTGGTTCGGGCTCGTCAGCAGCGCCGGCTCGAACTGGTCGCTGTCGCGGTAGCGGGGGTCGAGCGTCTGGATCGTCTCGTTGAACAGCGCCGTGTCCAGCGGCTGCGGGTTACCGCTGCCGTCGGTGTTGGCGATCGACGGCATCGAGTCCGCGTCCGCGGTAGCGGTGTCCTCCAGCCCGATGCGCGTACTGTCGCCGGCGTCGTCGACGGACTGCGTGTCGCCCTCGGCGCGGGCGATCCAGCCGGTGAACGTGTTGTCGAGTTCGGCGGCGCCGCCGATCGACTGGAGGTTCCCGCTGGATGCGCTGGCGCGGATCCCCATCAGCCCGAGGTCGTTGCCGTAGCGCTCGATGAACTCGTCGATGATGTACTGCCCGAACTGATCGGGCCCGTAGTGCGTGTTCTTGAGGGCGTCACGCTTGGGCTCGACGAGGATGTAGTAGCTCTTGTCGGTCGCGTTGAAGCGAACGACACCGGACTCCGCACTGGAGTTCTCGGTCCGCGAGCCCTCCTCGTCGCGGGTGTGACCCGATAGCTGCGGGACGCCGAACTGCGGGACGTCCATCTCCAGCCGTTTGAGGACCATCGTGTCGGCCATCCCGAGGATGTCGATCCCCTCCTGCATCCGGTCGAGGAACTCCTCGGTGAGGTCGCGCGGCAGCTGGAAGCCGTCCAGTTCCGCGAGGCCGATGTCCTTGCTCGTTGCGCCAGCCAGCTCGTTCTGCCGCCGGACGGCGGCGATAGTGTCAGTGCTCATGTGAACCTCCTTAGCTGAGGGCCTTGCCCAGCGCGTCGAGTCCGTCGTCGCCGCCTTCACCGTCGCCAGAGGCGGCGGCTTCGACCTGCGTGCTGGTGCCGCTCTGGCGAGCGACCGTGTCGAGACGCTGCTCGACGTTGTCGACCTCGTCCTTGAGGGACTCGATCGCCGCGACGACGTCGTCGGCGCCGGCGCTCTTGTCGAGGCCGAGCGCCTCCTTGAGTCGCCCCTCGGGCACCTCGTGCGTCTCGCCGCCGATCTCGATCTCGGCGGTCTTGGGCTCCGGACCGGTCAGCGCCTCGGTGAGGCCCTTGACCGACTCGGTCAGTTCGTTGATCTGTTCGGCGTTCTGTTCGGCGAGGGTCTTGCCCCCGCCGTCGTCGTTGTCGTCGCTCATGTCGTTGGAGTCGTCCGGCGTGTCGCCGCCGGTGGCGTGCTTGTCGTCCTCCTCCTCGTCATCGTCGCCCCCGTCTTCGTCCCCGTCTTCACCCTCACCGTCCTCGCCCCCCGACCAGTCCCGGGCGTCGTGCTCCGAGAGATCGAAGTCGAAGGTGTCGCGGTCGGTAAAGCGCTCGATGCCGTGCTCGACGCCGGCGTCTTCGAGGACATCCGCCGCCGCATCGATCGACGCCATCAGCGAGTGGCGATTCTGTGCAGAGAGGGTTCGCCCCTCCTTGGCTGTCGCGGCCGCCTCCGCCGGCGACTGGATGGCTTCTGCCTTCGACCGCGTGCCTTCGTCGACGGTCGCGTCCGAGGTGTTGCGACCGCCGGCGAGCGTCGACAGGAACGACTTGGCGGCGCTCGTGAGCGTCGACTCCTTCCCGGGCTCGCCGGCGCCGTCCACCTCGGCCGCCTCGTTGAGGACATCCCAGAGGAACTCGGCGTCCTCTTCGGAGTGGCCGCGCTGTTGGGCCTCCTCGACGAACCCGTTCGGGTCGCCGAGGTAGTCGCCGAGGCGCTTCTCGGCGGCCGCCTTCGTGTCGAGGATCTGCGCGTCGGGGACCGCCGGGATGTCAACGGCAGACACCTCTCGGATGATCCCCTCGACGAGCTCCCAGACGAGTTCGTCGCCGAGCTCGTTCGGGACGTCGACGTCGTCGAGTTCGTCCTGCTCGAACGGCCCGTTCCAGGCGACTTGGATCGCACCGATCGAGTAGCCCGAGATGATGTCCTCTTGGATCAGCTCCCAGAGGTCGCCGTGGTCGATGGCCCACTCCTGGACCCACGCGCCAGCGTCGACGGTCTGCCCGCCGATCTCCTCGGCCTCGTCGAGGACCTCGTTGCGTTCGAGATCCATCCAGCCGTCTGGGAAGACGGCGTGCATGATGCCGCCGCCGGCCTCGCCCGCCTCGACGAACGCCTCGAACTGCGAGGCGAAGTCGCGGATCGTCTCCTCACGGGCGAAGTCGTTCTGGAGGTCGGCTTTGTCCGGGACCATCACGATCCCGGCGGCGACCTGCTCGTCGTCGTCCTTCGTGACGAACTCGACGTCCTTGCGGAACTGCTGGCCGCCCGCCTTTGCTACCGGGGGCATCAATTAGCCTCCGTCCGATTCATCGTCGTCGGCGTCCGCGTCGGCGTCCTTGGTCTTGTCGAGCTCCTTGGCACGACCGGTTCCGAGGACGCCACGCTTCTCGCCACGGTTGTTGTTACTCATGTGTTCGGTGTGCCCGGTCGTGCCTCGCGCGGGGAGCCGGGGACTCCCGCGGTCATCGGCGAACGCGTTAGTCAGATATCGCTCGGGATGTCGTCGGGGACCTCCTCCGGATCCGGCGCCGGGCCCTCCGGGAGGCGGTCGTGGAAGTTCGTGATCTCGATGTAGGGATACTCCAGCCGAATGTTGTCGTAGTGGTAGCCGCCGGCGCTGCCCGCGCTGGTGAGAGCTGCCCACTCCGTCGGCGGGATATCGACGTACGCGTACAGCGACGACTGTGCCTCGCCGCTCTCGCGGAGGAACGAGAGGTATAGCTCCTGCGTGTCGTAGTCGTAGAGCCCCTCGTCGAGGTTGCTCGAATCGAACTGCGTCTGTTCGATCGAGTCCTTCGTCGCGAGGTCCGCCTCAACATCCGCCCAGCTGCGCTCGTCGATCTTGTTGTCCTCGGGCGGGAGGTAGTCCGGTCGTGACTGCTCGACGCCGTCGCCACCCCCACCGCCGAAGCCGCTGGCCGGGTCGGCGCCGACGTTCGCGAGGAGCGTCTGCCCGTCGACGGGATGGTCGTCGGAGAGTGGCTCCTCGCCGATCATCTCCAGCGCCCGGTTGACCGGGATCGCCCCGCGGACGGCCTGGATCTTCCGGCGGGCGATATCGGCGTCCTCCTTCGGAGCGTCGGCGCCGCGCAGCTCGTACTCGATCGTCCAGTCGGTGACGCCGAGCGCCACCTGGTGGATCGTCTGGTAGAGTCGCTCGGCAAACTTGTGCTGTTCCGGCTCGACCACGTTCTTCGCGAAGTCGCGCACCTGCTCCTGGGAGTTCGACCGGTTCGACGTCTCCGTGACGCCGATGAGGATCGGCGGCACCTCGTGGACCTTCGCGATCTCGTGTTCGTTTTTCCGCCGGAACTCCCGGAAGTCCATCTCCTCGCTGATGCCCTGGCCCAGCGGCTCCAGTTCGATCTCGACATCCTCGTCGAGCTGTTGCTGGAACTTCTCGACCTCCAGGACGACCGCCCGATGGGACTCCGCGCGAAGCCCGTTGAGCATCTGGTCGAGGTCGTTTCGGGACTCCTCGCTGAGTTCGCCGCCGGTGACCTTGACGACGAGCCGCGGGATCGTGTCGTTCTGGAAAAAGTCGAGGTTGTAGCTCTTTGCGGCCTCGTCGCCGGCCATCGTCCGGATGGCACTGACCCAGTCGGGGATCCCGTAGTCCTGCTCGTTCGGGAAAGGGTTGCGGACGAAGATGAGCTCGTTCGCCGGCTCGTTTTCGAGTGCTTCCGCCGAGCCCGCCGCGACGTCGCCCGTCTCGCGGTCGACGAAGATGGGCTGCTCGTCCGCGCCCTCTGCGGGCATGTTGTAACGTACCTCTGGCGGGCCGTCGCCATCGCCACCGACGATGTCGACCTCGACGCCACGGTACCGGTCGCCGAACTCGCCGAAGTACCGACGCCGCCCGTCACGCTTCTGCACGTACCCCCGACTCGCGAGCCGGGCGTCCTCGCCACCGACGAAGGCACCCGTCTCGGGGTGTCGGGGCTGGTCGTAGCGGGACTGTGGCCGGCGGACGCGCACTGTCGGCGCCGGGACGTGCGCGAGCCCGACGGGGCGTCCCTCGTTGTCGGTGAGGACTTCGAGAGCGAGCCACCCCTCGCCGTGGTAGTCCTGCCGCGCGAGCTCCTTTACCTCCTCGGGCGTGGTCGGCTCGGAGGACTGGTTCGGCCCGGTGAGCCACTTGGAGTCACGACCGCGCCAGAACGCCTTGGCGACAGCCCGCTGCTGGTCGTCGGCCTCGTCAGCGTCGAGGCCCTGCGCCGGGACGATGTCGAAGCCGAAGCCGACCTCCCAGCGCGACTTCTTGCGGACCGCGGTCGCGTGGGTCTCGTTGCGTTCGAGGAACGACGCGAGCCGGTATGGATCGTACGGCGGCTTGACCCCGACGTTGAGCGACCGGACGCGTCGCGACGGGAGCTGGGTGCTCGTGTCTGCCTTCGAGAGCGAGCCCTCGCCGCCGATACCCTCGACCGATAGCTCGAACGTCTCCGTGACGTCATCAGTGGTGTCAGAACTCATAGGTAGCTCACTCCGCTGTCGTCATCGTCGCCGGCGTTGAGGTCGGTCGGCGTGTGCGTGAACAGCGCGTACCGGAGCGCGTCGAGAGCGTGGTCCGTCGCCGCCGACTTCCCGACGTGCTCCTCTTTGTACGAAAGAAACTCCTGGACCAGATCCGAGCAGCGGCCGGCCACGAGCAGGCCGGGGCGGCCCTCGCTGTCGGTCTGCAGCCGGTCGCGGACGTGGTCTATCCCGCCGTCGAGGGACTTTTCGGCCTTGACCGCCGGCCAGCCGCCGGCGCGGAACTGCTGGATGTGCGCCGGTTCGTGCTCGCAGTAGACGTAGCCCTTGGGACGACCGTCCATCCACGCCGCCCGGTCTTCGAGGACGTCGTCGGGGTCGACTACCTCGGCCAACCGGGACTCGGACGCGTAGAAGTGGTCCCAGACGACGTACTGGCCGGCGTGCGTGCGCCGGATGTCGACCACCACACGCGGGTCGTCCCACCCGGCGTCGTAGCCGTAGATGGCGTGGTCCTCGACGAGTCGGTCGGCGATCGCGTCGGCGTCGACGACGTGCGTTTGCCGTGAGAAATCGCCGTAGACCAGCCCCTCCGCCGCGGCGAAACCGCCGTGGAGGCCCTGCTCTTCGCGAGCGGTGCCCTGGAACTGGTTCTTGATCTTCTCCAGGCCATCCTCGGGCAGCAGTGTGTTGTGCTCGGTCGACGCGACGATGACCTTCATCTGGTCGGCCCACGGAAGCGGCTCGTCGTCCTTGTTGACCTGGCGCTCGGTGACGTCGTAGAACTGGTTGTAGCCGTTGCCCGTCGACGTCCACAGCGTCGTGTTCGGCCCGGCCTCGGTCCGCTGGCGCGTGACGAGCATCTCGTGGAGCTTGTAGAGGTCCGTGTTGTCGTAGTGGGCGACCTCGTCGCACCAGATGCGGTGGAACTCCCCGCCGGCGTACCGGTTCCACTTGTCCGCGCTTCCGAGGCGGACCTTGTGCCCGGTGATGTACGTGACCCGGTTCTCGTTGGCGTTGTAGCCGGCGACGATCGGGCTGTTCTCCGGGTCGCCCTCGGCGTCGTCGGGGACGGTGTTCTCGCCGGGGAGCGTCTCCCAGTAGACCTTGAACGTCGTGCCGCGCCCCTTCTGGAAGTCCTGGGCCATGACAAGCGACTCGCCGTGGTCCAGCTGGAGGGCGCCGCGGTGGACCCACTGGGCGCCGGTGATGGACTTGCCGCCACCGTAGCCCGTCCGGAAGACGACGAGGTCGTTCTCGGCGGCTTCGAGCGTGTCGCGGACCTCGGCCTGGTAGTCGGTCCACTTCCAGTCGACGGTGATGGTGTCGGCGCTCATGTGTCAGTCCTCGGAGTGGGGTGTCTCGACGACCGTCTCGCTGACCTCGACTTGGACGGGTCCGCCGCCCTCGCCGGTGACCTCCCGCTGCTCGGTCTTCTTGTAGTCGAACGACGACGCCAGCAGGAACTTCGCCATGCTCGTGTCGACCTCGTCGTCGTGGAGTCCGCCCCGGACCAGCTCCGACTCGCCGGTTCTACGCGCGCGCCTGAAGGCTCGGAAAAACTCCCGCACCTCGCCGTCCTCGTCCTCGAACGTCGGGTTCTGCTCCAGCCAGTTCGAGAGCGTCCCGTCGCCGACGCCGGCGGCGCGTTCGCACCCGGCTTTGCTCAGGCCTTCGCGGGCGGCTTCGACGGCGTCCCGGGCGCGCTCGTCCGTGAACTTCGAGGGACGGCCGCCGTCGTCGGTGTCCGTACACTCGGTGTGGATCCCGCACTTGCCGTCGTCGTACTTCGGGGTGTACTCGCACGGGTCCCCGTCGTTCTTGGTTTCGCCGCAGATCTCGTCGTCGGTCATCCGAGTAGTGCCTCCTCGATGATGAGGCGGGCGTGGCGCATCCCGGCCGCGTAGTCGCCGGTCTGGTCGCCGGCCTCGACGTCGGCCTGCTCCAGCGCCCGCCGGATCTCCGCGTCGGAGTAGCCGGCGTCGGCGGGCTCGCGCTCAGGGTGCTCGGCGGTGGTCATGTGACGAGGGTGGTCACGACGAGCCCGAGGAGGAACAGCCCGAGCGCGTACCAGGGCTCCCGGCGGATGTCTTCGAGTCGGCCGACCGACCCGAGCTTCGCGCCGAGCGCGACGAACGCGAACAGGCCGGCGAGCTCGTACGAGCCGGTCTTCGCGACGACCACGCCGACGGCCAGCCCGACGGTCGCCGCGTGGATCTCCCGGAGCGTCGAGAACGGGCCGTCGCGCTCGGTCTCGGACTCGTCGGTGCTGGAGGGGATCAGCGACATGGTCAGGCCTCGGCGTCGTTGATCAGGTACTCCAGCGCCTCGGGGCCGGAGATGATGATGGCGACGAGCGCGAACGCCGCCAGCGGCGGGGCGCCCAGACGCATCGCGTAGATCCCGGCGGCGGCGCCGACCAGTTGCGTCACGGCCTTGATCAGTTTGTAGGTCTTGAGCGTCATCCCGACGTGACTCCTCAGGTAGCTGTCCAGCGTCTCGTTACAGTCTCGGAGCTCTTGCTTGAGCGATGGGCTGTTCGAGGTCGCCATAGGGTCATCCAGAAAAGTCGGCGTCCGGGAATCGAACCCGGGCACGCACGCCGGACCGTCCCAGGTTGTCCCCGGGCTTGCAGGTCCGACGCCGCTCACCAGTCGCCGACAGATGCGGCCGGAATGGGCTGGGATGGCAGTGAGAGTCGATGTATCCCACGTCAGGGGAACGGAACTGCCTGACAGCAACTACAGCGAAAGCGTCCGCCGCGGTCGTATGCGTCCTCGACGACGAGTCGAGTGTTGGTGGCCGCTCGTGAGCCTCGCACCTGGAGTGGTACGCCCCTCGGCGTCTCGACGTGCTGTCCCTACCCAGGACAGGCGTCATCGGGGCTCCGTGCTACCGGATCGACCGCTCGCAGGACGGGCACGACGCGTTCCCGGCGTTGTCCGACATGACGCGCTCGTACTCGCCGGAGATCCAGGCGCCGCACTCGCTACAGGTCGGCATGGAGGTCATCCTCCTCGACGCGGTAGCGCGAGCCGTCGACATCGACGATGAGGTCGTCGCGGGGACCAGTCCCGTAGTCCGCCGTGGGCTCGCGGTCGACGACCGTCCCCACGACGGTCTGTCCGAGGATGGTCGTCACGACCTGCTGGGTGCTCATGGTCGTAGAAGAGCCGCGGTGTTACTGGACGCTCGCGTGGACCGATTCACCGACTGCTTGCCGAAATACTTCGCGATCATTTGCTCGTAGTCCGCTTGTTTTGAGGTCTCGAACGGTGTCGTAGAGCACATCTTCATCGAACGGGATGTCCCTCTCTTTGAGCCGGTCGATGAGAGTGTGGGTTCGGTCGATAGCTCCCTGTATCGAGAACGTCTCTTTCTTCTTCCTGCCATCTTCAACGCCACAACCAGGACATCGCGGCGAGTTTGTGAACCTCGCGTGGCAGTTCCTGCAGATATTCGGCGAAAACCAGACGACGCGGTCGTAGAGGACTTCGGGAATTTTCTCCAGCATCAACCGATCGACCGTATCGGTTACCAGTTCCGAGACGACTTCCCGGACAAGCAGCCCCGGCTCGGCTTCTGCGAGTCGGGGGCGTTCGTCCCGACCCTCCCACTTCCCGTGGCAGTACTTGCAGAGGACGACGAGATTCTCCACGTAGTGGGCGTCCGATTGGGTGTCGAACTCCCGGACAGGTTTGATGTGGTGTACGTGAAGGTCTTCCTCCGCACCACAGTCCTGACACCGTCTGTTATCGCGGGCGAGTGCAGCGCGGCGAGCTGCCGTCCATTCCTCACCAGAATACGCACCCCGAGCCATATCTACACCTCGGGGTAGAGGTACTTTAAACTCCGAAAACCGGGGTGAAAGTGGTCCGCTGCGTGCTCATGACTGGAGTGCAAAGCCGACAGCACGCCCCCAGTCGGCCGCCTCGGGATCGTCGCCGACGTCCTCGACCAGTTGCGTGGCGTCGATAGTCTTGTCGTGCTGGCCTTCGCGACCGAGCAGCGCGAGGATGTCACAGAGCCGCCGGGCGGCCGCCGGTGTCGACGTGATGCCCTCGCGCCGGAGGTAGTCGTCGCGGTGGTCCGTGGTCCCGCAGGAACAGACCGTCCCGGAGACGACGACGCCACCCGACGGGGCGCGGTCGCCGGCCTCCTCGTCGGTGACGATGTGGCCGTCCTGGCGCTCGCCCAGCTCGCCGTGCTCGGTGAGGTGCTCGTAGCCGATGATGCAGTCTGTGAGCGTGTCGGCGATGGCGTCGTGGTCGACCGGCCCGACGATGAGCGTCTTCTCGACGCGCTCGATCTCCTTGACCTGCCGGAAGCAGTTGTGACAGAAGCGGTGGTCGCGCTGGATGTGCTCGATGAGGTTCCGGCCGGTCACGAGGTTCGCGCACTGCTGGGAACAGTACGAGCCTTCGACAGCCCGGCCCTCGGGGAACGTTTGGCCGCACCCGTCCCGATCACAGTCGTATCGCTCGCGCTGGGTGGTTGTTACGGACATGGCTGGTGAAAACAGCAGCTACGGAGGCCCGGCGCTCTCAACGCCGTGCCACGAACCCGGTGAAGGTGTAGGCTAAACTCCACTCGCTGACCGTAAAAAGCGTGATATACCGGCATTTTCCACGGCTCAGGGGGAGGGGGTCGACAGGTCGTACAGCGACTGGCGGGCGTCGTGGATGTTCGGGCGCTTCTCGACGACGCCCGCGTCGACGAGGTCCGACAGTCGCATCCGGGCCGTCCGCCGCGCGACCCCGGTCATCTCGACGAGTTCGTCCTGGGTGCAGGGCCCGCGCCGGCGAAGCGCCAAGTACAGCAGCTTCTCCGTCGGCGTCGCGTCGAGGACGTACTCGTCGTGGATGAGGTGCTGCCCAGTCATCGTTTCCCCGGGAGTCCCGTGTCCTCCCGCACCTCCCGGATGGCGCGGTTCGCCGATTCGAGACGCTGCTGGTCCCCCCGCTCGGCCCAGTACACCGCGACCCCGCGGAGGTCCGGCTTCGTGGCCAGCGTCAGCCGCTCGCGGCCCTCGCCGTCGGTCCACCGGTAGAGGTCGTCGTTCTCGACGGCCGCGCGGACCGAGCGTTCGACGCCGTCGACCGGGAGGTTCGCATGGGCACAGAGGATCAGTCGGATCTGGTAGGGCCGGCAGCCCGGGTGTTGGGCGCCGCCCGTGTTCAACGCGACCGTTCGGAGGACGCGGTGGTATCGTTCCTTCCGGTCGGCGCGGGTTTCCTCGTCAGTCACTCGCACCCCTCCGATTGATCAGTCCCCGTGTCTACTGATCGGCCGTTTCCTCCGTCGGTCCGTGCAAAGTAGTCCTCGAGCCCCGACTGGTCATCGTCGCCGCGGACGTGCGACGGGTCGATGGGCGAGAGCCCGCACCGGACGCGGGCAACGTCCGCCCACCTCGGGTCCTGCTCGATCCCGACCCACTCGCGGTCGAGTTCCTTCGCCGCTTGGCAGGTCGTCCCGGTCCCACAGAACGGGTCGACGACGACCTGTCCCTCTCGAGAGACCAGCGTGACCAGCCACTCCATCAGGTCCATAGGCTTGACCGTCGGATGACCGTTGTCGATCTGGCCGTTCAGCGTCCGCTCTGCTTCCGTAGCCTTGCTCGTGTAGAAGTACCGCGACGGGCCGCCAGAACTGGTCTCGACCCGTTCGCCGAGGTCTTCCTGACCGGTGGCCGAGCCGAACACGCGGTCGGAGCCGATTCCGTTGCGCTTCGCCGGCGTCCCGCCTGCGGAGAGCTCGCCGATCTCGGCGTCCAGGTCGTTGGCGACCGGTTCATCGAAGACGGCGTTTGAAGGGTAGCGGCCTTCCGTGGTCGTTCCTGAAGCCTTCCCGCTACTCTGGAGTGAGTTGTCCTCCGCGGCGTCCAACGAGTTCCGGTCGGTCTCACCATCTTCTTGCGTGCGCTTCGGCCGCTCTTCTCCAGCGACGCGGCATGCGTCGATGTTCAGGTAGGCCGTGCCGTGCTCCTCGAAGCAGTCGGCCGCCGACCCATCGAAGGGGCGACGGGCGAGGACGACGAACTCCGTCGCCGGCTTGAGGAACATGTCCGTGTACTTCGGGAAGCCGTTCCCGTAGTGCCACGTGACGGTGTCGCGGATCTCAAAGGCGGCATCCTCGACACCGCTAAACAGGCGGTGATGGGTCCGATTCGACGAGAAGGCGAGAAGGTGCCCGCCGGGTTTGAGGACGCGGTAGGCCTCCTCTGCCCACTGGCGGCACCAGTCCTGGTATTCCTCGGCGGAGAAGCGATCCCAGTCTCGGCCCATGAAGGCGAGCCCGTACGGCGGGTCTGTGACGACCGCGTGGGCGGACGCCTCCGGGAGCTCGGGCAGCTCCTCGAGGGCGTCGCCACAGATGATCCGTCCAGTGCCATCCTCAGACATCGTCATCACCCTCCTCGTCGTCAAGGTAGTCGTCCATCGTCGGCAGGTCTTCATCCTCTTCGGACCAGTCTATCGGCCGGTTTCCGTAGGGGGCACGCTGCCACCCAATCACGCCGACTCACCCCCCTCAGACAGCGTCCGAGCCCACACGTCCGAGTCGTACCAGAGGCACTCGGGGCAGTCCATCCACGTCGCTATGGGATGTCCGCAGTTCGGGCAGACGTAGTAGTCCCGCGTGACCTCTCCCTCGATGGAGTCGTCGTGCGTCTCCGAGCCGTCGTAGTCGAGCGTGTCGACGCACACCGCAGGTCGATCAGTGCCGCTCACGGACCGATCACTCGCCATCGTCAGTACCCCCCGATGTACTTCAGCGAGCCCGGGCCAGAGGGTTCGATCGCCCGCCCGTTGTCCAGCAGCGCCTGGATGTCCTGTTCGACGCGCGCCGCCTCGTGGCCGTCCTCGGTCATGGCCTCGACGACCGCCTCGCGGGGCGCCTCGCCACCGTGGTCTGCCTGCTTGGCCTGGAGCACGTCGACCAGCTGCTTCTTGCGGTCGCGCTGGGTCTTCGACTCGCCCGACTCGCTGATGTCCGCGTCGAGCGTGCCGTCCTCGGTCTTCTGGTAGTCCTGGAGAGACTGGCCGACCAGCTCCATCGCCTGCTCGGCGTGGCGGTCGGTGATGACCGGCGAGAACTCCAGTTTTGCGTGAGCGCGGGCGACCCGCTCAACGCCGGGCAGCTTCCGGAACGTCACCGGCACCTCGGCGTCCTCGGCATAGCCGTTCGCTCCGCGGAGCGTCACGAAGCTGTCTCGGAGCTTCTCGCGAACGGCGTCACTCTCGTAGACGGGGTCGGGCTGGCGGTTCGCCAGCGCCAGCCAGACCTGTAGCGTGTCGTCGTCGACGGGTTGGGCGATGGCCTCCTGCTGGGCCTCGGGGATCTCCTCGCCGCGGTGCTCGCGGACCTTCGCGTCGCGGTACTGCGTGACGTGGTCGCCGACCGCCTCGTCGTTGTCCTGGTCGGGCCGGTCTTTGAACGTGAACACGAGGTCGAACCGCGACAGGAGGTTCGAGTCGAACCCGAACTGTTCGTCGAGCGGCTCGTACGGGTCGAACCGGGAATACTTCGGGTTCGCCGCGGCCATCACCGCGGTCTGAGTCGACAGCGTCGCGTTGATCCCTGCCTTCGAGACGTTCACCTGCTGATTAGCCATCGGCTCAAGCATGGCCTTCCGGTCCTCCGGCGCCATGTCGTCGAGTTCGTCGATCGTGACGACGCCCTCGTTGGCTTTGACGAACGCCCCCGGGGAGAGCGTCCACCGACCGTCGGAGAACTCGCCCTGCGTCGCCGTCGAGACCAACCCCGCCGACGAGGACTGCTGCCCACTGACGGCGATCGCCCGCACGGCCACGTCGTTCGCCCGGTTGATGAGGATGGACTTGGATGTCGACGGGTCGCCGATGAGCAGGACGTGGAACTTCCCGCGAATGTCTGGCGTGTTCGTCGCGCCGCCGATGAGCGCGAGGATGAGCGCCTTCTTCTCGGTGAGGTAGCCGTACACCTCCGTCGCGAACGACTCCGCGGCGACCGTCAGCGGGTCGCCCTCCGCGCCGTTGGCCAGCTCGTCGACGCGGGCTTTCGTGTCCGCGTCGATGTCGAGGTCGGCCTGCGTCGCCTCCTCGATCTCGATGTGGTGGCCCTCCAGGTAGGGTTCGAACTTCCCGGTGCCCTTGTTGCGCCCTTCGGTCTGCTGGTTGAGGTGGAGCACGCCCGAGACGGCGATGCGGTCGCCCATCTCGACGCGGTCGGTAAGGTCGCCCTCGACGAACACCTGCAGCGTCCGGCCGGTGCCGGTCGCGACCTCCGGCGGCGTCTGCAGCTGGATCGTCTCGCCGTCGACGAACTCCGACTGGTCGAAGTTGACGCGGAACGGGCCCTGCCGCTCGCACCCCTGGCACTCGTGTGGCTCCTGGAAGTCGCCGTCCGTCTGCGGGATGTGGGTGAGCGTCCCGCAGCGCTTGCACTCGAAGGCCGCCCGCTCGATCTTCGAGTAGGTGTCCGTCGAGACGAGGACGTCACCGCGGATCGTCCGGTACTCGCCGGCCTCCGCCGTCGGGGAGAACTCCCCCGGGAAGTGCGTCTTATCGTCCGGGAGGTTGTGGACGCGGGCGTGCGCCTGTCCGAGATTGACGTCGACCGGGAGGTCGTACAGCCGGAGGGCTTCCTCGGCGTACTCGCGCATCTCCTCGGGATTGGCGAGGTAGTCGTCCCTGAAGTCCGGGTCGAACCGATAGAGGTCGTCGTGGTCGATGTTCAGCGCCGTCTGTTCTTGCGGGTAGTGCTGGGCGAGCGTCCCGATCTCCTCGCGATAGTAGTCGCGATAGAGCTCGAGGAACAGGTCGACCAGTTCCGTTGTCTCCGCCGCGTGATCTGAGTTCGTGGTTGTCATCGTGATGTGGATCCGCCGTCCGTTTTTTCCTCGGAATAAAGCGATTCCGAGCCCTTCCCGCTCGAAACGCACCAGTGCGAGCCGTGCCGAGCCGAGATTCCCGCAGCTACCGAAACCGTACTAACACAACCGCACTTGCACTAACTGCAACTCAGTACAACGGCGGTGGGATACCGCGGACGTAGTCGGTCATCCTGAGCGGCCCTCCCCCGAGGTCGTTTTATTCCGAGGAAAAAACGCCGCGCCACGTTTTGCGCGGTCGGCGTTCACGGCCAGGTGGCGGGTGCTCCCGTCGGGATCGCGGACCGCGAACCCGGGCGTCCCGTCCTCCATGTCCTCCTGTTCGGCCTCGGTCTCGCCGGCGGCGCGGCGCATCAACTTGTAGCAGTGGTTCGCGCCGGGCTCGCCGTCGAACACCTCCCACATGATGTCGTCGTAGGTGAGGCGCGTCCGGCCGTGGCCGTCGCTCGCGCGCTCGAAGCCGTGCTCGCGGACTCTGCCTATCTTCTCGTCGAGCGTGAGCGAGTCGTACTCGCGATCGGCGTCCTCCTCCGAGACGCGAAGCTTGAGCGCGGTGAGGTCCTCGACGGCGTCGTCGAGGTCGGCCTCGAGCTCGTCGATGCGGGTTTCCTGTTCGCCGACCTTCGCGAGCGCTCGCTGGGCGACCTGGATGGCGTCCTCCGCCGTCACGTCGACGCCGTCAGACATCGCGGACCACCTCGTGGCCGTTCACGTCGTCCTCGCAGACGACGCGCTCGCCGTACTCGGGATGGTCGATCACTTTCGCCGCGGGGTCGGTGCAGCCCAGGCAGCCGCACGTCGGGCCGTCAGACGTCGATATCCACTCGAAGACGCTCATGCCGCGACCCCCTGCGCTTCGGCTGGAGAGGATCCTATCGCGACATGTGGTTCACCGAACCCGGACGCGCCGCCAGACCCAAGTTCGCCGGGCTCGATGCCGCATTCACGCGACTTCTGCGGGCAGGGATGAAGCGGCGTCGTACCTTCTTGGGACACTGTGCAGGCCAAAAAGGTTATAATTGGCGTCGAGTAAGCGTCGGGTAGAGATGATGGACACACTCATCCCCCTGTTCCCGGTCGGGGGCATGCCGGGCGGGACGGAACTGATCGTGATCCTGTTGATCGCCGTGCTGCTGTTCGGCGCCAACAAGATCCCGAAACTCGCGCGGTCGACCGGCCAGGCCATGGGCGAGTTCCAGAAGGGCCGCGAGCAGGTCGAAGCGGAGCTCGAGGAGATGAAAGAGGGCGCGACCGTCGACGACGACGGCAACATCGTCGACGAGGACGGCGAGATCCTCAAGACCGAGGCCGAGCGCGAGACCGAGGCCTCCATCGACTCCTCGGACTCCTCTTCCTCGTCGTCCAGCAACTGACGAGCCCGTTCTCCCCGCTCTCTCACGCCGGTGAGCAACAGCAAGGTTCTTTCTCCCGGCGGTCGCTGTCCCCGGTAGGGCGTGTGGCCTAGGGGACAGGGCGAGGGGTTCCTAACCCCTCGATCGCGGGTTCGAATCCCGCCACGCCCGTGCAGCGAACGTAGTGAGCGAACCGGAACGGGATTCGAACCCTGGAAGTCGCAGCGGCCGAGCGGAGCGAGGCCGACCGTCTTCCTCCGGTTCGAATCCCGCCACGCCCGTGGAAACGCAAATCCGCCGGACGGCAGCGGAATCTGTCACGATTCGACCCCGATACGGCGCTGTCGATTTCGTTCAGTCGCTGAACGTGGGCTGGCGTGTCCTGTGATCCGCGCGCTTCGATAGCCGAACGCTTTGGGCGTAATCAATCGGTCATTGACCGGGCTGCTGTGCCATTTTACACCCAGCAAATCGAGCTCCCTCATCACTGCACTCAAACTGGATCAGGGTACAGAAACTCGGTTCCCCTGTGCTACGCTATCTGTCGAAGTGATCAGTGTAGGGAGCGCACAGATCGGTAGCGGTGACCCGGTTTCTGGCGGACCGATGGGCGACTCGGGCGATTTCATATTCTTGTATGGGGGGGAAGTTCATCACCGGCGGAGTGTCGACCACGTCGACGACGTATACAGAGCCGATAAGCGCCTCCAACCGCCTTCTGGTAGAAGGCTCTGCACTCGACCAGATCACTAACATCTCCTCGCTATATGTCTCCTACACGACGCTGCTGAAGAACCCTCAAACGAGCGATGGCGCGTATATCCGACTCCGCGATGAGACTGATGACCAGGCGCTGACCGAAACTGAAGTCTCAGGTAGCTTCGTCAGAACCTCGTCTCCGAAACAAGAGGTTTCTTTCTCACAAACGAATATTTTCACGTTTGAGTTGAAGTGCGATGAAGGTGAATCGAGAGTCGAGCAAGGGCCATTCCTTCAGGTGTGGGGGAAATCCAGTGACCTGCTATTGGGACCCCTCGGGGACGAAGATGGACGTTTACGACCACGAGGGTAGTCTCGTAGCCGAGAACATCGAATTCGACGGGTCGTGATCTGGTGACTATCCCAATGAGGTCCTCGATATTCTGTACGACCACAAAGACGGGACGTCACCGTCTTCACACAACCAAGAGCTGCTGTTCTGTCTCGCCGCTGAGCCGATCGAGCGGGGAACGCCGCCCGCGTGGCCCTTAGAGAAGAGTCCCAATTAGCTGAATCAGAAATCCCGAGGCAAGAAGGATCCACCCCCAAAATCGGTAACGTTCCTCCATATATTCTTGGACTGAGTCACCAATATGACCCAGACCGACAGGAAGTAGCTCTTCGCCCTCTTTGCCTTCAACTATAAGAAGGGTATGTGTCGATAAATCCATACCCTCATCATCCCAATACACCCTTTCAACTTCATTGAAGTAAATGTCACTTAGATTAGATTGTTTTTCTTGTAATATCGGCCAAAGGGTTCCCAGTTTCTTTTTTAATACCTCCTCATCCTCAGTCTGCCCACCCTTTTCGTAGAAGGACAACATTGCCCGATGATACCTGCGCGCAAACGGTGTTATACTTCTTATCCGGTATTGAAACGTTTGATTAAAATCAGGAACTACAACTGCCAGTGCGCCGATAGCGTCAATAAATAGCCCTACCGCAACAACTGGCTCACCAGACATAGTGAGTGGAAAAACAGTTCAATAATGTTGTAGCTTCTGGTCAGTCTTGCAGACTCACTGATCAGATTTCGGGGTGCGAAGACTTTTGTGTGATACAGGTGTATCACAACCAATGAGTACTGATACCGACGCCGGAGACGACCGGATGGAGAAGATCAACGTTCGGGTTCCGGAATCGCTACTGACGCGGATCGACGAAGAGTGGGAGCGGCGTGGGTACTCCAGCAAGTCCGAAGCTATCAGGGACGCGCTCCGGGACTGGGTGAATCCACCGGCGACGCTCTCCGAAGACACGCTCGAAGACTTGGAAGAAAGCAGCGAACAGGCAGAAGAAGGCGAGACAGTGACCGCCGAAGAGGCACGCGAGCGGCTGGGTCTGGATGACTGAAGTCGAGTACACTGAGAAAGCTATCGATCACCTGGAAAATCTCGATTCGCAGGTCGCCGACCGCGTCATGAACAAGGTAGACGAGGCAACGGACTGGACAGAGCATCGTCTCGAACCGCTCTCGGGCTATCCGTACTACAAACTCCGGGCCGGAGATTATCGCGCCGTCATCACGTGGGACCGCAGTGACGACCTCCTCCGCGTCGAGGCCGTCGGCCACCGCCGGAACATTTACGACCGTCATCTCCCACCGTGACGGCGATGCTGATCGAACTGGGGACGGCGAGCAACGGAAGAACCGGTCTTTTAGACACCTGAATTCGACCGTCTCACGGCCGAAAGAACGGTCCGTTCGATCGTTGAGCGAAAGCCCGCCACGCCCGTTCTGCGAGGAGCGGACGCGACGAGCGAACGGGCCCTGAGATTCGAACCCTGGAAGTCGCGCGCAGCGAAGCGAACGAGCAGAGGAAGCGAGTGGGGACGCTCCCGACCGAAGTACTCGGAACGTGTCGCCGGCACAAGGTTTACCCCGAGCGGCCGACGACCGGTAATAGATGGATCACGAGCGCACACCCTCGGACGAAACGCGCGACTTCGGCGGCCTGCTCGTCGCGTTCGTGCTCGTGGGCGTTCCGATCGGGAGTACTGCGGCAGCCGTCGCCGGCCCTGCGGGCTCTCCGTTCGGGCTGTCGATGACCGAGACGATTCTGGTGGCCGCTGCCGTCCTGATAGCGCTCGCTGAAGCCACGGGACATCGGCCCGACGCGCTCCAGTCGGTCGCGTTTTTCGTCGCCTTCGCGGTCATCCAGTTCCCGGCGCTGCTGGTCGTCGAACTCCTCTTCGGGGGCGTGCTGCCGTCGTCGCTCGACCACCTGTGCGCACTGGTCGGTGCGTACGTGCTCGCCATCCGCTTGGGTCCCATCGAAACGGCGCGCCGGTTCCGGGCGGGGCTGGAACGGCTGACGTGGATCCCCGACCGAGAATACCCGGAACGCCGCTGAGGCGACTCACGCCCGCTCGTGGACGCGCATCTGCACGGGATTTCGCGGCCGGGCGGTGATGGTCGCGACCAGATCGAGTTCGGGCGAGGAGACGAGTTCGAGGTGATAGCGCTGGAGCAGCGTCGCCAGCACCACTTTCGCCTCCAGCATGGCGAATCGGTCGCCGACGCAGCGGCGCGGCCCGGCCGAGAACGGGAAGTAGGCGAGCCGGGGCAGTTCCTCGCGCATCTCGTCGGTCCACCGATCCGGGCGGAAGGCCATCGGGTCGTCATAGAATCGAGGGTCGCGGTGGACCGACCACTGGTTGATCGAGACGGTGGCGCCCTCGGGGATGGTGTATCCCGCGATCTCGTCGCGGGCGGTCGCCTCGCGGACGATACCGGGGACCGGCGGGTACAGGCGCATCGACTCCTCGACGACCGTGTCCAGGTAGGGCAACTCCCGGACCTGCTCGACCGTCGGCGGGTCGCCGCCCAGGGTCTCGTCGAGTTCGTCGAGGAGGCGTCGCTCCACTTCGGGGTGCTGGGCGAGCAGGAAGAAGGTGTACGTCAGCGCGAGCGCGGTGGTCTCGTGGCCCGCCAGGAGCAGCGTCATCACCTCGTCGCGGATCTGGTCGCGGGACATCCCGCGACCCGTCTCGTCCTCGACGGCGAGCATCCGCGAGACCACGTCGTCGCCGGGGTCGCGCGCCCGCTCGTCGACGATGCGGTAGACCACGTCCTCCAGGTCGTCGACGGCCCGTCGGAGACGGATCTTCCCGGGCGTCGGCACGTCGACGGGGAGCACGTCCGCCGAGACCCCCTCCTGGTAGTTCATCACGACCTCCAGCGAGTCGGCGACGGTGTCCACGTCGCGGCCCACGTCGACGCCGAACAGCGCGTCGGCGACGATCGCCAGCGTGAGTTCCATCATATCGTCGTTCACGTCGCGGACGCTCCCGTCGCGCCACCGGACGGCCGTCTCCTCCGTGCGCTCGACCATCGTCTCGGCGTACTCGGCGATGCGGTCGGGCTCGAACGCGGGGCCGATGAGACGGCGCTGGCGGCGCCAGAACTCCCCCTCGCTGTTGAGCAGGCCGTTCCCGAGGACGGGCCCGAGCGACTCCTGGAACAGCTCGCCCTTGACGTAGTTCTGGTTGTTCTGCACGAGGACGTGTTCGATACCCTCGGGGCTGTTCACCTGGTAGAACGGCGTGCCGAGCACCTCGTAGTGGGCCAGATCGCCGTACTCGCGGGCGAGTCGCTCGACGAACCCGTACGGGTCCCTGGTGTACTCGACGAGGCTCCCGACGACGGGTTTGCCGCTCGGTCCTGGCGGGCGAACTACCTCGGTCTCGGTTCCGCTCTCGCTCGTGGATTCGGCCATGGTCGTGTTACGAGCGCGACAGCAAAACCGCTTACCCGCTCGCGGCGCCGACGGTCGGCCCGGAGCGCGGATTCGACAGACCGGGCGACCGTCCGCGGAGCCGTCCGTCGAGGTCGGGAAACCGAACGGTCGACTACTCGCGGTGAGGTAGGGAAAGCGGTCGCGACGAGAAGAGCGGACGGACTCCTGAAAGCGACGAACTCCGGCGGTCGGGCGAGCGGTCTCGACCGATTACAGCTTCTTCTCGGCGTCCTCGGCGAGTTCCTTCATGCGCTTGCCGACGCGGCCGGCGTCGGAGAACTCGTCTTCGCTCATGGCGGTGGCGAGGGCGTTGCCGAGGACGAACACGGCGTGTTTGTGCTCGCTCTTGGACTTGTGGACGTCTTCCGGGGTCACGTCGAGTTCCTCGTAGGCGTCGAACAGCGTGGCGTCGACGTCTTCCAGGCCGGCGAAGTAGTCTTTGATCGTGAGCATCTGCGCGTGGAGTTCGAGGAGTTCGTCCTTGTGCATGGGCGTCCCTATGGGAACCGCCGATTTAACAATTGTCCGTCAGAGGGTCACACGCGAATCGCGGGGTCAGAAAACGTACTCGTCCTCGTGGCCCATCATCCCGTCGTCCTCGTAGCCGCCGGCCTCGTCGTCGTCGTCCATCGGACCGCTCGTCTTGTACGCTTTCAGCCCCGTCGAGAGCAGGTCCTCGATGGCTTCCTCTCGATTGAGGAACTCACCCTGCTCGACGAGCTGGGTGATACGCATCTCGAGGTGTTCGGGGATCGTGAGATCTACCTTGGGCATCGGATCGGTCGTTAGTTCGGGAAGGGGGTATTTAACTTTGGCGGGGGTGGAAACCGAATCGATCACCGCACAGCGGTCGAATCGGTCGCTCCGTTCCCCCGGCGCGGGCCGACACCTCGTCGGGCCGAGCGATCGCCGTCTCGCCGGGTCGACGCGCTTCCGTCTGTGGTTCCGGCGGCGCGGTCCGAAGTAGTTAGGCTGAAAGGCGTACGGTCCTAAGCGCCTGGAGATGGAACCTCTCCGTGGTGACGAGTCGTCGGTCGAACCCGACGAGACGACCATCGCGACGCGCGGACGCGAGGTCGACGGCGTCGCGGTCGGGACCGTGCTGGGCGAACTCCCGCGACCGACGGTCGCCTGGTCGGCCGAGGGCCGGCGAGTCGCCGCCGGCGGGTCGGTGGCGACGATCGCCACCGACGGCCCGGACCGCTTCGACCACGTCCGGCGGGCCGGCGAAGCGCTGTTCGCCGGCCGCGCCGTCGAATCCGACCTCCCGCGGGCCGCCCGGCCGCGGCTGTTCGGCGGCTTCGCGTTCCACGCGGGCGACAAGGACGAGGGTCGGTCGCCGTGGGACGGCTTCCCCGACGCGCAGTTCGTGCTCCCGGCCGTCCAGGTCGTCCGGACCGACGACGGCTCGACCTGGGTCGTCGCGACGGCGACCGGCCCGGCGGCGGCGACCGAAGCCGAAGCCCGGCTCGACGAGTGGGTCGACCGAGTCGAGACGCTCGACGACACGCTCCCGGAAGACGGTCCGGGGATCGAACGCCGCACGTTCACACCCGACGACGCCGGCTGGCGCCGCCAGGTCGAGGCCGCCGTCGAGCGCATCCGCAGCGGGACGCTCCGGAAGGTCGTGCTCGCGGGGGCGCTGACGGTCGACCTGCGCGACGAGCTGTCCGTCCCGTCGGTGTACGAGCGCCTCTCGGAGACGTACCCCGACTGCTTCCGCTTCCTCGTCGCCCCCGAAGACGGGGGACAGTTCTTCGGCGCGACGCCCGAGCGACTGGTCAGCAGGGACGGTCGGACCGTCAGGACGGAGGCGCTGGCCGGCTCGACCGGCCGGGGCGACACCCCCGAAGAGGACGAGTGGCTCGCCAGCGAACTCCAGGGCAGCGAGAAGGACCGCCACGAGCACGACCTGGTCGTCGAGGCGATCAAGACGCAGCTCGACCCCTACGCCACCTCGATATCGACGGGCGACCGGACGGTGCGACGGCTCGCGACGGTCCAGCACCTCCAGACGCCGGTGACGGCCGAACTCGCGGAGGACGACCACGTCCTCTCGCTGGTCGAGGCGCTGCACCCGACGCCGGCCGTCGGCGGGCTCCCGCCGGACGAGGCCCTGGAGACGATCAAGGAAACGGAGGCGTTCGACCGCGGCTGGTACGCCTCGCCGGTGGGCTGGTTCGACGCCGAGGGCGACGGTACGTTCGCCGTCGCCATCCGCTCGGCGGTCGCGACCGAGCGGCGGGCGACGCTGTTCGCCGGCAACGGTATCGTCGGCGACAGCGACCCCGACCGCGAGTGGGACGAGGTCCAGCTGAAGTACCGCCCCGTGCTGGACGCGCTCGAATGACCGGGGCCGTGATCGGGGGACCGGGCGGCACCGAGGTGACCCGCCAATGACCGCGCCGAACCGCGCGACGCTGTGGGGGCGGACGCTCGTCGACGAACTCGCCAAGAGCGGCGTCACCGGCGCGGTCGTCTCCCCGGGGAGCCGCTCGACGCCGCTGACGGTCGCGCTCGCCGAACACGACGGCGTCGAGACGTTCTCCGTGCTCGACGAGCGCTCGGCCGCGTTCTTCGCGCTCGGCCGCGGCCGCCGGACCGGCGAACCGACCGCGGTCGTCTGCACCTCCGGGACCGCCGCGGCCAACTACCACCCGGCCGTGATCGAGGCCAGCCAGTCTCGCGTGCCGCTGCTGGTGCTCACGGCCGACCGACCCGCCGAACTCACGGACAGCGGCGCGAACCAGACCGTCGACCAGGAGAAGCTCTACGGCGACGCCGTCCGGTGGTACAAGACCCTGCCCGAGCCCGCGCCCGAGGCCCGTCGGCTCCGGTCGCTCAGAGTGGCCGTCGACCGCGCCGTCGCGAAGACGACCGGGTCGGATCCCGGGCCGGTCCACCTGAATTTCCCGGTCGCGAAGCCGCTCGAACCCACGGACAAACCCGGCGACGTGCCCGACTCGCTGGTCGACGAGGCGCCGCTGGCCGTCGAAGGCCGGGACGGCCCGTTCGTCCGGACGACGACGGGGCGGGGCGAACCCGACGACGCCGCGATGGCCGACGTCGCGGCCGCCCTCGAATCGGCCGACCGCGGCCTGGTCGTCGTGGGGCCGCTGAATCCGGGCGTCTGCGACCCTGCGGCGGTCGGCGAGTTGCTCGACGCGACCGGCTTCCCGCTGCTGGCCGACCCGCTCTCGGGGCTGCGATACGGGCCGCTCGCCGCCGACCGCCCGGTCTTCGGCGGCTACGACTCCTATCTCGACGCTCCCGGCTGGCCCGACCCCGAGGTCGTCGTCCGGATCGGCGCCTCGCCCACGTCGAAAGTCCTCCGACGGTATCTCCGGGAGGCCGACGCGCGACAGGTCGTCGTCGACCCGGCGGGCGACTGGCCCGAGGCCGAGTTCACCGCGACCGACTGCGTCGAGGCCGACCCCGGCACTGTGGCCGCGGCGCTCGCGGAACGGATCGACGACCGGCCCCCGGCCGCTGGCGACGGGTCGAACACCCCCGACGCGAGGTGGCGCCGCCGGTTCGAACGCGCAGAGGCGACTCACTGGGACCTCGTCGACGAGGCGGCCGACGAGACCCTCTTCGAGGGCGCGATCCTCTCGGAAGTCATCGCGGGCGCGCCCGACCCGGCGACCGTGTTCGTCTCGAACAGCATGCCCGTCCGGGACTGCGACCGCTTCGGCCGCCCCCGAACGGCGGACCTCACCGTCCTGGGCAACCGCGGCGCCAGCGGCATCGACGGTATCACCAGCACCGCGCTGGGCGCAGGGAGCGCGACCGACGACCCGCTCGTGGTCGTCACCGGCGACCTGGCGTACTACCACGACACGAACGGCCTGCTCTCGGTCGCCCGTTGCGGCGTCGACGCGACGATCGTTCTGATCAACAACGACGGCGGCGGCATCTTCCACGTCCTGCCCATCGAGGCGTTCGACCCGCCGTTCACCGAGCAGTTCGTCACGCCCCACGGCCTCGACTTCGAACACTCGGCCGACCTGTACGACCTGGCGTTCAGGCGCGCGACCGACCTCGACGACTTCGCGGCGGCCTACCGCGAGTCGCTCGACAGCGATGGCACGCAGGTCATCGAGGTGCGGACCGACGGCGAGGCGAGCCATCGGCGCCGCGAGCGACTTCACGAGCGCGTCCGCGAGCGAGTGGCCGAAGACCGCTGACTCCCGGCGCGACCGCTCTCAGGACCGCACCAGCGAGAACGTCAGCACCGACATGCCGAGCGGGACCCAGGTCGCGATCAGGCCGACGACGCCGGCCAGCGAGAAGACGCCGAGGCCCGGGATCGCCAGCAGGAGTATCGGCACGACGACGCTCCAGAGGCCGAACACGAGGATCGCGACCTCCGGGATCGAGAGCAAGTAGGCGAAGGTGAGCAGCGTGCAGACCCCGACGACGATTCGCGCGACCAGCGGAAACCCCGGGTACAGCGTCGCGCCGACGAAGAAGGGGTAACAGACGAACGTCGACACCAGCAGGACGACCGACTGGTCGACCGGGAACAGGCGGCTGAGCCGGAGCCGACGGTCCCCCTCGTGACCGTTTCGGACGGCCCAGGCACCGGTCGCGTCCCACGCGTTCCACGACCAGTCGGCGTTCGGACCGTTCGACGCTCCCGCGGCCGCCTGCCGCTGGGCGGAGGGGGAGCTCTCACTCCCGCCCCCTCCCGCCTCGGCGGCCGCGCCGCCGGACTGCCAGGACGGCCCGGCCGACCCGCCCGTCGATCGAGTCGTCCCGTCGCCGGCCCCCGCGGCCGCGCCGCGGCCGTCCGCTCGTCTGCCCCCCCGGGCTCGCTCGCGGCGACGCCGGTCCGTCCCACCGGTCGACCGACTGCCTCCCGGACTCCGTCCGCGCTGCTGGGACCCGCGCCACGTGCTCTCGCCGGGGTCGGACCGTCCCGTCCCGGCCGCAGTGCCCGAACCGGCGCCGCCCGCACGCGACTCGGTCGTCCCGTCACCGGTCCCGGACCCGGCCTCCGAACTCGGTCCGGCGTCGCCGCGCCCGGCGGCCGTCCGCGTCGATCCGGCGTCGGGCGTCCCTTCCCCGGTGTAGGCCGCGTGCCCGAGGCGGTCGTACCTGGCGCGCTCCTCGCCGTCGGTCAGCACGCGCTTGGCCTCGTTGAGTCGCTTCGTGCGCTCCCCGGCGTTCACGTCGTCGCTCACGTCCGGGTGAACCCGCTTTATCGCCTCCCGGTAGGCGTCCTCGATCTCCTCGGTCGTCGCGTCGTCGTCGACGCCGAGGCGGTCATAGAAGGTCTCTGTCATGGAGGGCGCCCTGAATCGTCTCGACTTCGCGGGCCGACGATAAAATCCCTGTGCCCGAACTATCGGGATCGATAGCGTTCGGAGCCCGACGGCTCGCCCTCCGCGACCGGAACGCACTTTTCGACGCCCCGTCAGACGGCTCACATGTCTCGGCAGACGGTCACCAGCGACACAGAGTGGGAAGCGCACGTCGGCTACTCGCGGGCGGTCGCGGTCGACGGCCAGGTTCACGTCGCCGGCGCGACGCCGGTCGACGACGACGGCGAGGTGGTCGGCGACGGGCCCTACGAACAGACGAAGGCGGCGCTGGAGATCGTCGACGGCGCGCTCGACGAGGCCGGCGCGGGCGTCGCGGACGTGGTCCGCACCCGACTGTACGTCACCGACATCGACGACTACGACGCCGTCGGCCGCGCTCACGGCGAGGTGTTCGCGGACGTGCGGCCCGCCTCGACGATGGTCGAGGTGAGTCGCCTCGTCGACGAGGAGTTCTGCGTCGAGGTCGAGGCGACGGCGGTCGTCTCGGACTGACCGCGCGTGACCGCCCGGGAGCGCGGCGGGACCGCCGCCGACTGAGGAATCTTTTTGCGCGGCCCGACCCGAGGACCGGCATGGTTTCGGAGATTTTCGACCCCGACCGCTGGGAGTCGGTCGACGCGTTCGACTTCCGCGATATCACCTACCACCGCGGGACCGACACCCCCGCCGTCCGCATCGCCTTCGACCGCCCGGAGACGCGCAACGCCTTCCGCCCGGGCACCGTCGACGAGCTCTCCACCGCGCTCGACCACGCCAAGCGCCAGTCCGACGTCGGCTGCGTCCTGCTCACCGGCAACGGCCCCTCGCCGAAGGACGGGGGCTGGGCGTTCTGCGCGGGCGGCGACCAGTCGGTCCGCGGCGACTCGGGCTACGAGTACCGCGGCGACGACAGCGAGGCGCGCAGCGCCTCGGACCGGTCGAGCGGCGAGGGGAACGAGCCGCGAGACGCCGACCGCGAGGACGCCGCCGAGGCCGGCCGCCTCCACATCCTCGAAGTCCAGCGCCAGATCCGCCACATCCCCAAACCTGTCGTCGCCGTCGTCCCCGGCTGGGCCGTCGGCGGCGGCCACTCGCTGCACGTCGTCTGCGACCTCACCCTCGCCAGCGACGACCACGCGAAGTTCCTCCAGACCGACCCCGACGTGGCCAGCTTCGACGCCGGCTTCGGCTCCGCCTACCTCGCCCGCCAGGTCGGCCAGAAGAAGGCCCGCGAGATCTTCTTCCTCGGCAAGACCTACGACGCCGAGGAGGCCGCGGACATGGGCATGGTCAACGAGGCCGTCCCCCACGACGAACTCGAAGCGACCGCCCTCGACTGGGCCGACCGCATCACGAGCAAGTCGCCGATGGCCATCCGCATGCTCAAGTACGGCTTCAACGCCGCCGACGACGGCATGGTCGGTCAGCAGGTCTTCGCCGGCGAGGCGACCCGCCTCGGCTACATGACCGACGAAGCGAAGGAGGGTCGCGACGCCTTCAACGAGGGCCGCGACCCCGAGTTCGACGACTACGACTGGTTCTACTAGGAGCCATTCGTTCGCTCGGGGGTGTCTTCGGTCGCCTCCGGCGACCTGCGGGCGGTCCCGAGCGAGAAACGCGGCGAGAAGGCCAGTCGACCGAGTGAGCGGTCGGGCACGGACCGAGAGTGTCCGCTCTCCGTGGCGCCGACGCGGTCGACGCGCCCTCGGAGGGTGGCCGGCGTAACGTTCACCTCGCCGTGGCTCCAAACGGAAGTATGTCCGACCGCGTCCAGCGACGGGCGAGCTACCGGCTCCGCCGGGCGCTCGGTCCCTTCCTCGACAGGGCGATGCGGGCGGTCACTGACGAGACGATCCGCGTGTACCCGAGCGGGTACGCGGGGACGGTCCACTGCGATATCGACCGTCTGGAGTCCGTCCTGTCGGGACGCGGGTTCGACTGGAACCCGGTGAGCATGTACCACTACACGCGCCTGGGCAAACAGACGAACGGCAGCTGGGTCTCCCGCGAGTCGCCGTTCGCCGACCGGCAGCTCCACGCCGTCCTCGTCCGGCAGGACGCGGGGCAGATCGACGTGTACGCCCACGAGGAGTACAACTGGCGCCGACACCCGCTGAAACACACCCGGGACGCCGGCATCGACCGCGAGCGCGGAGTCGAGCGGATGCGAACGGTCCTCGACGACCTCGACGTCGACTCCCGCCGGGAGTCGTACGTCCGGCGGAAGGTCGGCCACCTCGGCCAGCGGGTCCGCGCGGGGCTGGCGCGCATCGCCGACGCGTGAACCCACCGGGCGCAGGCGCGGTCGGCCGCCGACGCGTGACCGCCGGTCGGGATGCCAACTTTGACACTCGACGGGTCCCGATTTAGAGGTATGTCGACCGCAGACGCGCAGGTATCGAAGACCCGCGCCTGGCTGATGGCCGCGCGGCCACAGACGCTGCCGGCGGGGTCGGCGCCGGTGATCGTCGGCGCCGGACTGGCCGCCCACGCCGGCGTGTTCGCCGCCCCGCCCTGGCTCGCGGCGCTCGTCGGCGCCCTGCTCATCCAGGTCGGAACCAACTTCGCCAACGACTACTACGACGCCGTCAACGGCGCGGACACCGACGACCGAGAGGGGTTCACCCGCGTCACCGCCGGCGGGCTCATCCCGCCCGCCCGGGTCAAGTGGGCGATGGTCGCGACCTACGCGCTGGCCGTCGTCGTCGGCGCCTATCTCGTCGCCGTCGGCGGCGTCCCCATCCTCCTCGTCGGCCTCTCCTCGATCGCCGCTGGCGTCCTCTACACCGGCGGTCCCTACCCCTACGGCTACCGCGGCCTGGGCGACCTCTTCGTGTTCGTCTACTTCGGCGTCGTCGCCGTGACCGGCACCTACTACGTCCAGGCGGTCACCCACGCCGACGCCGGACTCTTCCCGACCGGTCTCCCCGCGGAGACGCTCCCGCTGGCGGCCGTCGTCGCGAGTCTCCCCGCCGCGGGCCTCTCGACTGCGATCCTCGTCGTCAACAACGTCCGCGACCGGGAGACCGACGCGGAGACGGGCAAGCGGACGCTCGCGGTGCTACTCGGCTACCGCTGGAGCCGCGTCGAGTTCCTGCTCCTCGTCGGCATGGCCTACGTCGTCCCCGTGGTCTTCGCGCTCGACCCCGCCTACGGCCTGCCGGCGCTCGCGCCGCTCCTCTCGCTCCCGCTCGCGGCGACCGTGACGACGACCGTCCTCGAACACACCGACGGCGAGGCGCTCAACCCGGCGCTCGAACGGGTGGGACAGACGCTGTTCGTCCACTCGATCCTGTTCGCCGCGGGCCTCGCCGCGCCCGCGCTGCTATGACCGGCGACCCTTCGACCTGCGACGACGTCGACCCCTTCTCCCTCCCGCTCGAATCGCCGCTCTCGACGGCCGCGGGCGACATCTCCGAGCGCTCGGGCTTCGTCGTTCGCTACGACCATCGCGGCGAGACGGGAGTCGGCGAGGCGACGCCCCTGCCGGGCTGGACCGAGTCGCTCGACGCCTGCGAGCGCGGCCTCGGCCGGGCGCTGGAAGCGGGCGCGGACGGCGCCCACACCGCGGGACTGCTCGAACTCGACGCCGGCGAGGTGCCGGCGGCCCGCCACGGGTTCGCCACCGCCCTCCTCGACGCCGACGCGCGGGCCGACGGCCTCGCCCTCTACCGCTGGTTCGACGACTCGCGGACCGTCGAGTCGGTGCCGGTCAACGCCACTGTCGGCGACGCCGACCGCGAGACGACCGTCGAGCGCGCCGAGGCCGCCGTCGACAGCGGGTTCGACTGCCTGAAGCTCAAAGTCGGCGCGCGCCCGGTCGAGAAAGATGTCGAGCGCGTCCGCGGCGTCCGCCGGGCCGTCGGCGACGGCGTGACGATCCGGCTCGACGCCAACGGCGCGTGGTCCCGCGCGGAGGCAGCGGGGGCCATCGAACGACTGGCGTCGCTCGACGTGGCCTACGTCGAGCAGCCGCTCCCGGCCGAGGACCTCGTCGCGCTCGCGGACCTGCGCGGGAACGGGGTCGATATCGCCGTCGACGAGGGGCTCGTCGAACACTCGATGGCCGAGGTCTTCGACGCCGACGCGGCGGACGTAGTGATACTGAAGCCGATGGTGCTGGGCGGGCCGGGCAACGCGCAGACGCTCGCCCTGCGGGCTCGCGACCGGGGGATCGAGCCGGTGGTGACCACCACCGTCGACGCGGTCGTCGCCCGGACCGCCGCGGTCCACGTCGCCGCCGCGATCCCCGACGTGGCGCCCTGCGGGCTCGCCACCGCCGACCTGCTCGCCGACGACCTGGCCGACGACCCCGCGCCCGTGTCCGACGGGCGGATCGCGGTCCCGCAAGGACCCGGGGTCGGCGTGGATTCCGACGAGGTGCGACCGTGACGCTTCCGGGACCGACCGAGTGGCCGGTCGACGACCCCGTCGGTGACCCCTCGGTCGACATCCTCGCCCGGCGCGCCGCCGCGACGCCCGATGCGACCGCCGTCGTCGACGCCGACGAGGGCCGCGAGTGGACGTACGACCAGTTCGACGAGCGGGCGTCGAGCCGCGCCGCGTCCCTCGCAGCGGCCGCCGCCGGCGACCTCGACGGGGGCGACGCCCGGGTCGGCCTCCTGCTCGGGACGCGCCCGGCGTCCGCAGACCTGTACTTCGCGGTCGGTCGACTCGGGGCGAGCGCCGTCGCGCTCAACGTCGAACTCCCGACCGAGCGGCTTCGCTCACAGGCCGCCCGGGCCGATATCGACCTGCTGGTCTGCGAGCGCGCGACCGAAGGGCCGGCGACGGCGGTCGCGCCCGCCGAGGTTCCGGTCGCGTCGGTCGACGCTCCGGAGTCGGACGCCGTCGCGTCGCTCACGCTCGACGGCACCGACCGGGTCGGCGATGTGACCACCACGGAGCGACCGCTCGACGACGAACGGGTCGTCATGTTCACCTCGGGGACCAGCGGCGAACCGAAGGGCGTGCGACTCACTCGGCGGAACCTGATCGCGAGCGCCACTGCCTCGGCCCACCGCCTCGGCGTCGAGCCGGGCGACCGCTGGCTGGTCTGTCTCCCGACCTACCACATGGGCGGGCTCGCCCCGCTCGTCCGGTCGACGTTGTACGGGACGACGACCGTGATCCAGCGCGAGTTCGACGCCGGCGCGACCGCGCGCGTCCTCGACGAACACGACGGCACGGCGGTCTCGCTCGTCCCGACGATGCTCACGCGCCTGCTCGACGCCGGGTGGCAGCCAGCGAACTCGCTCCGGTTCGTCCTCCTCGGCGGTGCGCCCGCGACGCGCGAACTGATCGAGCGCTGCGCGGACCGCGGCGTCCCCGCCTGTCCGACCTACGGACTGACCGAAACCGCCTCGCAGGTCGCGACGGCGACCCCCGCGGCGGCCCGCGAACACCCCGACACCGTCGGTCGACCGCTCCGCGGGACGACCGTCGAGGTACTCGGTTCCGACGGGGGGCCGACCGAACCCGTCGACTCGGGCGAACTCGTCGTCTCGGGGCCGACGGTCACGCCGGGCTATCTCGACGACGACCAGACCGCGGCGGCGTTCGACGACCGAGGCTTCCACACGGGCGACCTGGGGTACACCGACGAGGCGGGCCGGCTCTGGGTCGTCGGCCGCGTCGACGACGCCGTCGTCACCGGCGGCGAGAACGTCCACCCCGCCCGAGTCGCCGACGCGCTCCGCGATATCGCGGGCGTGGCCGACGCCGCCGTCGTCGGCCTCCCCGACGAGGAGTGGGGCCAGCGCGTCGCCGCGCTGGTCGTGTCCGCCGGCGGGACGCCCGAGTCCACGGGCCTCACCGCCGAGCGCGTCCGCGACGCCCTCCGCGACCGCCTCGCGGCGTTCGCCGTTCCGAAGACGGTCGCCTTCGCCGACGAGATCCCCCGAACCCACTCCGGGACGGTCGACCGCGAGGCCGTCCGCGAACGGCTGACCGCGGCTCGCGACGGGGCGTAGCCGATTCGACGCGGGTCCGCGCCACGAGATTTAATCCCGTTCGTCGCCTACCGGGAATCGTGTGTACGCTCGTCTTCGCCTGGCAGGTGTTCCCCGACGCGCCGGTCGTCGCCGCGGCCAACCGCGACGAGGCGCTCGATAGACCGTCGCGGCCGCCCGAGGTGATCGAGGAGTCGCCCCGCGTCGTCGCACCGCGGGACGAGGAGGCCGGCGGCACCTGGATCGGCTACAACGACGAAGGGGTCTTCGTCGCGATCACGAACCGCTGGACCGGCCGAGAACCCACCGGTGAACGCTCGCGGGGCCTGCTCGTCCGCGACGCGCTCCGGCAGTCGTCGGCCGAAGACGCCGTCCGCCTCGTCGAGCGGGAACTCGACGACCGCGTCTACGACGGGTTCAACCTCGTCCTCGCCGACGCGGGCGCCGCCCTGCTCGTCGAATGGGACGGCGAGACCCGTCGCGTCCGCAACTTCGACCCCGGCGTCCACGTCGTCGTCAACGTCGGCGCCGACGGCGACTACGCGATCCCCGAGACGCGCGCCGAGGCCGGGCGGGCCCAGGCCGACAACGCCGGCAAGGTCGCGAGCGCGCTGCAGGTCGAACCCGGAGAGACGAGCACGGGGTGGCTCGACCGCGCCGCGGACGTGATCGCGGACCACGACTACGGCGTCTGCGTCCACCGCGACGGCTTCGGCACGCGCTCGTCGTCGCTGGTCGAGATCGGCCGCGACGGGTCGCGGTACCGGTACGCCGACGGGCCGCCCTGCGAGACGGCCTACCGGGAGGCGGAGGGGCAAATTTAAACGGCCGAGACACGGACCGTACCCGTATGTCCGCTGCCGAAGCCGACCTCAACGAGGACGAGCGCGCGGGACTGGAACTCATCCGGGAGACGGGTGGCATCCACCAGAGCGACTTCTGGAAGAAACTGGACGTGAGTTCCCGCAAGGGGAGTCGCATCGCCGACGCGCTGGCCGACCAGGACCTCATCCAGCGCGAGGAGACGGTCTACAACGGCCACAACACCTACTACCTCACGCCCGCGGCCCGCGACCTGGACTTCTCGCTGCTGATGGCCGGCGACCAGCTCTCCCCGTTCGTCGGCGACGACGAGATCAACGCCCACAGCGACACCTTCTCGCAGTTCGTCATGAACCTCGCCTACGAGGAGTAGACCCGCTAGCCCCTTCTTTCCCGGTACGCTCGCGTCCAACAGCCATGCCTGGCACGAACCGCGGTCGCGAGGGTCCCGACTGGTGGCGCCACGGCGAGACGGTCGTCCGCCCGTTCGGCTACGGACACGACCGACCGATCGCCCGACGAGTCGGCGACCGAGACCTGTTCGTCGGGAACGCGGCGGCCGCCGACCGCGACCGATGCGCCCGTTCGTTCGACCACGCCCTCTCGCTGACGGCCGAACCGCGGTCGGCGACGACACACCACCGTCCCCTCGTCGACGGCCCCGACAACGAGTGGGGCGCGTTCGAGGCGGCCGCGGACGCGGCGTGTCGGCTCCTCGGGGAGCGGGAGGGGCCACTGCTCGTCCACTGTTCGCACGGGGTCTCGCGGAGCGCGGCGGTCGCCGCTGTCGCGATCGCGGTCACCGAGAATCGCTCGCTGCGCGACGCGCTCGCGCTCGTTCGGGCGGCGCGCCCGCCCGCGACGGTCCGCCCGACGCTACTGGAGCAGGCCGTCTGGTACCTGGCCGAGAAGTGAATCGGTCGACCGGAACGCGCCGGCAGTCGACCGTTCAGCCGTCGAGCGCGCCGATAAGCCGTCGCTCAGTCCTCGAGCGCGTCGGCGATGCGACCGAGCTCGCGGCGGGCGTCGTGGACCTCGTCGCGGAGCTTGCGGACCTCGCGGACGAGTTCCTCGTCGGCCTTCGAAGAGGACTCCTCCTCGCCGCGGCCGCCGGGACCGCCCGGGCCGCCGGGGCCGCCACCCATGCCGGGCGGGCCGCCACCGCCGCCGCCCATCATGCCGCCCATCATCTGCGCGAAGGGGTTGCCGCCGCCACCGCCGCCCATGCCGGGCGGGCCGCCGCCGCCGCCGCCCATCATCTCTTCCATGCGCTCCTCGCGGCTCATCCCCTCGCCGTCGCCCTCGCCCTCCTCGGCGCGTTGCTGGCGGATCTCCTCGACCCGCTCGCGGAAGGACTGGGACTCGCCGTCGTTCTCGCCGTCGGCGTCGCCGCCCTCGGCTCCGTCGGCGGACTCCTCGGCGTCTGTGTCGTTCTCGTCGGAAGGATCGTCTGCCATGGTCGCGCTTGGCCGCGGCGTCCCAAAAGGGTTGTCGTACCGGGCGCTTTCCGGACGGCCGACCGAACGGTCCCGGCGGGCGACCGATCAGGCGATCCGGCGCACGAGCACCGAGATGCCGATCGCCGACGCCGCGAGCACGACCAGATTGAACACGGCCTGGAACACCGGGACGAAGTCGGGGCTGAACCACACCCGGATCGCCTCGCTGGCCGCGAAGTAGAACCGGAACGTCGCCACGAGCGCCAGCAGACAGAGGATGGCGAACGCCGCCCACTGGACGTAACCCACGATGTCCCGGCCGTCGACGCCCCCCTCGGAGCGAGCGGGGTCGCGGTCGCCCTCCGCGGCCGTCCCGCTGTCGGCGCTCCGAGCGTCGATCGGCTGGTCGTCCCCCTGTGCGGTCGCGTCGTCGCTGTTGCTGTCACTCATTGTTCCTCCGTGTCGCGAGCGCGGCGAGCGCGAGCAGGGCCGCGAGCGCACCGGCGCCGCCGAAGCCGGGACCGGACGCGCCGGCGTCGGTCGGCATCGGCGTCGCGCCCGCGCCACCGCCGTCACCCCGCTCGAAGTCGCCCGCCCGGAAGTCGACCTCCTCGCGGGTGGTGTTCTCCGGGACCGGCCGCGACGGGTCGAGTTTCGCCGACGCGGTCGCCGACTCGACGACGACGCCGTCCCTGAACAACATCCCGTCGAGGTAGTAGTTGTAGTTCGACGGCACCGTCAGGTCGGCCGCTTCGGTGACCGTCTGCCCCGGCCCGATCTCGTCGATTTCGACCGTCGCGCGGTCGGCGATCACGTTCGACTCGACCTGCCGCGCCACGACGACCAGCCGCAGGCCGCCCGCCGACTCGTCGCCGCGGTTCGTGAGGTAGGTGCCCGTCCGCAGCGTCGTCCGGTTGTCCGCCTCCTCGGCGATGTCGTAGGTGATCACCGGAATCGAGGTCGGACTGTCGCCGAAGCGGTGGAAACCGACGCTGGTGTCGGCGTAGTCCGGTGTCAGCGAGTCGACGCCGCTGACCTCGGTGCTGCCGGTCTCGACCCGGCGACCGTCCTCGTAGACGCGGATGTACAGGCGGTAGCCCCCCTGCCGGTCGACGGTGACGTTGACCCGCGTGCGAACCTCGCGGTTCCCATCGATCGTCCCGAGGTCCTTTCGTACTGTGGTCGCCACGAGGCCGGTGTCGGTGTCGACGGCCTGGATCTCGACGGTGACGTTGTCGGCGGGGCCGCCGCGGTGTTCCATCCGCACGTCCAGCGATAGCTCGGCGCGTTCGCCGCCGACCTCGCCCGCGGCGACGCGGGGGTCCTGGAGGGAGAGGACGCTCGGCCGAACGTTCTCGTCGGTCCGCTCGGCGAGGGCGTTCGGCGCCGCGAGCGCCAGCCCCGCGGCACCGACCACGAGCGCGAGCGCGAGGACGCCCAGCCACGCTTCTCGATTCACGTTCTCCAGCCCATCGGCACCCGGTAAATGTCTTGTGTCTAACACCAGCGGTCGCGACCGCGGCCCGTCGCGGCCGGAGTGTCGGCCCGTCCGGTCGGGGCGGCGGTCGGCGGAGCCTACCCGAAGGCGCCGAGGCTGGACTGGAGGTTTCGATCGCTGTCGCCCGCGGTCACGTCGTAGCCCACGAGGTCGCGCATGTCGACGGCGTAGGTGCTCCCGCCGTTGTCGAGTACGAGCACCCTACCCTGGACGCCCCTGACCGTCCCCGAGGCGAGCGTCTCGGCCACCGGCCGGTCGGCCGGCTCGAACCCGTAGTCGAAGTCGTACGTCTCGGTCGGGTCGAACTCGGCGAGCAACGACTCCCAGGCGGCGTCGTCGACGGTCTCGTGGAGGCCGCGGACCTTCGTCCGGACGCGCACGCGGTCGCCGATCTCGGTCGCGATCTCGGCCTCGATCTGTCGGGCGACGCGGCCGTCGGCGACCGTCCGGAGGTGAGCGGCGCGGTCGGCGCCCTGCTCGCGGAGGCGGGTGTCCAGCCGCCAGGAGCGGGTGACCCCGACCTTGAACGTCTCGGGGGCGAACGCGGCGAGGTAGATGGCGTGCTCCTCGCGACAGGACTCGACGGGCATCGAGCACTCGCCGGTACAGCGCGCGCAGGGCCAGCGGTAGGTGTGGTCGTCGCAGTACGGCGCGCCGTCGCGGGGACAGGACGCGTGCGAGCCGTCGTCGAGCACGCCGGCGCAGTGGCGTTCGTCGAGGGCGTAGGAGAGGTCGGTACCGGGGTCGAGCACCAGGGTCGAGACGGACCCGTCGTCGGCGATCAGCAGCGCTGGCGGGCCGTCGGTCCCCGTCTCGTACCCCACTATCTGCACGCCCGCGGGTTGGCGACCCCCGGATATAGTCGTGGCGCTCCGGCGGTCGGACCGGCTCCCGGCGGGCGGTGTCGACCTGTGGGTCAGGCGAACGGTGGGGCGGGTTTAACTGTCGGGGCGTCGTCGGTTCGCCGTAGCATGGCCGACCTGCAACTCACCAGTCCGGCGTTCGCGGACGGCGCGGCGATCCCCGAACGCTACGGCTACACAGCGGACAACGTCAACCCGCCCTTCGAGATCACCGGCGCGCCCGCAAGCACGGAATCGTTCCTGATCGTCGTCGACGACCCCGACGCGCGCGAGCCCGCCGGGAAGATCTGGGACCACTGGGTCGTCTGGAACATCGACGCCGACACCGAGTCGATCCCCGAGGACTGGGACCTCGAGAGCGACGGCGCCGTCGCCGGCGAGAACGACTACGGCGAGACGGGCTGGGGCGGCCCGAACCCGCCGGACCGGGAACACACTTACCGGTTCCTCCTCTACGCGCTCGACGACCGCCTGAGCCTCCGCAGAGACGCCACGAAAGACGACGTGTACGACGCCGCCGAGGGCTGCGTCGTCGGCAAGGCGCAGCTCGAAGGCACGTACGCGCCCTGACGCGGGGACTTCGGACGGTTCTCCGGCCGCCGGTCAGCCGTCGAGCAGTTCCCGCGTGGCCCGCCGCACCGCGTCGTCGCTGGAGCCGTCGGGTTCCCACCCGAGCGCCGACAGCTTCTCGATGGAGAGGCGCATCCGCGGCACGTCGCCGACCCACCCGCGGTCGCCGCCGGTGTACTCGTAGTCGGGGTCGAGCCCCATCTCGTCGCTCACGATGTCGGCGATGGTCGTGACGGAGGTGGTGGTGCGGGTGCCGAGGTTGTAGACGTTGAAGTCGTCGTCGGCGTATTCGACGACGTGACACATCGCGTCGACGCAGTCGTCGACGTGCATGTAGGACTTCTCCTGGCGGCCGTCGCCGAGGATCGTCAGCGACTCGGGGTCCTCGCTCAGTTTGTCGATGAAGTCGGGGATGACCGCCCCAAGCTGGAGGCGCGGCCCGACGATGTTGGCGAAGCGGTACACCCACGCCGTGAAGTCGTGACTGTTGGCGTACACCGACAGCAGGCTCTCCTCGCCGAGTTTGCTCGCGCCGTAGATGCTGATGGGTTCCAGCGGCGCGTAGTCCTCGGGGGTCGGACGGGGCGCCTCGCCGTACACCGTCGACGAGGAGGTGAAGGCGATCTTGTCGACGCCGACCGCGTCCATCCGGTCGAGGACGGTCTCGGTGAGTTCGTTGTTGAAGCGGTACTGGTCGATGTCGTCGGCGGCGGCGTTCTTGTTCGCGGCGAAGTGGAAGACGCCGTCGACGTCTTCGGTGATGGCCTCGGCGGCCACGTCGGGGTCGGTCAGGTCGCCCTCGACGAGTTCGACGCCGTCGGGGAGCCAGTCGCGCTCGCCGTTCGAGAGGTCGTCGACCGCGACGACTTCGTTGTCGCCGACGAGCCGCGCACAGAGGTGCGAGCCGACGAAGCCCGCGCCCCCGGTGACGACCAGTCGCTTCCCGGAGAGGTCCATGCGCGGAAGTCGTCCAGCGGCGACATGTGTGTTGCGGAAGCCCGGCGGGACGACCGGTGGTCGCCGGGGCCGACCGAACGTGTCACCGACAACGGTAAATCGCGGAGGGGACACAGACGACGTATGAACGACGACGGACCACGGGGGGCGAGCCGGCGCGCGTTTCTCGCCGGGGCGGGCGCGGTCGCCGGGGCCGCGCTCGCGGGCTGTGGCGGACTCGTCTCCAGACCGGGGAGCGAGGGCACGCCGACGGCCCGGGACGTGACGCTCCCGGCGCCGGCCAAGGGACCCGAGGACGCGCCGGTGACGGTCGGCGTCTACAAGGACTTCGCGTGTCCGGCGTGTCGGGAGTTCAACCGCGTCGTCGCACCGAAGATCCAGAGCGAGTACGTCGACCCGGGCGTCGTCCGACTCGAACACTACGACTTCCCGCTGGACACGCACGCGCCGGCGTCCTACACCGCCGCGAACGCCGCACGCGCCGTCCAGCACGAGGCTGACGACGCGGCGTTTTTCGCGTACGCCGACCTGCTGTTCGACAACCAGGGCGATTTCGGGCCGTCGACCTACGCCGATCTGGCGGGCGAGGTCGACGCGGACGGCGAACGCGCGCGGTCGGCCGCGGAGGGTCGGACCTATCGGCGGGTGATAACCGAGGACAAGCAGGCGGGGATCGACGCGGGCGTGGGCGGCACGCCGTGGGTGTTCGTGAACGGGTCGGCCGTCGACGGGTTCGGCTGGGAGCGCGTCCGATCGGCGATCGAGAGCGCGCGGCCCGACGGCTGATCCCGCGAGCGCGGACGGCGCGGGAGCGGACGCGTTCGGAAGGCTCCTAAACGGGGGTTCCGTAGCCGTCGTTCATGAACGACGAACCCGAGGTCGCGGTGTTGCGGCTGGGCCACCGGCCGGGCCGCGACGACCGGATGACGACCCACGTCGGACTCACGGCGCGGGCGCTGGGCGCCGACCGCGTCGTCTTCGGGCCGAAGGCGTCGGGATCGGCCGACACCGTCCGGGACATCACCGACCGCTTCGGCGGTCCCTTCGGCGTCGAGGTCACCGACGCGCCCAAGGCCACCATCTCCGAGTGGACCGGCCCGGTCGTCCACCTCACGATGTACGGCCTGCCGATCCAGAACGTCCAGGGCGACCTGCGCGCGTCGCTGGAGGCGGGGGAGCCGGTGCTGTTCGTCGTCGGCGCCGAGAAGGTCTCATTCGACGTGTACGAACGCGCCGACTACAACGTCGCCGTGACGAACCAGCCCCACTCGGAGGTGGCGTCGCTGGCGGTGACGCTCGACCGGCTGTTCGACGGGGCCGAACTCGACCGCGAGTGGGTCGGCGCCGACCGCGAGGTGATCCCGATGGAGACCGGCAAGCGCGTCGTCGAGCCGGACGGGGCCGAGTCGGTCGACGGGGCCGGATCGGCCGACCGAGCGGAGTGAACGCGCTCCCGCGAGCGGATCCGCGTCGAGACGACCGAACGCACCGGTTCGGTCCATCCGGTGCTTTTAAACGCCTCACGGACTGAGACGGACGTAATGGCTTTTGACGAACTTCTGGAGGACCCCGTTATACAGAAGTACTTACACGAGCTGGTCGGCCCGAAAGGGATGCCGGTGGCGGCGGCGCCGCCGGACGGCGAGGTGACAGACGAGGAGCTGGCCGAGGAGCTCGGCCTGGAGCTCAACGACGTGCGCCGCGCGCTGTTCATCCTCTACGAGAACGACCTGGCGAGCTACCGCCGGCTGCGCGACGAGGACTCGGGGTGGCTCACCTACCTGTGGACCTTCGAGTACGAGAAGATCCCCGAGCAGCTCCAGTCGGAGATGCACCGCCTGCTCGACGCCCTGGAGGAGCGAGAGGACTACGAGAAGGACAACGAGTTCTACCTCTGTGAGACGTGTGGCATCCGCTTCGAGTTCGGCGAAGCCATGGAGTTCGGCTTCGAGTGCCCCGACTGCGGCAACCCCGTCGAGGCGATGGAGAACACCCGCCTGGTCGACGCGATGGAGACCAGGATCGACGAGCTACGCGACGAACTCAACGTCGAGCACGGCGAGGCCTGATGGTCGTACTCGCAACCAAGCTGTACGTCGAGGGCGACGCCCGATCGCGCGCGACGGACTCGCTGCGCTCGCAGGTGAACAACGTCGTCGGCGACCTCGACGTGACGTTCGACCTCGAGATCCGTGACGACGAGTTCCCCGAGGTCTCCCTCGACGGCGAGGACGCGACGGTCGCGGCCAACGCCCTCGCGGAGGAGTGGGGCGAGATCGTCCCCGCTCTGGAGCCCGGCGAGGAGTACGTCGGGACGCTCGACTCGTGGGACGACGAGGGGTTCGTCCTCCACGCGGGCTTCGGGCGGACCGTGCGGATCCCCTCGGGAGAGATCGGGCTCGGCCAGGGGACGCCCGAGCAGATCCGGACGCGGTTCGGCCTCGTCCAGCACCTGCCGATGCGCTTTATCGCCGCCGACCCCGAGGCGGACGAGCCGGCGCGGCTGGCCGACGCCGAGCGCGACCGCCTCTACGAATGGACGCGCGGCGCGGGCCGGGTCAACGTCAACTCGGCGACGCGGGCGGAGGCGCGGGCGACGGTCAACCGCGCGGGCCACGCCCAGGACATCGTGACCGTCGAGCGGCTCGGCCTGCTCGAACAGAGCATCGTCTGCACCGAGGACACCGACCCGCCGGGGCTGCTGGCGAGCATCGGCCAGTACATGCCGGCGGAGCTGCTCTGCGTCGTGCCATGAGGCGGCGACTGGTCCTCGCGCTCGGGCTGTTGGCGGTGCTCGTCGCGCTGGCCGGCTGCGCGTCGCCGTTCGGCGGCGGCGGCCCCGACGACGCCCGGCTCAACCAGAACGCGACCTACGACTGGGACACCAACGCGACGACGACCTACGACGTGGGCCGCGGGAACTTCACGGGGATACTCGGCGTCGAGAACGAGTCGTACGTCCCGCTCTACCAGCGGAGCGAACTCGGCACCGACGAGCCGCTGGACGTGGCATCGCTCCGATACCGCTACCCCGACAACGGGACGGTCGTCGCGCCGGCCAACCGGTCGAACTTCCACGTCAACGCGACGAACTCGCGGTTGAACGTGACGCTCCCGGCGGCCGGCGGGCAGGTGGCGTTCACGGCGGACCGGCCCAACGCCAAGCGGTTCGCGGTCCCGATGTTCATCGACTCGGCCCACTCGGTCGAGGTCGTCCTCCCGCCGCAGGCCCGCGTCGGCGTGCCGCTGCTGTCGAAGGTCTCGCCGGGCGGGTCGACCTCGCGGGTCCCGGAGGGCTCCGACCGGATGCTCGTCCGCTGGGAGTCGGCCGAGCGCGGCCCCATCCTGACCCGCTACTACCTCGCGCGGGACCTGCTGCTGTTCGGCGGGATCGGCGGTGTCCTGGCGCTGGTCGGCGTCGGCGGCGCGCTCTACTACCTCCGACAGATCCGCGTGCTGGAGCGCCGCCGCGAGGAGATCGGTCTCGACGTGGAGACCGAGACCGACGAGTTCGACGACGACGACCCGCCGCCCGGGATGCGGTAGTCGCGGTCCCGAGGGCGGGCGATCGGTCGCGGAGAACGGACGGTTCTGACCGGAAGCAGGCGACCTTTTACGGGTCGGGTTCCAACGGCGGGTATGCGCGTGGCCATCGTCACGGTCGGCGACGAGTTGCTCGCCGGCGACACCGTGAACACCAACGCCGCCTGGCTGGGGGAGCGACTGACCGAGCGCGGCGTCGACGTCGAGCGGGTCGTCACGCTCCCGGACCGGGTGGCCGACATCGCCCGCGTCGTCAACGAGTACCGCGCCGCCTACGACGCCGTCCTCGTGACCGGCGGGCTCGGTCCGACCCACGACGACCTGACGATGGACGGCGTCGCCGCCGCGTTCGGGCGCGATGTCGTCGAGAGCGACGAGGCTCTGGAGTGGCTCGCCGAGGAAGGCGGCTACGCGGCCGACGACCTGGCCGAGGGCACGGCGGACATCCCGCGGGGCGCACGCCTGCTGAAGAACCCCGAAGGCGTCGCGCCCGGCTGCGTCGTCGGGAGCGTCTACGTCCTGCCGGGCGTTCCGACGGAGATGGAAGCGATGTTCGAGACGGTCGCCGACGAGTTCTCGGGCGAGATCGAACACGTCGCCTCGGTGGTCGCCGACGAGCCCGAGAGCGCGCTGCTGGACCGGATCGACGGGTTGCGCGACCGCTTCGACGTGACCGTCGGGAGCTACCCCGGCGACTCGGTGCGGGTGAAGATCCAGGGCGGCGAGGCGGAGGCCGAGGCGGCCGCCGCGTGGCTCCGCGAGCGTGTCGAGCTGGTCGATATCGACGAGGAGAGCGGCGGGTGACGCGGCGCTACCGGTAGAGGACTTTCCACCACAGCGCGGTCAACAGCAGTCCGCCCAGTAGCATCACGAACCCCGCGACGTTGATGAGCCCGCCCTGCACGGCCTCGGCGCTCTCCTGCAGCGGCATGTACATACGAGGCCGTTTCTCCCCACGCGATGTAAAACCGCCCGATTTCTCGGTGCAGGCGCCGCCGATCCCGTAGTCGGGTCGCTTTTGCCCGGTCGCGCCGAACCACGGGTGATGCGACGGATCGGCGTGGTCGTCAATCCTATCGCCGGCATGGGCGGGCGAGTGGGGCTGAAGGGCACCGACGGGAAAGTCGACGAGGCGCGCGAACGCGGGGCCGAGCCGCGGGCGCCCGAACGAGCGCGCGCGGCGCTGGACGCGCTCGCTGGGACGGGCGCGAGCGTCGAGGTGCTCGCCTTCGGCGGGCCGATGGGCGAGGACGCCGCGCGCGCGGCGGGTTTCGACCCCGTGGTCGTCGGAGCGCCGACGGGGAGTGAAGACGGGGAGACGACGGCGGCCGACACCCGCGCGGCGGTCCGCGCGTTCGCCGAGCGCGACGCGGACCTGATCCTGTTCGTCGGCGGCGACGGGACCGCCGTCGACGTGGCGGAGACGCTGGCCGACCTCGACGGCGAGATCCCGATCCTGGGGGTGCCGGCGGGCGTGAAGATCTACTCGTCGGTGTTCGCGGTGCGACCCCGGGAAGCGGGGATCGTCGCCGCGTCGTTCGACGAGGTGGAGACGGGCGAGGTCAACGACGTGGACGAGGACGCGTACCGGGCGCAGGAGGTGTCGACCGAGCTGCGGGCCATCGCGGAGACGCCGGTCGCCGAGCAGCGCCAGGCGAGCAAACAGACCGGCGGCGGCTCCGTCGCGACGCTCGCGGAGGGGGTCGCCGAGGAAGTCGAGCCCGGCGTCACGTACGTCCTCGGTCCCGGCGGGACCGTCGGCGCGATCAAGGCCGAACTCGGGTTCGAGGGGACGCCGCTCGGCGTCGACGTGTGGCGGGCGGACGCCGACGGCGAGCGAGGGGACGGCTCGGGCCCGACGGGCGAGGTCGTCGTCCGCGACGGGAGCGCCGCCGAGATCGAGGCGGCGCTGGGCGAGCGCAACGTCGTCGTCGTCTCGCCGATCGGCGGCCAGGGGTTCGTCTTCGGTCGAGGCAACCAGCAGATCTCCCCCGCGGTGATCCGCCGATCGACGGTCGAGGTCGTCGCGACCCGCGCGAAACTCGACGGGCTGGACGCCCTCCGGGTCGACACGGGCGACCCCGACCTCGACGAGTCGCTGCGCGGCTGGCACCGCGTCAGGGTCGGCCGCTACGAGCGCCGTCTCGTCGGTATCGAGTGACCGGGCCCGGCCCGCCCGTCCTCCCCCGTCGGCGCCCCCATCCCCACTGTCGGCACTCCCCGCCCTCCATCGTCGTCACTTCCCCGACGGCCCTAGTATGTGAACCATTCAGACCGGACGTACCGATTTCCGGACGATCGTCCAGCATACGTAATAGTATTCGACGGAGTATTATACCGTGTATGGATACGTTTAAGGTCAACAGCGGATAAGAAAGGGTATGGAAACGCGGAAAGTCCAGCGGTTGGGTCCGTCGACGCTGGCGATGACCCTCCCTGCGAAGTGGGCCAAGGAGCACAACGTCGAGAAGGGCGACGAGGTATCGCTGCGGATGGGTGGCAAGGGGACGCTGACGGTGATGCCCGAGTCCGTCCAGGGCGAGGACTCCGAGGCGGTCATCCACGCCGAAGACCTCAACGCGGACGCCCTCGAACGGGCGATCCTCTCGCAGTACGTCCTCGGCCGGCGCATCATCCACGTCGACGCGGGCGAGAGCGGGACGCTGGAGAGCGCGCACATCAACGCCGTCTACAACGCCGAGACACAGCTCATGGGGCTGGGCGTCGTCGAGGAGACGCCCGAGCGGATCGCCATCCGCTGCTCGGTCGACCCGGAGGACTTCACGCTCGACAACCTCCTCGAACGGCTGGAGAGCACGGGCTCGACGATGCGAAACGAGGCCGTCAAGGCGCTGGCCCACGGCAACCCCGACTTGGCCCAGCGGGCGCTCAACCGGGAGCGCCAGGCCAACAAGATCTTCGTCCTCCTGTTGCGACTCATCTTCACCTCCTACCAGAACCCGAACCTGGCCCGAGCGGTGGGGCTGAACGACGGCTTCCCGCTCATCGGCTACCGGTCGATCGCGAAGAACCTCGAACTGACCGCGGACAACGCCGAGGACATCGCGGAGATCGCCCTGGAGACGGAGGGCCACTCGCTGAACGTCGACTCCTCGACGATGCGCCGCATCCGGGAGTTCACCGACCAGGTCAACGATATCACCGAGCTCGCGGTCGAGGCGGCCGTCGAGCGGGACTACGACATCGCCATCGAGGTCCGCGAGATGTTCGCCGAGATCGGCGACCGCGAGGCCGAGATCCTCGACGACCTCGACGAGATGTCCAACGACGACGTGCTGCGGGTGCGCGAAGTGCTCGTGAGCCTCCAGCAGACCGCTCAGTACGCCGTTCGGAACGCCGAGATCGCGACGAACCTCGCCCTCAGCGAGGAGTCCGAACACACGACCATCCAGTCGGACTCTACGCAAGACTGACCTGCGATCCGCGGCGACCGCTCGGGAACCGCCCGGCCGTTCACCGCGCTCGCACTCCTCTGTAACTCGACTCGTCGGTGCCCCGACCTCGAATGAATTAAGTGGTGAGTGACGGAACGGGAGGGTATGAGCGAGGTTACCGCGGGCTCGGACATGGGCATCGGGCTGGGACTGGCGTTCGGCGTGCTCGCGGTCGCGGGCGCGATCGGGATGCTGGTCGCCTACAGCGATCAGGTCGTCGCGGGCTGGAGCTTCGCGCTAGCGATCGTGGCGGGTATCTGCTCTATCGCCGGGATCCACCTCTACGGCGCTGCGGACGCGTAAGGAATTCTTAAGGGTACTCGCGACCTAGCCCGGCGTATGAGCGAACTCGGCGAGGAGGACAGGGAGATTCTGGATTATCTACGCGACAGCGTCTCGCGCGGGCAGAGTTACTTCAGAGCGAAGAACATCGCCGAGCAGATCGGACTCTCCTCGAAGCAGGTCGGCGCGCGGCTGCCCAAGCTCGACGAGGAGTCCGACGACGTCGACATCGAGAAGTGGGGTCGCGCGCGCTCGACGACCTGGCGCGTCACGCTCAGTTAACGGGCTCTTTTAGGGGACGGGGACCGAAGCACCGTCATGACTGTTCGGGTGGAGCGGTCGTTCGAGCTACCGGTCGACCGCGAGCGCGTCTGGGAGTTCATCGCCGATCCGGGACGGAGAGCCGGCGCCATCAGCGTCGTCTCGGAGTACACCGTCCACGACGACGGGAGCGCCACCTGGCGACTCGACCTCCCGATCCCGGTCGTGAACCGGACCATCGCCGTCGAGACCGAGGACGAGGAGCGCCGAGCGCCGGAGTACGTCCGGTTCGTCGGCCGCTCGAAGGTGATGAAGGTCGTCGGCGAGCACGAGCTGACCGAGACCGACGAGGGCACGCGGCTCACCAACCGCTTCGTCGTCGACGGCTCGCTCCCGGGCGTCGAACGCTTCTTCAAGCGGAATCTGGACGACGAGATTCGGAACCTGGAGCAGGCGCTGGCCGACGACCTCGGGGTCGAAGTGTGAGGCTCGCGCTCGCCCAGCTGCGGGTCGAGGGCGGAGACGTGGACGCCAACGTCGACCGCGCGCGGACGGCCGTCGCCGAGGCCGCCGCCGACGGCGCGGATCTCGTCGCGCTCCCGGAGGTCTTCAACGTCGGTTACTTCGCGTTCGAGAGCTACGCCCGCGCCGCCGAGAGCGTCGCCGGGCCGACGGTCTCCGCGCTCGCCGAGAGCGCGCGCGAGCACGACGTGGGCGTCCTCGCGGGGAGTATCGTCGAGGACCTGGCGGCCTCCCGGGCGGACGGCGTCGACACGCCCGCCGCGGAGGGGCTCGCGAACGCCGCCGTCTTCCTCGACCGCGGGGGCGAGCGCCGGGCGGTGTACCGCAAACACCACCTCTTCGGCTACGGCTCGGCGGAACAGGAGTTGCTGACGCCCGGCGAGGCCGTCCCGACCGTCGAGTTCGACGAGCACACCGTCGGCGTGACGACCTGCTACGACCTGCGGTTCCCGTCGCTGTATCGCGACCTCGTGGACGCCGGGGCGACGATGGTCCTCGTCCCGAGCGCGTGGCCCTACCCCCGCGTCGAGCACTGGCGGCTGTTCCCGCGAGCGCGGGCCGTCGAAAATCTGCTGTACGTCGGCGCCGTCAACGGCGTCGGGCGCTTCGACGACGCCGACCTGCTGGGGCGGTCGGCGATATACGACCCGTGGGGGACGACGCTTTCGAGCGCCGGCGACGAGGCCGCCGTCGTGACCGCCGACGTCGACGCCGACCGGGTCGCCGAGGTCCGGTCGGAGTTCCCCGCGCTCGAAGACCGCCGTCGATAGCTCAAGCGCGCGTTTGAAGCCACGGCACTCCTTTACCGATACGGCTGGATCCGAGCTGTATGGGACGAAAAGCGGCGATTCTGGTGGTCGTACTGATCGCTCTCGCGGGCTGTGCGAGCATGGGGTCGGGCGATTCGGCAAACCAGGAGGGCGCGGACCTCCAGGCGAGCGGCGGCGACGGCGGTGACGGTGGGGGTGACGGGAGCAGTGGCGCCGGAGGTAGCGGCGGTGACGGCGGATCCGGCGGTAGTGACGCCGCGGACGCCGAGTTCGGCGCGAGCGACGACGGCGACGGAGCCGGGCAGAGCGCGGCCGCGCAGGTGGATCGGGCGCTGATCAAGACCGGCGAGGTCACCGTCGAGGTCGAGAACTACTCGGTCGCCGAGCGCGCGGTCTCTGACCGCGCGGGGGCCCTCGGCGGCTACGTCTCCGAGTCGAACGTGCAACTTCACAACCGGGAGAACCGGACCTGGCGGACCGGCTACGTCGAGGTGCGGGTTCCCTCGGCCAACTTCACGGCGCTGTACGAGGGCGCCCAGAGCGAGGGGACGGTGCTGTCGGCCGACTCGAACACGGAGGACGTGACCGACCAGCTGGTCGACCTGACGGCTCGGCTGGAGAACCTCCGCGCCCAGCGCGACCGGCTGCGGTCGCTGTACGACTCGGCCAACACGACCGATGATCTCCTCGATGTCGGTGAGCAGCTCTCCGAAGTCCAGGGCGAGATCGAGCGGCTCGAAGCCCAGCAGCGGTCGCTGCGAGACAGGGTGAGCTTCTCGACGGTCCGGGTCGAGTTGCGTGAGCCGGAGCCCGACGCGGTCGCGCCCGCGGAGCCGACGCCGTTCCACGAGCAGTCGCCCGTCGCGGTGTTCGCCTCGTCGGTCGGCGGCTTCGTGACGTTCGCTCGGACCGTCTTCGTCGCCGGGGTCGCGGCGGTCCCGTGGGTCCTCGGGCTCGGCGTGCCCGCCCTCCTCGTCGTCGGTGCTGGCCGACGGGTGGGTGTCAAGCGGCGACTACCGTTCGTCGGCGGCCGGTCGGACTCGCCGCGTCCGTCCGACGACCGGGACGACGCGGGCGAGGGCCTGCGAACCGAGTTCGAGTCGGACGACGGCGGCGGTTCGGACGAGTCGTCCGGGCGATCGGACGCCGGCGACGGTGAGTCGGCGGACCGATCCGGCGAGGAGTGAGCGACCGCGGGATCACCCGGTGGTGTGTCGGCGCGTGAGTCCGTCACACGGGAACGCCACACCGGGGTGATTCCAGACACGAGATTTATATCGGAGGACGCATTATCGACTGGTGCCGGCAAGACGCTTTTCACGTCGCACCCGGCAATCCAATCGCTCGGCCAGGCCCACGTCGACCACTCGCCGCGGCACCTGTCCGGACAGGCCGCCGCGGTTCGCCTCCTCGTCCACGGCCCGCCTCTCACCTTTCGATGCTCGAATCGAACCGGGAGACGCTTCGCCTCGCGGAACGTCGTCCGCTCGCCCTCGGCGACGGACCCGCGAGTGTCGCTCGGAGGACAAGATATTTACACTTCGTCCGACTCGTTCGGGGACGACCATGGAGTACGAACTCGAGAACCGGCCGTCGTACGCGGTCGCTTCGGTCACGCTCTCGCCGGGCGAGGAACTCACGACGGAGGCCGGTGCGATGGTCTCGCACACGGAGACGATCCGGATGGAGACGGGGATCGGCGACGCCGACGAGGGATTCCTCGAGTCGATCAAAGACTCCGTGCTCGGCGACGAGTCGCTGTTTCGGAACCGGTTCACCACCGAGGGCGGTGACGGCGTCGTCCAGATCGCAGCGACGACGCCGGGAGACATGACCGCCCGTGAGCTCGACGGCGACAGCGTCTACGTGCAATCGGGCGCCTACGAGGCCGCCGGGTCGGGCGTCGAGCTCGACACCGACGTGGGCGGCCTGGACACGCTGTTCGGCGGCGAAGGACTGTTCCTGCTGAAAGCCTCGGGGACGGGACCGCTCTTCCTGTCAGCGTTCGGCGGCATCCAGGAGCACGAGGTCGGCGCCGGTGAGGTGTTCACCGTCGACTCGGGCCACGTCGTCGCCTGGGACGCGTCGATGGACTACAACACCGAACGGATCGGCGGGATGAAGGAGACGCTGTTTAGCGACGAGGGACTGGTCATGCGGTTCACCGGGCCGGGGACGGTGCTGCTACAGACCCGCAACTACGGCGACTTCGTCAGCGACCTCGCCTCCCGGCTCCCCTCTAGCAACTCAGGCGACGGCGGTGCCGACGTCGAGGTTGGCGGCGACATCTGACCGAGCCGCGGTCGACACGAGTCGGAACTCCCGCGAGCGCTGGACTCAACCCTCGTCGGTCGTGATGTCCGCCGAGAGGCCCTGAGCCATCTGGATGTCCTTCGAGTTGTTGAGCGTCCAGGCGGTGCGCTCGGTGACGGCCTCGATGACCTCGCGGGCGCTGGGGGCGCCCTTGCCGGACTTCTTGACGCCGCCGAAGGGGAGCTGGACCTCGGCACCGATCGAGGGGAGGTTGCCGTAGGCGAGGCCGACCTCGGCGTGGTCGCGGTAGTAGTTGATCTGTCGGTAGTCCTCGGAGACGACGGCGCCCGCGAGGCCGTAGTCGGTGTCGTTGTGGATCTCGACGGCCCGTTCGATGTCCCCGTCGTACTCGATGAGCGCGACGTGGGGGCCGAACACCTCCTCGTGGATACACCGGAGATCGGGGTCGTAGTCGACCTCGTAGACGAACGGGCCGACCCAGTGGCCGTCTTGGTGACCCTCTGGAATCTCCGAGTCGTCCAGTTCCTCGCGGTCGACGAGGACGTTCGCGCCCTCTTCGCGGGCCAGGTCGTTGTACTCGCCGAACTTCTCGACCTGGCTCTCGTCGACGACCGGACCCATGAAGGTGTCCTCCTCCAGCGGGTCGCCGACGGCGACGTCCTCGGCCAGGTCGACGAACCGCGCTTTGAACTCGTCGTACACGTCCGTGTGGACGATGATGCGCTCGCTGGAGACGCAGCGCTGGCCGGTCGTCTTGAACGAGGACATGACCGCCGAGTGCAGGGCGATGTCGAGGTCGGCCTCGTCGGTGACGACGATGGCGTTCTTGCCGCCCATCTCCAGGGCGGCGTCGCGACCGGGGACGCCGCCGAGTTTCTCGTCTATCTTGTGGCCGACCTCGGCCGAGCCCGTGAAGAGGACCGTCGAGACGCGCTCGTCCTCGACGATGGCGTTGCCGGCGTCGCCGAAGCCCTGGACGACGTTGAACACGCCCGGCGGGACGCCGGCGTCGATCATCATCTCCGCGACGATCTGGCCGCAGTAGGGCGTCTGCTCGGCGGGCTTCCAGACGACGGTGTTGCCCTCGACCAGCGCGACGGCCACGTGCCAGAACGGGATGGCGACCGGGAAGTTCCACGGGGTGATACAGCCGACGACGCCCCGCGGTTTGCGGCGCATGTAGGCGTCCTTGGCGGCGATCTCGGAGGGCACCACGTCGCCGTGGGGGTGGCGGGCGTTGCCGGCGGCCCACTCGACCATGTGGGCGGCCTCGACCACGTCGGCGCGGCCCTCGCTGATCTCCTTGCCGCACTCCCGGGTGACGATTTCGCCGAGTTCGTCCGTGCGGTCCCGCAGTTCGTGGTACACCTCCCAGAGCACCTCGGCGCGGTCGATGTAGGACAGCCGGCGCCACTCCTCGAAGGCCTCCTCGGCGGCGGTGACCGCCCGCTCGACGTCCGTCGGGGTCGCGCGGTAGAACTCCCCCAGCGTCTCCCCCGTCGCCGGATTCGCGCTCTCGAAGGTCCCCTCGCTCTCCCCGACCGTCCACTCGCCGTCGACGTAGTGCTCGAACGGCTCCGTTTGCTCCCGACTCATGGCTCACCGTTCGACTCCGACGGTGAAAAAGCTCCTGCGGCCGTCGCCGCTCCCGCCCTGCCCCTCGGTTTCGACCCGCTCGGAGCGCTCTCCGACCGCTCACCGAATCCCGGGGGTTCCCGTACCCCCGTGTTATCAGCACCGATAGCTCGCGACATATTAATTATAGTTCGTTATAAATTGTGAACCGATCGAGTGACCGACGATGGCTACAGCATCAGGGCCGCCGGGTCAGACGGGAACGGGCGAAGAGACCGACGTGGGGCAAGCCGACGACGGTGCCGGACCGACGGTCGCGGTGTTCGACGGGTCGACGCGGGCGGCGCTGCATCGCCGGTGGCTCCCCGACACCGTGCGGGTCGTCTGTGCGCGGTCGGTCGGTGAGGCCAGGGAGATAGTCGACCGGACGACGGCGGTCGCGCTCGTGCGCCACGAGCTATCGGAGCCGAAACGCTCGGCGATAGCCGACCTGCTGGACGGTCGAACGAACCGCGCTCGGACCGTGCTCACGACCAGCGGCCACGAGCCGGTCAGCGACCCCGTCGTCGACGAGGACGCCTGTCTCTGTGAACCGATCGACAGCGAATCGCTCCGGCAGGTGGTCGGCCGACAGCTCGCGATGGCCTCCTACGGTCGACTGCTCGCCGAGTACTACGAGTGTACGACCCGGCTGTCGTCCAGAGAGGTCGAACTCAGCGCGGACGAACGGGACGACGACGAGCGGTATCGCCGTCTGGAGTCGCGTCGGTCGGACCTGGCCGCCGGGATCAAGACGCTTCAGAAGCGGCTCTCGGCCGAGGAGGTGCGGTCGGTGCTGTTCGACATCGCGCCCCCTGAGTACGAACGCGTGGCCGCCGAGCGGAAGCCGGCGACCGGCGGCAAGTACCGTCCCGACGGCTGCCGGTCCTGCGGACGCGACTGGAACGTCAACCCCGACGGCTCGCCCGCCGGCTACCGCCGGCTGGGCGCGTTCGTCTGGGAGTGTACCGACTGCGGGACCCTCCACGACCGCTCGGACCCCGCCAACCAGCGGATCGCCCGCCGTCGGTGACCGGAGGCACCCCGACCTCCGGCCGATCGGGCGAGCGCGTTCGGTCCGCGGTCAGTCGGCCGCGACCCGCTCCAGCGCGTGTTCGAAGTCGTCGCGCCCGATCACCACGTCGTCGGCTCGTTCGTTGGCCGCCTCGGGGTCGACGCCGGCGGCGACCTCGCTGATGGCCCGCATCGACGCCGCGCGGACCAGCGACTCGATCTGCGCCCCGGACAGTCCATCGGTCTCGCCCGCGAGTTCGTCCAGATCCACGTCGTCGCCCAGGGGCTTGCCCTCGGTGTGTACGTCCAGAATCGCCCGCCGACCCGCCTTGTCGGGGTTCGGGACCTCGACGTGCTGCTCCAGTCGGCCGGGTCGCAGGAGCGCGTCGTCGAGCATGTCCCGCCGGTTCGTCGCCGCGACGACGACGACGTTGGGGTTCTCGGCGGCGCTGTCCATCTCGGTCAGGAGTTGCGAGACGACGCGCTCGGTCACCTCGTTGCCGTCCATGCGACCGCCGGCGATGCCGTCGATTTCGTCGAAGAAGACGATCGCCGGCGCGGTCTGGCGGGCGCGGTCGAACACCTCTCGAACGGCTTTCTCGCTCTCGCCGACGTAGCGATCCATCAGCTCGGGCCCCGCGACGCGGATGAAGTTCACGCCGCTCTCGCCGGCCACGGCGCGAGCGAGCAGGGTTTTGCCCGTCCCCGGCGGGCCGTACAGCAGGACGCCCGAGGGCGGGTCGGTGTTGGTCGCGGTAAAGAGCGGGCCGTACTCTAGGGGCCACTCGACGGCCTGTTCGAGCGTCGATTTCGCCTCCGCCAGCCCGCCCACGTCGTCGAAGGTCACAGTGGGGGACTCGGCGACGTACTCGCGCATCGCCGAGGGTTCCACGGTTCGGAGCGCCGCTTCGAGGTCCTCCCTGGTGACCTCCGGCTCGTCCCGGGTCCGCCGGAGGGCGTGCATCGCGGCTTCAGTAGTGAGTGTGTGCAGGTCCGCGCCGACGAACCCGTGGGTCCGGCCGGCCACCCTATCGAGGTCCACGTCCTCGGCCAGCGGCATCCCGCGGGTGTGTACGTCGAGGATCTCGCGGCGTCCGGTCTCGTCCGGGACGCCGATCTCGATCTCCCGGTCGAAGCGACCGCCCCGCCGGAGCGCCGGGTCGATGCTGTCGACCCTGTTCGTGGCGCCGATGACGATGACCTGTCCGCGGTCCTCCAGCCCGTCGAGCAGGGTGAGCAGTTGCGCGACGACGCGGTTCTCCATGTCCGAGTCCTCGTCGCGCTCGCCGGCGATGGCGTCGATCTCGTCGACGAAGATGATCGCCGGGGCGTTGGCCTCGGCGTGGTCGAACGCCTCGCGCAGTCGCTCCTCGCTCTCGCCCTTGTACTTCGAGACGACCTCGGGCCCGGAGATCACGTCGAAGTAGGCGTCGACCTCGTTGGCGACCGCGCGGGCGATGAGCGTCTTCCCCGTCCCCGGCGGGCCGTGCAGCAACACGCCCCGCGGCGGCGAGATCCCCAGCCGGGTGAACAGGTCGGGGTTCGACAGCGGGAGCTCGATCATCTCCCGCACCTGGTCGAGTTCGTCGTCCAGTCCGCCGATGTCCTCGTAGGAGACGCCCGTGCGCGAGGCGGACTCGTCGGGCGTCGACTCGGCGGTGGTGCCGCTCGCGGTCGTTCCGGTCGAGCCGCCTGCCCCGCTGGCGCCGCCTGCCGAACCCGCGGCACCGCTACCGGTGCTCGTACTGCCCCCGCCGGTCGCGCCACCGGTCGGCGTCCCGTCTATCGGCGGGAGGACAGTGATATCGGTCTCGTCGGTCACCCGGACCGCCCCTCCCGGATCGGTCCCGGAGACGGCGAAGGCGCCGACGCCGTCGATGTGGACCTGTTCGCCCTCCCGCAGCGGGCGGTCGAGGAGGGCGCGTCGGACCGCCGACTCCTGCTGGGCGTCGTCCAGCCCGACGGTCTGGGCCAGCCGGACGGTGAGGCCGTCGGCCTCGCGGACGGAGGTCTGTTCGACGGTGACGGTGTCGCCGATGTTCACCCCGGCGTTGGCGCGCGTGTCGGCGTCGATGCGGATGTAGGCGCCGTCGCCGGTCTCGGGCCAGGCCTTCGCGACGGTCGCCCGCTCGCCCTTGATGACGAGGGGGTCGCCGCTCAGCACCCCCAGTTCGGACCGGACTCGCTCGGGGACCCGCGCGATGCCGCGGCCGGCGTCGCGCTTGTTCGCTCCTTCGACGGAGACCTCGATGGCGTCGCCGCTTCCCATACCCCCGCTATCGGGCCGACGCTCTTTATCATTCCCCACCATCTTTTTCCCGACCGGGTTTCCTCGGTCGCCTACGGCGACCTGCGGAGAACCCGGTCGACAAAAACATGGGTGAAAAAGGCGCGGCCTCACTCCGTTCGGCCGCGTGAATCGCGCTCACTTCGTTCGCGCGAATGCTCAGTACAGGCGATGGAGGTAGCAATCAACCGTGGCGCGCGCTGTCGCGAGTCTCGTCTCGCGACAGCATCGTGCGAGGGATGAGCGAACGGAGTGAGCGAATCGGCTGGGGAGGTACGTGGCAGTCTGCGGTGCTGTACGGGGCGGTCCTGGTGGACTGAAAGGGCGAGGCGCGCTCGCGTCGATAGTCGCCTGAGCGGGCACTATCCGCGCGGGCGGTGCCGAGAGCGCGGATATCCCGCTCAGCGACCGCGAGCGTGCCGAGGGCTTTCATCGCTCACCGTCGAGTGCGGTCACTCTCGCACAACTTCGTTTCACAGCTCAATCAGCAGAAACAACTGATACACTCGCACATTAGACACACCATCGATGTAACCGGAGAAACGCCTTTACCCCGTGGCGTCGCACGACCTAGCATGGTCGTGACTACCGAGCGCGACGAAATGACCTGGTACAAGTGCGAGGCGTGCGGGCTGCTGTTCGACGACCGGTCCGACGCGAACCAGCACGAGGACAACTGCGACGCCGAAGAGCCGTCGTACATCCAGTAACCCGGTTCCGGTGGAGGAGACGGTTCACCGACGCGCGGTTCGCCGGAGGAGCGGACCGCCGAAGAGTCCTTACGCGTTCTCGACGATCTCGAAGCTCTGCTCGCCCATCTCGTCCTCGATGAAGACGAACACGCGGCCGTCGACGACCGAGAGGTCGGCCTCGACCTCGACGCGGTGTGCCTTCGAGTGCGCCCGCACGCCCTGAAAGAGCGGCTCGTCGTCGCCGTCGTCGACCATGACGCGGCCGACGCCGGTCGTCTCCAGGATGTCGTCGTGGGTGTCCAGGTCGTTGACGTACAGCATGATCCCCTGGGTCTCCGAGGCGTCGGTGACCAGCACGTGTACGTCCTTGCCGGGCGCGGCGCGGACGCTGTCCTCGACGGCCGTCGGGACGCCGCGGTAGAAGGCCTCTCGGCCGTCGACGTACTCGACGGCGACCCCGTCCTCGGTGAGTTCGACCCCCAGCGTGTCCGGCGGCACGTCGTTGCGCGCGCTCATACCACCGAGTTCCGGCCAGCGCCCCAAAAGCGTCGCGTTCCGCGCGTCGGCGCCGCGGGCGACCGACGGCCCGGCTCGCGCGGAGCGGCCCGTTCCGCTTGCCGGATTTCCGGCGAGTTCACTCACGTCCGTTCGCTCCTCGCCGACTTCCCGTTCTCTTCGTTCACGGGAATCCCACAGAGGTAAATACCGCCCGGGAAGACAGGGAGACGATGGAAGGAGAGGCAGTCGCCCCCGCGGCGGGGACGGTGCTGAACGCCCTCGCGAACGGCAAGGGGTCGGCGTTCGCCATCGACGAGTACACCACTTCGACGGTGGAACTCGACGCCGGCGCCGACGGCGTGACCGGTCGGGTCGCCGAGGACCCCGACGCCGATACCGAGTTGATCGAGCGCTGCGTCGCCGCGGTCACCGACCGCTTCGGAGCGGGCGAGGGCGGGCGCGTCCGCACCGAGAGCGACGTGCCGATGGCCTCGGGCCTGAAGAGTTCCAGCGCCGCCGCCAACGCGACCGTGCTGGCGACGCTGGACGCGCTCGACGCCGCCGAAGAGATATCCCGCGAGGACGCCTGCCGCATCGGCGTCCAGGCCGCCAGGGACGCGGGCGTCACGGTGACGGGCGCGTTCGACGACGCCAGCGCGAGCATGCTCGGCGGCGTCACCGTCACCGACAACGTCGACGACGAACTGCTCGCCCGGGAGGAACGGGACTGGTCGGTCCTTGTGTGGACGCCGCCCGAGCGGTCGTTCTCGGCGGACGCCGACGTGGACAGCTGCCGGCGGGTCGCGCCGATGGCCGACCTCGTTGCCGACCTCGCCCTCGACGGCGAGTTCGGCCGCGCGATGACGGTCAACGGGCTGGCCTTCTGCGCCGCGCTCGACTTCCCGACCGACCCCGTGGTGGAAGCGATGCCGGTCGTCCACGGCGTCTCGCTGTCGGGCACCGGGCCGAGCTTCACCGCCGTGGGCGAGCGCGACGACCTCGAAGCGCTGCGCGACCGCTGGGGCGAGCGCGAGGGTCGCACCTGGCTGACCACGACACAGACGGAGGGCACACGGATCCCATGAGTCAAGACGAATCCACATACGCGGAGGAGATGAACCTCGACGAACTGCGCGACGAGATACAGGCGATCGACCGGGAGATCGTCGAGCTGATCGCCCAGCGGACCTACGTCGCCGACACCATCGCGGAGGTCAAAGACGAACAGGGCCTCCCGACGACCGACGAGGAACAGGAGCAGGCCGTCATGGACCGGGCCGGCGAGAACGCCGAGCAGTTCGACGTGGACTCGAACCTCGTCAAGGCCATCTTCCGGTTGCTCATCGAGCTGAACAAGGTCGAGCAGCGCGAGAACCGCTGAGACGGCCTCGAACCGCTCGCGGTCGACCTATCAATTCTTGAGGCACGGCCACGTATCAGCACGTATGCACACGAACCACCGCTTCGGCGTCGCGGCCGCGCTCGTCGCGGTCTCGGCGCTCGTGAGCGTCCTCGCCGCGCCGTCACTTCCCGAGACGGTCGTCACCCACTGGAACGCCGCGGGGGAGCCGGACGGTACGATGTCGAAGACGGCCGCACTCGCGCTGCTCCCCGCGCTATCGGCCGTCCTCGTCGCGCTGTTGGCGGTGTTGCCCCGTCTCGATCCGCTGGGCGAGAACGTCGCCGACTTCCGCGCGTACTACGATTGGTTCGTCGTCCTGTTCGCGGGGTTCATGGCCCTCGTCCACGGCGGCGTCGTCGCGTTCAACCTCGGCTACGAGTTCGACTTCACGCTGCTGATCCTGGCCGCGGTGGCCGGACTCTTCTACTACATCGGGGTCCTGCTCACCCACGCCGAGCGGAACTGGTTCGTCGGCATCCGCACGCCGTGGACGCTCAGCGACGAGACCGTCTGGGAGCGGACTCACGAACTGGGCGGCCGGCTGTTCAAACTGACCGCCGTCGTCTCGCTCGTGGGCCTGCTCGCCGGCGACTACGCCGTCTACTTCCTCCTGGTCCCGGCGCTCGCGACCGCCGCCGTCACCGTGGCGTACTCGTACTACTGCTACGAGCGCCTCGACGACGCCGGGGACGGGGCCGAACCCGGGGTCTGACGGGGGAGCCGACAGCCGAAGTTCCTTATGTCCACCGCGAGAAGTCGGCGGGTATGGCGGAGTACGAACTCGACGAGATCGACCGGGAGATCCTCGCCGCGCTGCAGGAGGACGCGCGCAACCTCTCTTCCGGCGAGATCGCCGAGCGAACCGACGCCTCGTCGAGCACGGTTCGAAAGCGCATCCAGCGACTCGAATCCGCGGGGATCGTCAAGGGGTACAGCGCCGACGTGGACTACCAGAAGTCCGGGTACCCGCTCCGAATGTTGCTGTTCTGTACCGCTCCGATCCCCGAACGCGGCGAGCTCATCGACGACATCCTCGAGATCCCGAGCGTCGTGTCCGTCCAGGAACTGGTCACCGGCGAGCAGAACCTCCTCGTGACGGCCGTCGGCGAGTCCGACGACGACATCACGCCGGTGGCACAGGAACTGCTCGACATGGGGTTGACCGTCGCCGACGAGGTGCTCGTCCGCAGCCACGAGACGACGCCGTTCGACGACTTCTCCTCGCAGTGAGCGCGACCGACGCGCCGCTCCCGGTCGGCGACCGCGGGCCGCCCCGCGGGACGGCCCGCCGGCGTCGGCACCGCACCGAACGAACGGTCGAACGGGAACGGCGATCGACGACCGGTTCGTCACGGATCGTTCGGGACCGCCCGTAGCGAATACCGAACTGTTCTCGACGGCGGAGACTCGCCCCGCCGTGCTCGCCCGTCTCCGACCCGTCCCGTGTCTCCCGCGGAAACAGACGAGATACCGCCCGAAACGCCCACAACCGACGGATCTCGGCGATCCGTTCCGAGCGGACCGACCGTCGACTGCCGCAATCTTTGCCGACCATAATGTTCTTTCATGCAGTGAATATCGAACGATTTGGTCGTACCGAAGATTATAATAACCATATTGTTCTACAGTGGTGTACCGACGACCAGTTCGTGTGAGACTCGGCCCGGCTCCGACGCCGGGGCGGCGGGACGGTCTGGTCGGGGACCCGACGATGACGGACCAACCACAACCGAGCGAGGCCGTACAGCTCTCCGAAGCAGCGACGTCGCCGGACTCGGCCGTCCCGCGAGCGGCGACCCTCGCGGTCTGGACGCTGTTCCTGCTCGCCGCGGGCACACTCGCGCTGACGGTCGCCCGCGGCGCTGCGTGGGGACTGGCGGGCCTGTTCGTCGTCGACGGGCTGACCGCGGTCGTGTGGGTCGTGGTCACCTTCTTCAGCGGGATCGTCCACAGCTACTCCCGCCGTTACATGGCGGGGAACCGCTACCTCGACGGGTTCTACGCCCGGATCTTCGCGTTCACGCTCGTCGTCATGACGATGACCGCGGCCGACCACGTCGCGCTGTTCGCCGGGGCGTGGCTGACGATGGGGCTCCTCATGGCGTCGCTCGTCGGCCACGAGCGCGACTGGCCCCAGGCGCGGGCCGCCGCCCGGACCGCCCGCCGGTACTTCCTGGCCAGCAGCGGACTGCTCGCCGTCGGCCTCGTGGCTCTCGTCTGGGCGACGGGCGCGACGTCCATCACGAGTATCCTCGGACAGGTCGAGACGGTCCCGCGGCCGGTCGCGCTCGTCGCCGTCGGCAGCGTCGTCCTCGCCGCGATGATCCAGTCGGCGCTGTTCCCGTTCCACACTTGGCTGCTGTCGTCGATGACCGCGCCCACCCCCGCCTCCGCGCTGATGCACGCCGGGTTCGTCAACGCGGGCGGCATCCTGCTGACCCGCTTCGCGCCGCTGCTCGCCGACGAGCCGGTCGCCATGGCGCTTGTCGTCGCCGTCGGCGCGCTGAGCGCCGTGCTCGGGCAGGCGCTGTTGCTCGTCCAGACGGACATCAAGCGCAAACTCGGCGCCTCGACGATGGCCCAGATGGGGTTCATGATACTCCAGTGCGGTCTCGGCTTCTTCGCCGCCGCCATCGCTCACCTCGTCCTGCACGGCTTCTACAAGGCGTACCTGTTCCTGTCGTCGGGCGAGGCGGTCGAGCAGACGGCCCCGAAACGCGCGACCGACGACGGGCTGACCCTCCTCGGTGTCGCCGTCGGCCTGCTCACGGCGGTCGGCGGCGGCGCCCTGTTCGCCCTCCTCACCGGGAAGGGGACCGAAGTGAACAGCGGCCTCGTCCTGGCGCTGGTCGTCGTCCTGACGACCATGCACGCGACGCGCGACGTGCTCCGCCGGTCGACGCTCTCGCCGGTCGCGAAGCTCGTCAGCGTCCCCGTCGTCGTCCTGACGGCGATCGGCGCCTACGGCGTGCTGTTCAACGCCGTCTCGACGGTGATCGCCGGTGCGCCGATGGCGGCGGCGCCGACGGAACTGACCGTCGTCCACGTCGGCGTCGCCGCCCTGTTCGTCCTGTCGTACCTGGCGGCGGAACTCGGCTGGCACCGCTCCAGCGACCGCCTCTACGTCGCGCTGCTGAACGCGTCGCAACCGGACCCGGACACCGTCCTCACCCGGACGGAGGACTACCATGACCCTTGAGAGAGACACCCTGGAAGACAGCATCGACCGCGCGGCCGAGACCGTCGGCTCGGTCTGGCCGCTGCACTCCTTCGTCACGGCCAACCCCCTCGCGGGGTTCGAGGACCGGCCGTTCCACCGCGCGGTCGCCGACGCCGAGGAGCTGTTCGGCGGCCGCGGCTACCCGCACCCATCGGTGTTCCGACGGGCCTGGGAGCGCGGCCGGATCGACCCGGACGCGCTCCGCGAGGCGCTCGACGACCACGGCGTCGGCGGCGAACCCGATGCGCTGCTCGACGAGATGGCGGCCGCCGAGTCCGAGTCCGAGCGCGGGACCGGGGCCGACGCCGCGACGGAGACGGTCGACCGCGTGCTGTCGAAGTGGCTCGCCGCCTTCCTCGACCAGGGCCAGGCCGAGTGGTCGATGCCGAACCGCGACCGGGGCTTCTACGCCGCCTGGCGCGACCTCGCCCCCTACGACGACGAGGTCCCCGGGTGCGACGACCCGTCGGACATCCCCGAGTCGCCGGTCGAAGCGCTGGAGGCCGCCCTCTCCGCGTACCCGGAGGGACAGTGGGAGAGCATCTTCGAGCGCCACCTCGCCGCCCTGCCGGGCTGGACGGGCTTCGTCAAGCAGCGGGCCGACGGCCACGCCGGGCCCTGGCAGTCGAAGTACCCGGTCTCGCTCCTCGACTATCTCGCGGTGCGGCTGACGCTGGTCGACCTGCTGGACGCGCCCGTCGAACCCGACGGCGCCGACCGGGAGGCGGCCGACGACTGCGACGAGGTACCGCTGGCCGAGGTCTGGCTGACCGCCTGGGAGAGGAGCCACCGCGCCCGCCTGCTCGACGGCATCGACCGGTCGGTGGCGGAGCCGTCGGCCGACGGCGACGAGCGCCCGGCCGCCCAGCTCGTCTTCTGTATCGACACCCGCTCGGAGGTCGTCCGCCGTCACGTCGAGGCGACCGGCCCGTACGAGACCCACGGCTACGCGGGCTTTTTCGGCGTTCCCATGCGCTACCAGGGGTACGATTCGAAGGTGGAGATCGACGCCTGCCCGCCGGTCGTCGACCCGAAACACCGCGTCGCCGAACGCCCCCAACCCGACCGCCGTGAGCGGAAGGCGGCCCACGACCGGTGGACGAAGCTCGCGGCGGCCGGCCGGAAGCACCTCAAGTCGCTCAAGACCAACGTGGCCGCCGCGTTCACCTTCGTGGAGGGCGGCGGGAGCGCCTACGGCGCGGCGATGGCCGCCCGGACCCTGCTGCCGTCGGCCGTCGCCGACCTTTCCGACGCCGTCGACGAGCGCGTCCCGTCGCAGGCGGAGTTCTGCGAGCCCGCGCTCGACCGTCCCGTCGACGGGGACGCCGAGGGTGACCTCCCGCGGGGGATGACCGTCGAAGAGAAGGCCGGCTACGCGGAGACGGCCTTCGAGCTGATGGGCTGGGAGGAGTTCGCCCGGCTGGTCGTCTTCGCGGGCCACGCGAGCGAGACGACGAACAACCCGTTCGATTCGAGCCTCGACTGCGGCGCCTGCGCCGGCAACCCCGGCGGCCCGAACGCCCGCGTGCTCGCCGCGATCTGCAACGACGCGGAAGTCAAGCGCGAACTCCGCGAGCGCGGGTTCGAGATCCCGGACGACACCGTCTTCCTCGCCGGCGAGCACAACACTACCACCGACGAGATCGAGCTGTTCGACGCTCACGTCCCCGAGAGCCACCGCGCGGACCTCGAACGCCTCCGCTCGGACCTCGAAGAGGCGCGGGCCGGCGCCGCGGCCGAATGCGCCGAGTCGATGCCCGGGAGCGACCCCGACGACGGCGTCCGCGAGGCCAAACGCCGGACGGCCGACTGGGCGGAGACCCGCCCCGAGTGGGGGCTGGCCGGCAACGCGTCGTTCGTCATCGGGCCGCGCGAGCTGACCGAGGGCCGGGACCTCGACGGGCGGGCCTTCCTCCACTCCTACGACTGGACGACCGACCCCGACGGGGACGCCCTGGAGGCGATCGTGACGGGGCCGCTCGTGGTCACCCAGTGGATCAACAGCCAGTACTACTTCGCGACGGTGGACAACGCCGTCTACGGGAGCGGCTCGAAGGTCACGCAGAACCCCCGCGGCAACGTCGGCGTCGTGCAGGGCAACGGCGGCGACCTGATGACCGGGCTCCCCCTCCAGTCGCTCAAGGTGGCCGACGACCGGCCGTACCACCAGCCGCTCCGGCTCACGGCGGTGATCCACGCGCCGGTCGAACGCGTCACCGACGTCCTCGCCCGCCACGAGGAGGTCGCGAGGCTGTTCGACAACGGCTGGGTCTCGCTCACGGTCGTGGACCCGGAGCAGGACGACGCGGCCGTCCACTACCAGGGCGACCTGGAGTGGGAACCGCGGCCGGCGAAGCCGCTCGCCCACTGAGAGGCTCGCGACGGCCGGCCGCGGAGCGCGTCCGCGGCCGGGTCAGTACTCCCAGATCCGGTCGATCCGGTCTTCGACCTCGGGGTGGTCGTCGCGGAGCGCGTCGACGCGCCGCTCGCCGTCGACGTTGACCACGTGGATCTCGCCGCGCTCGCCGCCGTAGACGTCCTGGAAGTCGTAGACCGCACCGACCACGTCGACGCTCTCGGGGACTCGCTCGCTGTCGACGAGGGATTCGACCTGCTGGTCGACGTTGAACTCGACGAGGCGGTCGACCGCCCTCGCCGCGTCGAGCCCGTCGGGCAGCGCCGCCACGCCGGCTTCGAGGTGGGGCGCCAGCAGGCTCAGGCAGTGTTCGATCCCGTCCGGTTCGGTCTGGTCGTCGGCGAGCGCCCGGTAGGTCCCGGTCACGGCGCCGCAGCCGGTGTGGCCGACGACGACGGCGGTCTCGGTGCCGGTGTGGGCGATCGGGTAGAGCACGTCGTCGGAGACCTCCTCGCCGTCCTCTCCCCGCTGGACGACGCGGTTGCCGATGTTGCCGACGGTGAAGAGGTGACCCGGCTGTTCGTTGCCCCACATCCGGTCCTGGAGCACCCGCGAGTCCGAACAGCAGACGGTGACCGCCGCCGGGTGCTGAGTGTCCTGTACGTCGTCGAAGCGGTCAGCGAACTGTTCGGCGTGACGGGCGTTCCCCGCCAGCAGGTCGACGACCGTCCCGTTCATGCGACGACCCACTCGCGGAACACGTATAGCTCTTTGAGAACGCGTACCAATCCCGCTACGGAGACGCAAGAGCGACACCCGCCCGTCAGGCAGCGTCCGAGCCCGCGTCGACGGCCGCCGGGATCCGCTCTATCACGTCGGTCGCGACGAGCCCGGTGCCGATTGACATCCTCCCCGCCCTAAAGGGCGAGGATTCCCCAAAGGGGATATTCAGGTTGCACGTTTCCTCGCTTCTCAAGTACGCTTTCGCGTGGAACGTCGAAGGTCGCCGTCCAGTTGTGACCAAGGACGTACTTTTCAGTGCGTGTAGCCCTGTCAAAGAGGCCTTCCTCCCCGCATACAGCGGGCGTCAATGACGGCGGGTTCTTCAGCCCGCGAGGTAGCACGGTTCGACTCGCCCGAAGCGTTAGCCCGTGCATGGTTCACCCTCCCGTTGTGCGATATTCTCCGAAGCGTTCAGGTCGGCGTGGCGTCCTCGACCGCACTCCGAACACGAAAAGTGGTCACCATCACGGGTTCCCATTGAACCACAGACCGAACACTTCTGACTGGTATGGTACGCATCGACTTTCTCGACGCGAATACCAGCGCGTTCGGCCTTGTACGTGAGGAACTGTTGGAGTTGGTGGAAATGCCACGAGTGAACGCCAGACCACGAACTGTTCTCGCGGATACCTTCGAGGTCTTCTATCCGAATGACGGGTTTCTCGAATTGTTCCGCGAACGTGATGAGGCGACGGGAGAGTTTGTGGTTCAAGTCTTTGATTCGACGCTGTTCTTTGTCACCAACGCGGTTGCGTGCGCGAAGCGCACCCGCTTCCGATAGCGAATCGCGTAGGGAACGATATTTGCGCCGAACATACTTCGCCTCACCACCAGACACCAGCATTGACTCGTCTTCGTCGTAGGCCGTCACAGCGAGGATGTGTCGTTCACCAATATCGACACCGATGGGCGTCTCACCCGACGTGTCGGAGTCGTATTCGATATTGAACGTACAGAACCAGTTGTCGCCACGGCGGTACACCTGTAGCCGTGTCTTCTTTGCGCCACCTTCGACCAGCCGGTCTACGGGGTCGGCTATGTCGTCGTACACCTCTATCGGGGTGTACCACCATTGGGAGACGCACGGGAAGCCGACGACGACCGTGCCGTTCTCGGTCGTGTCGATTTCCCAGTTCTGATTGTTGACGGCAAACGGCTGACTCTCTCGGTAGCGAACCTCCCCGTCCTTGTTGTGGTCGGATTTTGCCTCTCGGATGGCTTGGTTCTGGATAGCCGAGTAGAGGTCATTGTCGATGCTGGCCGTGGTCACGGACTTGCCGAAGTCGCCGTTCTCCCACCCATCGATGCAGAACTGCTTGGTGTCACGGTAGAGGCGGGTAGCGCGTTGCCACTCTTTCCGCCGTGAGAGGGATGGGTTGTGGAACTTCGCGGTGACAGTCACCGTGACCATTACATTTGTAATTAGTCACGATTACTTAAGTACCTGTTGGAATATCAGGCCGTGCTACCGTCAGTGGATTGTGGAGTCAATTGTCGGATTCATCCCCGCCCTGAAGGGCGGGGCTTTCTCCTTGCACTTCCGTAACGAGCCGACGACGCCAGCGAGCCGTGTTCGGCCTCGATGCGCTCGACCTCCGCGCTGTCGGGCGTGACGACGCTCCCGCTCAGGTCGCACTCCAGCGCGTGTTCGATGGCCGTCGCGTCGACGACCGTCGGCACCGCGACCCGGTCGACGATCTCCCGCACGGCCTTCGGCGTGGGCGTCTCCAGGCCCGGCCCGACGACGAGCGCGTCGCTCCACTCGGCGACCGCCAGCACCTTCCCGACGGAGTCGGGCCTGAGCACGTCCGTCCCCGTCCGCAGCGCCGCGAGCCCGGACAGCGCCGGCGGGCCCGCGAACTCGATGCTCCCGCCGACGACCCCGACGCGCCCGCTGTCGCCTTTCTCCGAGTCGTCACCGTCGGCCAGCTCCGCGAGGAGTTCCTCCATGCCTCCGGTCGCGTCCGCCGCCCCAACAGCCCCCTGCCGGCACACGACGGCCCCGCCGTCCCGGTCGGGAACTCGGTCCGGTCCCGCGCGCTCGCACCCTCAACCGCGGTTGTCCTCGAACCACTCGACGGCGAAGTCGACGAGCGCGGGCTGGTCGACCAGCCGCGCGTCGGCGGCGCCGACGGTCCCGCGCTCGACGGCCCCGGGAACCCCCTCCTCGAAGGCCGCGCCCAGTTCCTCGAAGTCCGACGTGTCGGTCTCGATGTCCTCGTACTCGACGCGGACGCGCTCGCCGTCGTCGAGCACGGGGGCGTCGTTTGTCGTCCGCGCTTTCGGGAAGTCGGCGCGGTACTCCGCGAGGTGGATCGAGGTGTTGGTGTCGTACCCGGTGCCGAGCAGCAAGACGCGCCCGTCGCGGTCGTAGACCTCCGCCAGCGGCGATTTCTCGCCCAGTCCCTCGTCGTAGGCGTGGTCGGCGACGACCGCCTCGGCCCCCGCGCCCCGGGCGGCGAAGGAGACGGTCGGGTGGCGGCTCCTGACGGTGTCGGGATAGCCGCGGAAGCACTCGGCGACCGCGCCCATCCCGCGGGTCGGCGTGCTCTCCGGCCGGAACGGCGGTCGCTCGGCGCGGACCGTCTCGACCCAGTCGTCGGGGACGGGCGGGTTCGACCACATCTCGGGGTCGGTGTACTGACCGGTGTGGGCCGGCATCACGAGCGTTCCCGTGTCCGTGACGGCCTCCCGGAGCGCGTCGACGACCGCCTGCGCGTCGCCGCAGACCCAGCCGAGCGCCGAGAGCGACGAGTGGACGAGGAGGGTGTCGCCCGGACGGACACCGAGCCCGCGGAGGTCGTCGGTCAGCGTCTCCGTCGTGGCGGGCTCGTCGACCCGGTCGACGGCGTCGCGTTCTCCCATGGGTCGGCTTCGGAAACTGCCGGGTTGAGTGTTTCGGGCCCGTGGGAACGGGTCACGGTCGGCCCGACTCGACTCGACTCGACGCGACGACGCCTACGCCGTCGGGTCGTAGGTCTCGGCGAGGGCGTCGAGCTCCTCGTGGTGTTCGGTGGTGTGGGGCGCGGTCAGCGGCGAGACGCTCACCTTCCCGTCGACGACGGCCCGGCGGTCGCTCCCGTCGGGGTCCGGGATCGTCCCCTCGGCCATCCGCTCCCAGATGCGGTCGTGGAGCCGGATGTCGCCGTCGTCCTCCCGGGTCGCGGTCATCTGGTACACTTCCGAGGGGAAGGTGACGGCCATCTCCGCCGGCCCCCACTCGGCGACGGGCGCGTTGACGTTCAGGTAGTCCGCGCTGTCGAACACGCCCGTCCCCGTCGCCCGCTCGACGAGGTACTCCGTGGCGCGAGCGGCCTCGGCGTAGCTGTCGGGGTTCACCTGCACCTCCTCGAACGCGGCGTCCTCGCGGACCGGGATGTACATCGACACCGCGATCGCGGGCACGTCGAAGAAGGTCGCCTCGACGGCCGCCGAGACGGTCCCGGAGCGCCCGAGGACGTACGACCCGAGGTTGGCGCCCTGGTTACACCCCGCGACGACGATGTCGGCGTCCGGGACCAGCGACCCCAGCCCCGCGACCGTGCAATCTGCGGGGGTCCCTTCGACGGCGTACCCCAGGTCGTGCTCGTTGACGGTCACGTCGTGAGAGAGCGACCGCCCGACCGCGCTCTGGTCTTCCGCCGGGGCGACGACCGTCACGTCGCCGACCTCGGTCAGCGTGTCGGAGAGCGCCCGGAGCCCGGCGCTCTCGATCCCGTCGTCGTTCGTCAGGAGGATCGACGGCTCGTCCATACCACCCCTGTCGGCGGTACCGGCAAAAGCGCACCGACCATCGCGGGCGGACGTGATTTCCCTCTCCGATAGCGGGCGTCGAAACGAGCCGCCACACTCGCCGGCAGTAGCCGCGTCCGCCGGAAACGAGCGATACACGCTCTCGGCACCGCCCGCTCGACTCGCCTGCCACTCACACGGGCACCCGGTCGACGACCGTCTCGCCGTCGATCACGAGGTTGACGGCGCCCTCGTCGTCGTTCCAGAGGACGAGGGCGTTCTCGACGGAGAGCACGTCGCCGTACTCGGCGGTCAGGAGGTCGCTGTTGAGCATCGACTCGTCGGTGAGGACGGCGAAGTGGTCGACCCGCTGGGAGCCGTCGCCGACGCGAAAGAGCGGGTGACCGCCGTCGGACAGGTCGCGACCGAGCTTCGCGAAGTAGACGTTCGCCCGCTCGGTGATCAGGTCCTCGCTGTCGGCCAGTTTCGCGACCCGCGAGTCGTCCGGCGTGAAGTCGACGCGCCGTCGGCCGTCGGTCCGGAGGTAGGTGTAGGCGTACTGCACGTCGACGTTCTCGAACTCGCCGTCCCGGCGTTCCGGGCCGTCGAGCCCCGACTCGCCGGGCTCGCCGTCGTCGAGCCGGCGCTGGAAGACGGGCACCTCGATATCGGGTTTCACCTCGAACGACCAGCAGTCGTCCGCGGGCGTCTCGCCCGGCCACAGCCGAACGGCGGGCCCGTAGATGGTGAGGGGGCCGCGGTCGGCGACGGCCCGCTCGACCTTCCGGAGGCCGACGGCCGTGTTGCGGTCCGCGGGCGCGAGCCCGGCAATGGTCCCCTCGTCGGCCAGCGCGTCGGCGTACCGCCGGACGACGCTCTCGGGGTCGTCGAGCTCGCTCAGGACGTTCGAGAACAGGATCAGGTCGAAGCCGCCGCCGTCACTGCCCTCGCCGTCGTCGCTGCCGTCGGCGAGCTCCGACGCGACCGCAACGGGGTCGAACGCCTCGGCGGTCTCGCGGTGGACCGTGTGGTGGACGTTCCGGCCGGTCTCGTCGAGCATCGCTTCGAGCACGTCGGCGGCGTCGCTGGGCTCGACGGCGTGGTAGTCGACGAGCGCGTCCTCGGGGACGAAGTCGGCCAGGCCGAGCGCCGGCCCGCCGACGCCGGCGCCCACGTCGAGGACGCGCAGGCGCTTGGCGAGCAGTCCCTCGCGGGCCAGATCGGCGAGGACGTACCCCGCGACGGCGTAGTAGTCGGGAAGGTGATAGAGCGCGTACGCCAGCGCCGTCTCGGCGTCGTACTCGACGGCGCGCTGGTTGAAGTAGTCGTCCTTGAACGAGCGGATCCGCTCGCGGAGGCGGTCGCCCGAATCCCCGTCGGGCCACCCCGGGCCGTACTCCGCGACCAGCCGGTCCTCCAGCACCCGCCCGTACTCGACCGGGAAGGCGTCGACGCCGTGGAACGAGACGGAGAGCGGCCCCTCGTCGACGGGTTCGAACGTCCCGTCCTCACGTTCGACGAGCCCCAGGTCGACGGCCGACTCGCGGAGGACCTGCGCGACCGCCGCCGGGTGGGGCTGGCCGTCGACGTACTCGTGTATCTCCTCGGGGTCGACCGGCCTGACCCGCCGGAGGTACTTCGCGTTCGAACGGACCTGCTCGCGCTGGTCGCCGTTCATGGACTCTCCCCGTCCGCGCCACCGTTCTCGCTTCCGTCCCCGTCCGCGACCGGCTGGAGCGCGGCGTCCGCGTCGCGGTACAGCGCCTCGAAGGTCTCGCGGTCGGCGTCGGCGACGCGGCTGGCGGCCGCGGCGACGCTGTCGGCGCCGTCGAAGGCGGCCTGGATGTCGGCGTAGACGCCGGGGTCGTTGCCGGTGACGGTCCCCAGCACGTCGAACAGCGCCTCCGAGACGGGCGTCCCGAACTCGTCGGGGACGGGTTCGGCGGCGAGGCCGAACGCGAGCACGGCCGCGTGGGCGCGGGCCTGCACGGTCTCCATCGCCCGGTCGTGCTCCCGGGCGGTGGTCTCGAAGGTGTCGTTGCCGGCGTCGGCCAGCGCCGCGCGGAGTTCGTCGGTCACGGGGCCGGGCGCGTCCGCGACGACGGCGACGTTGCCCGGCGCTCTGGCCGCGGCGAACAGCGGGTGGAGACTCACCCGTTCGAGGTCCGGACCGGCGGCCGCCATCGCGTCGACGGCGGGCCCCATCACGCCGGACACGTCGACCAGCGCACGGTCGGCTCGGTCGGCGTAGGCCGGGACCACCGATTCGACGGACGGGATCGGGACGGCGAAACAGACCACGTCGAAGGGCCCGTCGGCGTCGGACGGGACGGCGCGGGCGTCGGTGCTGTCCTCCGAGAGGCGGGCGGCGGCCTCGCGCGCGGCGCTCGGGTCGGTGTCGGTGAACGCGACCGTCGGGGGATCGGGCGTCCCGGCGGCGACCGTCCGGGCGAACCACCGCCCCATCTCGCCGGCCCCGACCACGAGCAGGTTCATGCGCCCGGCTACTGTGGCCCGTTTCAAAAGCCGTTCGGTCACCCGACACCGGGTCGGGACGTGTCAACATGCCCCGTTCTGAAAACGCTTATCAGTCCGCCCGCAGATATCCCGGTCATGAGACGCGTCCGCTTTCGCGATTCTGCCGGCAACGTCCGCGGCGGTCGGTGGACCGTCAGGGACGGCGAGGAGGTGGTCACCGCCGCGGCGGGCCCGTACGGACGCATCGCCTTCGGCGACGAGACGTTCGACCCCGACGAGGTGGACGTGCTCGCCCCCTGCGAACCGACGAAGATCGTCTGCGTCGGTCGCAACTACGCCGACCACGCCGACGAGCGCGACGAGGAGGTCCCCGACCGCCCGCTCCTCTTCCTCAAGACGCCCAACACCGTCGCGACCCACAACAGCACCGTCACGCTCCCCGCCGGCAAGGAGCGCGTCGAACACGAGGCCGAACTGGGCGTCGTCATCGGCGAACAGTGCCGCAACGTCGACGCCGCCACCGCCGAGGACGTGATCGCCGGCTACACTCCCTTCAACGACCTCTCGAACCGCGACGACCAGGACCGCGAGCAGAACTGGGTCCGCGGCAAGGCCTTCGACGGCGCCGCCCCGATGGGCCCGGTCATCGCCACGCCCGAACACCTCGCCGACGACGCCACCGTCGAGGCCCGCGTCAACGGCGAGGTCCGCCAATCGGAATCGATCGACAAGATGATCTTCTCCATCCCGGAGCTCATCGAGGAGATCACGACCTACATGACCCTCGAACCGGGCGACGTGATCGCCACCGGCACCCCCGAGGGCGTCGGCCCGCTCTCCGACGGCGACGAGGTGGAGATCGAGGTCGACGACGTGGGAACCCTGCGACACACGGTCCGGTTCCCCGACGAGTGAGCCGGGGGGACCGGACGGTCGTCACAGGACGACTGTCTCGATCTCTTCGATGCCCTCGAAGTCCGGATCACCGGTGTACAGCGTGTCACAGTCCCCGTGGACGACCGCCGTCGCGAGGTGAATCGCATCGGCGTACGATAGCTCCCGGTCGCCCGGCTCGTAGTACTCGGATCGGAGTTCCGCCGCGTACTCGCCGATGTCGTCGACGACGGGCATGCTCTCGACGTGGTCGAAGTCGCGGATCGCGCGGATCGCCGCTCGGGCCGTCCCCTCGTCTTCGACCCGGCGAACTCGATACGAGACCTCCGAGACGACCGTCGGTGCGACGAGCCCGCCGACGTCGGGGGAATTGGCCCGCTCGATGACCGACTCGGCCTCGTCGGCGCTGTCGCCGTCGAACACGAACTCCAGCCACACCCAGGAGTCGAGGGAGAGAAGCGAAAGGACCGTGGGCTCAGACCTCGTACTCGTCCTGTCGCAGCTGCACGTACTTCCCGTCGCCGAAGCCCCGCTTGGTCCACCTGTAGTCGGCGACGAGTTTCAGCGCGGTCGTCCCCGACTTGAGGGCGCCGCCCCAGTCGTAGCCCCCGCGATGTTTCATCGCTCGCGTCGCGGCGAAGATGCGGTCCCAGTCGGCCGGCTCCCAGCCGCGGACGACCTCGGCGAAGGTGACGTTCCGCAGGACCTCCTCGCCGATGGCTTTCTTCCAGCGGCCGTTGTAGGCGAGTAGCCGGTCGTTGGCGGCGAGTTCGCCGGCGATCTTGCCGGTGCGGACGGCCACGTGGTCGCCGCCCTCGTGGAACGCCGAGGTGGTGCCCATGGCGCCGCCGACGACGGCGATGCCCGCCGCGGTCGGCGAGTCGATCGGTCGCGTCGAGGAGATGGGGTAGGCCTCGGTGCCACCGCGCTTCCCGCGGTCCTCGACCAGCGGGAAGTCCTCGATGTCGTAGCCGGGGTACTCGCGTTCGAGCAGTCGCTCGAGGTAGGTGGCCCCCGCCGGGATCCGCTCGTCGCCCGGTTCCAGAAGGGCGTACGACTCGGGCCGTTCCACGTCGGCCAGATCCATCCCGATCGGCATCGTCAGGCCCACGCGGGCGACGTTGTCGTCGTTCGGGAAGATCCACGGGTAGGCGGTGTGGCCCGGGATGACGCCCCACCAGAACTTGATGTGGGCGGGGTCGAACAGCTCCTCGGGGATGCGCCGGTGTTCCTGGTAGGCGATGTGGTTCGCGGTGTCGGGCGACAGATAGTCCGAGACGCTCCGAGAACCGGGGAGGAACCCGTCGAGGACGCCCGTCGTGATCGTCCGCTGGGGGCCGTCGGCGAGGATCAGGTAGTCGGCGCCGATCCGCTCGCCGTCGGCGAGTTCGAGCGTGTGGCGCGGGTCCCCCGAGAGGTCGGTCTCGACGGCGTTGACGCTCGTGCCGACCTCGTATCGGCCGCCCGCGTCCTCGGCGCGGTCGCGGAGCCAGTCGTCGAATTTCGCGCGGTGGAAGGCGAACCCGAAGTGGTCGTAGGCGGCGTCGATCCCGGTGGATTCGAGCGTGACCGACTCCGAGGGGCCGATGAACTCGGCGCCGTCGAGGACGCTCAAGATCACGTCGTCGGGAAGTTCCTCGGCGGGGATGTCCATGATCTCCAGCCAGTAGTCGAGCATCCCGGCGGCGTCCGTCGAGTCGGGGCCGAGCCGCTCGCGGTCCGCCCGGGGCACGCCCTTCTCGACGACGACGGCGTCGGCCCCCTCGTCGGCGGCCGCCCACGCCGCCGCGGTGCCGGCCGGGCCGCCGCCCACGATCGCGACGTCTACGCGGTCCATACGCCTACCCCTGCCTCGCCGGAGTATAAATCCCCCTCCATTCGAGGCGGTTCGGACCGGCGAACCGGCCGCGGTTCGCCCGGCCGGTCGCGGTCGGCGAGCGCGAACTGCCCGAACGGTCAGCCATATGGGCTCGCCCGTCCAACCGCCGTCGATGCCAGACCTGATGGACACGTTTCTGGAGAACCGCTGGATGGTCCAGCCCAACCACGCCAACTCCCTGGGGACCACCCACGGCGGGAACGTGCTCAAGTGGATGGACGAGGTCGGCGCGATGGCGGCCATGCGCTTCGCCGGTCGCGACTGCGTCACCGCCCGCATGGACCAGGTCGACTTCAAACAGCCCATCCCCGTCGGCGAGACGGCCCTTGTCGAGGCCTACGTCTACGAGACCGGTCGCTCCAGCGTCCGCGTCCGCCTGCGCGTCTTCCGCGAGGACCCCCGCTCGGGCGAGCGCGAACTCACCACCGAATCGTACTCCGTCTACGTCGCCATCGACGACGACCGCGACCCCGTCGAAGTGCCCGCCCTCACTGTCGAGACCGAGGAGGGCGAGCGGCTCCGCGCGGAGGCGCTCGACGGCGACAACAAGGAGAGCACGTCCTGAATCGGCGTCGTCGCGGGTCCGGATCCGCTCGCGCTCCCTCGTCCCGCCCCACCCTCGACCGCCGTGGACGGTGTGCGTGGACTTATCCGCCGACCGCTCTTAGCCCGGACCATGCCTCTCGACGCCGACCCGCCGGACCCGCCGGAACTGGAGACCATCGACCCCAACGAGTACGAGGACGCACAGGTCGTCGACGACACCGACTACCGCCGCGAGGAGATCGAAGGGTACCTCCGCGAGGGCGCCTGGGACCGCGCGTTCGAGGAGTGGGCGGCCGACTCCGCGATGGGCGCCGAGGACTACGCGATCGTCGTCGACCTCGACCTGATGGAGCGCTTCGACTTCTTCTGGGATTCGTACGCCGAGCGCGTCGGCTACCACGCGCCCGGCCTGCCGGAGGACTGGAAGCGGATGGACATCCACCCGGATCTCGACTCCTGGGGCACCGTCTCGGCCATCAACGCCGGGCTGACGGAACTCGGCCAGAAGGTCTGCGACGTGCTCAAAGGCGAGTACATCGAGTGGGAGACTGAGTACGAAGCGCCCGACGACCTCCCCGACTTCGGCGAATAGGCCGCGGTCCCACTGGTGTCACTCCCGCACCTCACTCCCGCGGCACTGCCACGTTCTTGACGCGACCGCCGCACTCCGGACAGGCACCGACGGTCCCGTCGGTCGTCACCCTGTGCAGACACTCCACGCACTCGTACCGCGACTTCGTCGCTGTGTACGGATCTTCACTGTGCATGAGATTATGTGAACGTTCATCACGAAAAGCGTTGCTTCAAGGATCTTCTAGGGATATAATCTCCGAACGGCCGGTCGTTCGTCAACGTCGTCGGCCGGTCGAAACGCCCGGTCGGGAGCGATGGTCCGAGCCCGCGAGATTAATTACCCCCCGCGATAGACGGTGGTGTATGACAACTATCGTCCCTCCGAAGGAGCGAGAGTGCGAGCGCTGCGGCCGAACCGACACCTGGAACGACGATTCGGGCACCTGGTCCGTCGTCGAGCGGGACGGCGACCGGCTCTCCGGCGACCCGTTCTGTCTCCACGAGTGGGACATCAACGGCGCGTACAACCCGCTCGAAGGGGGCGCCTGAGTCGTCGAAAGCCGGGGATACACCTTAGTTCCCGGATGCAAATGCGGTGGTATGGACCGTCGACAGTTTCTCGCGGCCGGCTTCGCGGTGAGTTCGCTCGCTATCGCCGGCTGTGGGAGCGACGACGACTCCGGCGGCACAGATGCCGGCGGTGACGGGACGGCGACGCCCACGTCAGGGGGGCAGTCCGACAGCGGGTCCGGCGGAACGGACACGGGGACCCCCACTTCGGCCCCGGTCGACACCTCCACGACGGGCCACACCGAAACCGCGGCCGACACTCCCACGGCCAGCCCCACCGAGACGCCGACCGACAGCCCGACCCCGACGAACAGTCCGACACCGACGGCGACTCCCTCCCCGACGCCGACGGCGACACCGGTCCCGGCCCAGTCGTTCAGCGGGTCGGGCCAGGAGGTACGGGACGGCGTCTCGATCATCGGCGGGTTGACCGTCGTCGAGGCCAGTTACTCCGGGTCTGGTAACTTCGTCGTCACGCTGGTCCCCGAGGAGGGCGAGTTCGACACGATCGCGGTGAATTCGATCGGCAGCTACGACGGGGCGACTGCGCAGTTGGTCAGCGCCGGCTCTTACCAGTTGGACGTGGACGCCGAGAGCGATTGGGACGTCTCGATTCGCCAGCCCCGTCCGAACTCGGGCGAGTCGGTGCCGGTGTCGCTCGATGGCGACGGACCCGGCGTCTACGGCCCCTTCGAGTTCCCCGACGGCCCCTACACTGCGGCGGGGAGCCACGACGGGCAGAGCAACTACATCGTCGAGGTCGTCCCGCTGGAGGGGATCGCACCGACGGTCGTGTTCAACGAGATCGGGCGTTTCGAGGGGGAGACGACGTTTCGGCCGCCGGCACTGGGGTACGTGAGTGTGACCGCCGACGGGTCGTGGACGTTGGAGATGGAATGAGAAAAGTGCCTGAAGCCAGGGCAGGGATTTGAACCCCGGGAATCTCGATTACAAGTCGAGTGCTTGAACCGCCCAAGCTCCCCTGGCGCAGATGGGGATTACTCGCCCTCCTTTGAGTGGGTATCGGTTTCCAGCGGTTTCTCCAGCTGGACGCGGTGGGTGTCGTAGCCGTGGCGACGGTAGAACCGCCGGGCGGCGAGGTTGTCCGCCATCGCCTCCAGCGTGACCGTGTCGGCGCCCAGCTCGTCGAGTCGCGCCTCGGCGGTTTCCAGCAGCTCCGTGCCGACCCCCCCGTCGCGCCGCCCGGGGACGACGTAGAGGTTCTCGACGACGCCCTGGGTCACGTCCATCTCGTAGCTGCCGCGGTCGAGCGTGAACATGACGAACCCGACGATCTCGCCGTCGTCGGTGGCGACGACGAGGCGGTCGGTGACGGCGTGGCGGGCCAGCTCGTCGGCGACCGAACTCCTGTTGCGCTCGGCGAGGACGTGCGAGTCGTGCTGGGTCTGCTCGTCGGCCAGATCGACCCACAGGTCGGTGACGCGCTCGGCGTGGGCGACCGTGGCGAGTTCGATCTCCATTCGGTGGCCGGGTTGTGGAGGGCGACCGACTAAGCTTTTCGGCCGGCAGGCGTCGAAGCGGCTTCCCTCCTCGGCGTCTCCACTCCCTGAGATGTGTGTTCACCGAGCACGCGATTCGGTGCCGGGGGTCGGGTCGGAGCCGGGGAGTCGCGGGGTCGGGCTCGCCCCACGAGTGCGTCGGGGTCAGATGTCCCGGCAGTCCGGGCAGAGCAGCTGTCCGTTGAACGGCGAGAGCTCCCGCGAGAGCGACCCGCAGGCCTCGCACAGCGACTGGTCGTCGAACCGGGATCCGTCGCTCCGGCGCGTCTCCGGCGTCTCGGCGGCCGGTTCGCCCCGCCCTTCGGTGACGCCGGCGACCGCCCGGTCGGGCTCGGCCATCGCGGCCCCGTTCGCCGTCCGGGCGAACGGCGAGGCGGTCAACAGGTCCTGCTCGGTCAGCACGCCGAGGGGTTCGCTCCCGTCGGAGACGAGGACCCGCTCGGTCGACCCCGCCGAGAGCTCGTCGGCCGCCTCGCCGATCGTCGCCTCGGGCGAGATCGTGGGCAGCGCGTCGGTCATCGCCTCCGACACGCTGGTCGATGCGCCCCCGGCGTCGACGAACGCCGCGAGGGCGTCCCGTTCCGTGACGACCCCGACCGGGTCCGCTCCCCGCAGGACGACGGCGCTGTCGACCCCCTCCTCCAGCATCAACTCGGCCGTCTCACCGAGGTCGTCGCCCTCGCTGACGCCGACGAACTCGCGGTCCATCACCTCCCGAACGCTCGCGTCTCGTTCCATGTGCGGACGTTTACCACACTGCGTCTAAAAGCTACCTGCACCACGCTTAAGACGGCGCGCGGTGTACTTTTCGGGTCGCAACTATCCGCCGGGAGGGGCCGGACGGACCGGTCACGCCGAGCGATCGGCCTCGCCGGTCGCCCAGTCGACGCGCACGTCGTCGCCGGTCGCGCGGCACTCTTCGAGGGCGTGCTTGGCGGCCATGCCCGCGTCCTGAGCGACGCGGCCGCGGCCGACGCCGACCTTGAGTTCCACGTCGACCGCGTCGCGGACGTGGTCGACCGCGTCCTGATACTCGGCGGGACCCATGTCGGAGCAGACGGCGATGACGTTGTCGCCGCCGACGAAAAAGGAGAGCGAGTCGTAGGTGCGGCGCATGTAGCGCATCAGCTCGGCGTAGCCCTGTTCGATCCGAATGAACGTGTCGAACTCGTTGAGCCGGTCGGTGTACTTGCCGGTCGCGTCGTTCACGTCGAAGTGGGCGATCTGGAGGTCCTCCTCGGTCCGGAACTCCTCGTCGATGGTACGCCCGCGCAGGATCTCCCTGCGGGACTTGTCCTGTGCGCTCCCGGCCTCCTGCAGCGCCTCCGTGGCGGTGCCGAGCGCTTCCGCCGGGGTCGTCCCGGTGGCGACGCTGAGGCTCATCGTGACGGGGTAGCGGTTGCCGACCGATTCCTGGACGAGGGCGTGGTCGTCCTCGTCGAGCCCGTTGGTGACGGCGATCATGTTGTCGAACCGCGAGAAGAAGACGTAGCCGCCGCGGTTGCCGACCAGCTGCGAGAGGTCGGCGTACAGCCGCGACTGCAGCGTCTGGAGGTCGACCTCCCGCCGGGGTTCGGGCGTGACGGTCCAGGGACCGTAGTTGTCGATCTGGACGTGCGTTACCTGCGTGTTCGTCACAGTACCCGGCGGTTAGGAAGCTGCCTGTATTGTTCTTTCCGTTCGGTCACCCGCGTGCGGCGGTCGTCGACCAGTGGACTCCCCAGCCGGTCCGGCCCCCGGCCCGGTCCCGGTGGTCCACCACCGCCGCGGTGCGGTCACCGCGGCGCCGAGGGGTCGTCGACGCGGTCGCTCGCCTCGCCGGCGTCGTCGCCGAGCAGTCGCGGGTCGTCGGTCGCCAGCTCGACGGTCCCCACCAGCGAGTCGTACCGGACGACGCCGGTCGCGGTCAGCTTCGGGAGGTGGCGCTGGAACAGGTCCGACCGGGCCGCCTCGACGGCGTCGTCCGGTACCGCGTCGGCCGGCTCGTCGCGCTCCACGGCGACCACGCGCCGCGCCAGGTCCGTGACGGGCATCGCGTCGCCTCGCTCGGCGAGACGGTCCAGCGCCCGTCGGCACCGCCCGCTCGCGCGCAGGTCCGTGACCGCCGACGCGGGGAGGCGTACGTTCCCCGAATCCCTCCGCTCTCCCCCGTCCGTCGCCGGTGTTCGCCCCTCGGTGCCCCCGTCGGCGCCGTCGGATCGTGTCATGATCGCTCGGTCGTCAACGTACGCGCCGCCCGCTTTAGTATGTGTCGCGGTATCACACCACACTGTCGTGCGTCGATGGGGCGGGAACGGCGGGGCGGCGGGTGAGACGGTCCGGACACGTCGTTATGCGGCGCCTGAACCGGTGTGTCACCGCTGTACGTTGCGGTACCACTATGGGCCGTCCGGGCGAGCGATGGGGTACATGCAAGTCGTCCTGCTGACGGCCGGGGAGGGAACCCGGATGCGTCCCCTGACGGAGTCGCTGCCCAAGCCGATGCTGCCGGTCGCCGACCGGCCGCTGGTCGCCCACGCGGCCGACGCAGCCGTCGACGCCGGGGCCTCGGAGCTGATCCTCGTCGTCGGCTACGAGGCTCAGGCGGTCAGGGAGTACTTCGGCGACGAGTACCGCGGCGTCCCCGTCGAGTACGCCGTCCAGGCGGAGCAGCTCGGGACCGCCCACGCCGTCGACTGCGCGAGCGACCACCTCGACGGGCCGTTCGTCGTCCTCAACGGCGACGACCTCTACGACCGCGCGAGCGTCGACGCCCTGTTCTCGGCCGACGGCCCGGCGGTCGGTACCTACCGCGTCGACGACCCGACGAGCTACGGCGTCTTCGAGGTGGACGGCGGCGTCGTCACCGGCATCATCGAGAAGCCGAGCGACCCGCCGACCGACCTCGTGAACGTCGGCGCCTACCGCTTCCCCGCCGAGGCTCGTGAGTGGCTCGACGTCCCGATGAGCGAGCGCGGCGAGCACGAGATCACGGACGTGCTCTCGAGAGTGATCGACGAGCGCTCGGTCAGAACCGTCGAGGTCGACCGCTGGCTGGGCTGCGGTCGCCCCTGGGAACTGCTGGAGGCCAACGAGTGGAAACTCTCCGAGCTCGACCGCGACCTGCGGGGGGAGGTCCACGAGTCGGCCGACCTCCGCGGGGACGTGGTCGTCGAGGCGGGCGCGACCGTCGACGCCGGCGTCGTCGTCGAGGGGCCGGCGCTGATCGCCGAGGGAGCCGAACTCGGGCCCAACGCCTACGTCCGCGGCGCGACGCTGCTGGCGGCGGACACCCACGTCGGCAACGCGGTCGAGATCAAAAACAGCGTGATAATGGCGGGGACGCACGTCCCGCACCACTCCTACGTCGGCGACAGCGTGCTGGGCCGGGACGTGAACTTCGGGGCGGGGACGAAGGTGGCGAACCTTCGCCACGACGGCGGCGACGTATATTTCACCGTCAAGGGCGACCGCATCTCGACCGGCCGGCGGAAGTTCGGCGTCGTCGCCGGAGACGGCGCCAAGACCGGCATCAACACGAGCCTCAATCCCGGCGTGAAACTCTCCGCGGGCGCGACCACCGCGCCCGGCGAGTCGGTCACCCGCGACCGCTGAGCGGGGTAGTCGGGTCGGCGTCGATGTATGCGGTTAAGTGGGTCCGTACATACGACTCGGACACGATGGTGGATACCACGTCCGATCTCAACGAAGACGTATCCGAGGAGGAGGCGCCGACGTGCGCCGTCTGCGGCGCGGCGCTGGTACAGGACCCCGACCACAGGGTCGTCACGCGCGTCGACGACGGTCAGGTGGAGACGACACACTTCTGTAGCGACGCCCACCGCGAGGAGTGGACCGGCTGACGGCGGAAAGTGTCAGGTTCTATTATAAAACCCTAAATCGGGTACCCGCCAACTGCGATACATGGTCAGAGGGGGGGTAGCGACCGTGCTGGTCGTCGACGACGACGAGGCGGTCGCGGACGTGTACGCGAGTCAACTCAGCGAGTCCTACGACGTGTTGACCGCGTACGACGGGGAGTCGGCGCTCGAACAGGTGACCGAGGACGTGGACGTGGTCCTCCTGGACCGACGGATGCACGGCCTCTCGGGCCGGGAGGTCCTCGAACGCATCAGGGGGAGAGACATCGACTGCGGCGTCGTGATGGTCACCGCCGTCGACCCCGGCTTCGACATCGTCGACATGGGCTTCGACGACTACCTGCTCAAACCGGTCGAGGGCGCGGAGCTGCAGTCGGTGGTCGCGGAGACCGTCAACCGACTCGACAAACGCGCCGTCGTCCGGGAGTACCACGCCCTCTCGGCGAAGGTCGCCACGCTGCGCGTCGAGAAGAACCCCGCCGAACTCGAGGACAGCGACGAGTACCAGCGACTGCTCGACCGACTCGACGACCTCGAAGCCCGGATCGAGGCGGGCGGCGACGGCGCCCGGTCGGACGACTGACACGGGGACCGGTCGGTTTCTCGGAGGCGTGTCGGCGAAAAGACGTTCCGCAGGGGCGACTCGGCGCCCCAGCCGTTCCGGAGAGCCGAACACCTCGCCGGCGTTTCCTCCACACTTTAGTAGAGGCCGCAAGTAGCCGCCGATATGGGACGAGACTACAGAGACCTCCACGACCCGAACGCGGAGTACACGATGCGGGAACTGTCGGCGGAGACGATGGGCGCCAACGCGAAGCGCGGTGGCGGCCGGGACGTGGAGATAACGGACGTACAGACGACGATGGTCGACGGGAACTTCCCGTGGACGCTCGTCCGTATCTACACCGACGCGGGGCTCGTCGGTACCGGTGAGGCCTACTGGGGCGCGGGGATCCCCGAGCTGATCGAGCGGATGACGCCGTTCCTCATCGGCGAAAACCCGCTGGACATCGACCGCCTGTACGAACACCTGATCCAGAAGATGTCCGGCGAGGGCTCCGTCGAGGGCGTCACCGTCTCGGCCATCTCCGGCATCGAGGTCGCGCTGCACGACCTGGCCGGCAAGATCATCGAGGTGCCGGCCTACCAGTTGCTCGGCGGCAAGTACCGCGACCATATGCGGGTCTACTGCGACTGCCACACCGAGGAAGAGGCCGACCCCGACGCCTGCGCCGACGAGGCCGAACGCGTCGTCGAGGAACTGGGCTACGACGCCCTGAAGTTCGACCTCGACGTGCCCTCCGGCCACGAGAAGGACCGCGCCAACCGCCACCTCCGCCCGGGCGAGGTCCGGCACAAGGCCGAGATCGTCGAGAAGGTCACCGAGCGCGTCAAGGACCGCGCGGACGTGGCCTTCGACTGCCACTGGACGTTCTCGGGCAACTCCGCCGAGCGGCTGGCCGAGGCCATCGACGACTACGACGTGTGGTGGCTCGAGGACCCCGTCCCGCCGGAGAACCTCGAAGTCCAGGAGAAGGTGACCGACTCGACGACGACGCCGATCACCGTCGGCGAGAACCGCTATCGGGTCACCGAGCACCGCCGGCTCATCGAAGAGCAGGCCGTCGACATCGTCGCGCCGGACATGCCGAAGATCGGCGGCATGCGCGAGACCCGAAAGATCGCCGACGTGGCCAACCAGTACTACGTTCCCGTCGCGATGCACAACGTCTCCTCGCCCGTCGGGACGATCGCCAGCGCCCACGTCGGCGCGAGCGTGCCGAACTCCCTGGCCGTCGAGTACCACTCCTACGAACTCGACTGGTGGGAAGACCTCGTCGAAGAGGAGGGCCTCATCGAGGACGGCTACATGAAGGTCCCCGAAGAGAACGGGCTGGGCGTCACGCTCGATCTGGACACCGTCTCCGAGCACATGGTCGAGGGCGAGACGCTGTTTGACGAAGCGTAGCTGAAGTCAAACTCGAAAATCTCCGATTTTCGGTGTTCGATCCGGCTCCCTGAGCCGGATCGAACCGGCGGACCTTCGGTCCGACACGTTCGACGAGACGTAAGCCGAGTCTGGGTCGAGTGGCCGCTTCTCAGTCGAGGAAGTACTGGACGAGCGCGTGGTGGCCGGGGGCCACCTCGTCCGGGACCGCGCCGAACCAGTCCAGGTTCGGGTTCGACGCGATTGGTCCGGCGCCGGGGCCACCGGGTCCGGCACCGCCGGACGGCGGGCCGCCCGCGGGCGGTCCTTCTCCCTCCGATGAACCCTCGTCGTCGGGGCCGACGCCCGGCGGCGGCCCGCCACCGGGACCCATCCCCCCCGAACCGCCCATGGCGGGGATCAGCGAGGCGGCGAACGCGACCGTGTAGCCGACGACGCTCTCGTCGCCGTCTTCGGTCCGGGTCTCCGTGCGGATCACCAGCTTCGGCTCCTCGATCTGGACGGGGAAGTGCAGCTCGTCCTCGGCCCAGCGGTCGGCGGCGACCGCCCAGTCCTCGTCGGCGCCGACCGGGCCGTTCGGGAGCGTCCACCCGTCGACCCACTCGGAGTCGACCAGCAGGAGCCGGTCCTGCTCGTCGGTCACCGCGACGACGACGAGCCCGCTCTGGTTCTCGGCGCCCTCGACCGCCTGCTCGAACGCCTCGTCGTCGACGACCTGCTCCTGCTCGCGGAAGTCGACGCCCGGCTCCTCGCGGAGCGACTCGGGGTCCCTGAGGTTGACCATGCCGTTACTCCGGTGGCTCCGGTTGTAAAGACTGGCGCCATCCTCACACCTCGACGATCTCGAAGTCGTACCCCACCCGCTCGCGGACGGTTTCGAGCGCCCCGACGACCCGCCGGACGGTCGCCTCGTCGGCGAACGAAACCCGGCGCGGCGGCCCCTCGGACGACCCGAAACGGTCGACGGCCCACGTAAACGTCCGCAACGCCGCGCGGAGCGCGCGGCTCGGTTCGCGGCCGACGCGCTCGCCGAGGGGTTCCCAGTCGACGACGACCTCGCGTCGCTCGCGGTCGACCGCGACACGGCGGACGTGTGCCAGCGACGCGCCCGACCCGGTCTCGAAGCGGATCGCCCGATGGTTTACCTCGCCGGCGTCGGCCCAGGTGGCGACCGGTCCGGTCGGGACGACCGCGCACGGGCAGTCGGCGAGGCGCTCGCGCGCGCTGTCGACCAGTTCGGGGGCCGCGGTCGCGTCGAGTTCGAACCGTTCGTGGTGAGGGACCGACCGGTAGATCGAACGGCCGCCGCGGCGGATCTCGACCGAGGACACGTCCCAGACCCGCCACCGCGCCTCGCCGAGCGGGCCCTCGGCCTCGGGGTCCGCGACCGTCAGCGCGCGCACCAGCGCGTCGGTGCCCCCGGGAAGCGTCGCCCGCCAGGTAGGGTCCGCGCCGTCGGTCGCGTCGTCGGGGAGCCGGTCGAACTCGCCGTCGAGGATTCGCTGCGTGCGGGGACTCCGGTCGCTCACGTCGCCGGTCGACATCGTCAGGCGCGCCTCGTCGCCGAACTCGCAGGCGACGGCGGCGAGACGCGTGTCCGCCGCGACCGCGTCGGCGGCGTCGCCCCGACAGACCACCTCGTGGGTCGGCGACCAGTCGGCCTCCGCTTGCGCCCCTCCATCGGTCGTCATCGGAGGGCGCTACCGCCGGCCGACCCAAGGGCTTTCGGACGGTGTGAGAGCGAGTGACGCGCCCGGCGGTCGGTCCGGCCACCGAAACGTTCTCGTCGGCAGCGGCCGCGCCCTCGGGCATGCGAACCATCGATGAAGTCCACATCGTGCCGCTGGGGTACGAGCACGACCGGATCCTCCGCCCCCTCCGCAAACACGACGCGGACGTGGTCTACCTGCTCGCCGCCGACGGCGAGCACACTCCGCTGACCCCCTATCAGGAGGCGCTCGTCGAGGAACTCGAAGCCGACGGCCGGACCATCCGCTTCCGCGAGACGACCCTCTCGGACCTGTACGACGTGCTCGCCGTCGTCACGACGGTCGCCGCCGACCACGACGGCGACGTGGTGCGGGTCAACGTCTCCAGCGGCGGCAAACTCGCCGCCATCGGCAGCGCCATCGCCTGTATGGCCACCGACGCCACCGCCTACTACGTCCGCGCCGAGGAACACGTGCCCGACCTCGAGGAGCAGCCGCGCACCCGCGGCATGCGCGACGACGAGGTCCTCCCTTCCTATCCCATCGAAGCGGTCTCCCGCGACCAGGTCTCCGTGCTCGCCCACCTCGAAGAACGCAACACCGACAGCTACACCGCCAAGAAGTCCGATCTCATCGAACACGCCGAGTCGGAGGCGCTCTCCTTTATCGCCGACGCCGACCCCGCCAACGACAAGGCGAAGTTCGCGCTGCTCAACGCCAACATCGTCGACCCGCTCGTCGACGACGGCTACATCGAAGTCGAGCGCGTCGGCCGACAGAAACAGATCCTGCTGACCGAGACCGGCCAGAACGTCCTCCACGCGTTCCGCCACAAGCTCTGATTCGGCCGTTCGGTCTGCTGGGAGGTTCGTATCGGTACCCGATAGAGTACTATCGATACAACGAGTAACGATAGTATGAATTGTATCGATACGATAGATGGTACCGAGATAGAAACTACATACCCGTTCCGCCTACCAGTAGATGCGCGCAGTTCGGTGGGTGCGACGGCCTCCGCGTCGCCCTGTCAGGTCCCCACCCGCTGACGCTTCGGCTCTCACGCCGCCCCCGACTGCGCCGCTGTCGCATCGCCCGCTGACCGATCCACCTGTGCCTCTGACACGGGGGCGACCACCTCCGGTCGCCCCACTCCTGCTTCGACCGTCTTCGTCCGAGTGTTCAGTTCAAGTTGCGAGTGTATGTGTTGGTTCTGGCCGATTCGGTGTGAAAGGAAGTCGAACGACAGCGACCGGGCCCGACAGCAAGCGCCGAAAGCCCTCGACCCGCTCGCGGTCGCTGTCTCTGAAAATCGGATATTTTCAGGATGACGAGAGAGCTTCGCTCTCTCGAACCAAGACGGGATATCCGCGCTCTCGGCACCGTCCGCGCGGATAGTCGCCCGCTCAGGCGACCACGCGAACGCGAGCGCGCCTCGCCCTTTCAGTCCACCAGGCCAGCAACCGCCCAGCCCCGCACAGCACCGCGACAGGCCACGAACCTCCCCAACCGATTCGCTCCTACCGTCGCTCATCCCTCGCACGGCTATTTCGAGCGGCCCGCCACGAGGCGGGCACGCTCACGGGTCGCTCCGCTCCCCGCTCGCATCGAGGTCTCCCTTCGGTCGACCTCGCACCGCTCGACAGCGCGCGCCGACTGCAACCGCATCGCAACCGCAACTGCACCGCAACCGCTCACTACATTACCTGTACTGAGTATCGATACGGGCGGTTCGAAGCACCGCGGAAAGTCGGTCGGCGAAAACGGCAGTTACAGTTCGACGCGCTCGCCGGACTCGGCGGCCTCGTAGACGGCGTCGATGGCGCGCTGGTCGACGATGCCGTGCTCGCCGTCGCCGTGGATGTCCGTGTCGGTCAGGAGGTGGTCGGCGAAGTACTCCAGGGAGCGACGGGTCTCCTCGATGCCGTCGAACTCGGTGGTGATGGTGGTCTCGCCGCGGGTGATCGTCAGCTCGCGGTCGCCGCTGAGGAAGGCGTCTTCGAGGAGGAGTTCCCCCTCGGTGCCGATGATCCGGAGGTTGCTGGTCTCCTGGGCGTTCTGACTGGCCGTGCAGGCGGCGACGACGCCGTCGGGGAACTCGACGGTGAAGGCGGCCCGCTCGTCGGGCACCTCGTCGAAGGCCTCGTGGCCCGACCAGTCCGTCGCGGTGACGGCGACGGGGTCCTCGTCGATGACGAACCGGGTCGTGTTGATGGAGTAGACGCCCAGATCGGTGACGGAGGCGCCCGGGCCGGCCATGTCGGGGTCGAGCCGCCACTGGTCGTAGTTGTCGTTGATGTCCAGCAGGGGCTGGGACATGTTGCCGTGGACCATCGCCACGTCGCCGATGAAGCCGGCGTCGACGAGCTTGCGCATCATGCGGACGGCGGGCTGGACGTGCATCCGGTACTCGACGCCCAGCGTCACGTCCTCGGCGGCCTCGACGAGCTTCTCGGCGCGCTCGGTGCTGGCCTCCAGGGGCTTCTCGCAGAGGACGTCCTTGTCGAACTCCGCGGCGGCCTCCACGTAGGGGAGGTGCAGGGCGTTGGGCGTCGCGACGTAGACGGCGTCGTAGGCGTCGGTCGCCTCGCCCGCCTGGAACTCGTCGTAGGTGAGCCCGTGCTCGATGCTCTCGTGGTCCTCGGCGACGCCCTCGGCCTTCTCGGTCGTCGAGGAGACGACGACGGTCGTCTCCAGGTGGTCCAGCACCTCGGTCGCGGGGATGGCGAACTCCATGGTCCACCAGCCGAGGCCGACCATCGCGAACCGCACCGTCCCGTCCTCGGCCTGGGGCCAGTCGCGCGCCGTGAAGTCGTCGAGGTACGCCTGTAGATCCATGGACGAGTGCGCGCACGCGACCGGCATAAGTGATACGAAGGCGCCCGAGACCGGCCGTGTGAGCGGTTCGAGTTCGGTAATTTCGGACAGGTGATGGGGTCGTTCGGTCCCCTCCGTCCCGCCACCCGGAGCGGTCGCCGGTCTCCTCGGTGTCGGTTCCGGCAGCTGGTCGCTTACAGGTAGTCGACCCGGTCGGGGGCCGACCGCTCACTCGCCGAACTCGGCGGCGACGGCCTCGCGGTCGATCTTGTCGGGACCGCTCGTGGGGAGTTCGTCGACGAACGCGAGGTGGCGGGGGTGTTTGAACCGGGCCAGGCGGTCGTCGAGGAACGCGCGGAGGTCGTCGAGCGTCGGTTTCTCGGCACCGTCCCGGAGTTCGACGACGGCCCTCCCGACCTGGCCCCACTGCTCGTCGGGGACGGGGATCACGACGGCGTCGGCCACCGCCGGGTGGTCGACGACCGCGTCCTCGACCGCCGCGGGGTAGACGTTCTCGCCGCCGCTGACGAACATGTTCTTCTTGCGTCCCTCGATGGAGACGTAGCCCTCGTCGTCGACGCGGGCCAGGTCGCCCGTCGAGACCCACTCGCCGAACGTCTCGGCGCTCTCCTCGGGGGCGCCCCAGTAGCCGTCGGCCGCGTGGGGCGACCGGAGTTCGAGTTCGCCGATTTCGCCCGCGGGGAGGGTCTGGCCGTCGTCGTCGACGACGCGCGCGTCGACGTGCGGATCCGCCACGCCGACGGTGTGGGCCTTCTCGCGCGGCCAGTCGTCGGGCATGGCGAAGTTGTTGGGGCCGCACTCGGTCAGCCCGTACCCCTGCGAGAGGTCGACGCCGCGGTCCCACCACGCCTCCATGACCGACTCGCGGCAGGGGCCGCCGCCGGACTTGACGAACCGGAGCGACGACAGGTCCGTCCCGCCCCAGCGGTCGTGTTCGGTCATCATCCGCAACACGGCGGGGACGGCGACGAGGACGCTCGCCGACCGCTCCTCGACGATCCCGAGGATCTGGCCGGGGTCGAACTCGCGGTCGATGACGACCGTGCCGCCCATGTGGAAGACCGGGAGCGTGAGGACGTTCCAGCCGCCGGTGTGGAACATCGGGAACACCATCGGCGTCACGTCGTCGTCGCGGAGCCCCCACGCGGTGATCGTGTTGAGGGAGTTCCAGACGAGCGCCTCGTGGGAGAGCACCGTCTCCTTCGGCGTCCCCGTCGACCCGCCGGTGTGGAGAAAGAGGTGCGGGTCGCCGGCGTCGACGGCGGGGCCGTCGAACGCCGAGCCGTCGTCGGCGAGCACCGCGTCGTAGGGTTCCCAGGTGGTCGATCCGCCCGCACGTCCGTCCTCGTCCCCGCGGCTCCCGTCGACCGGCAGCGACAGGATCGGCGCGTCGGCGTCCCAGGCGTCCCGGTCGGTCGCGCCCCCGACCAGGTCGGCGAACGGTTCCTCGACGACGACGAGCTCCGGGTCGACCGTCGCCAGCAGTTCGGCGAGTTCCGGCGGGGCCAGCCGGTGGGACAGCGGGGCGAGGACGGCCCCGGTCTTGCCCGTCGCGAAGAACAGATCGACGTACTCCGGACGGTTGCGCGAGACGACGGCGACGCGGGGGCCGGCGTCGGTCCCGGTATCGGCGGCCGTTCCGGGCTTCGCTCCCGCGTCGCCGTCGTCGCGGACGACGCCGTAGTCGTCCAGCAGTCGCGCCCAGCGGTTCGCCCGCCGGTCGAGGTCGGCGTAGGTGTACTCGACTCCCGTCGCGGCGTCGACGAGCCCGACCCGCTCGGGCGAGAGCGCCGCGCGCTTCTCGCTCCAGGCGCCGACCCACTCCGCCTCAGACATCCTCGACGAACTCCCGGAGTTCGTCGGTGACCCGCTCGTCGCGCTCGACGAAAAAGAGGTGCGAGCCGCCCTCGACCGCGACGAGTTCCGCGCCGGGGATCCCCTCGGCCAGGAGGCGAGCGTTCTCCGGAGGGAGCACGCGGTCGTCAGTGCCGTGGAGGACGAGCGTCGGCAGGTCGATCCCGTCCAGTTCGTCGCCGGCGTCGAAGCCGACGGCCGCCGCGCTCTGCCACTCGTAGGCGTCCGCCGACGGGTCGGTCTCCAGGCGCCAGTCGACGATCCGGTCGACGACCTCCTGATTCGCCGCCCAGAACTCGTCCGAAAAGGCGGGTTCCATCTTGTGTCGGATCGTCTCACTCGGCCCGTACTCGTCGGGGACGGCGAGCATCCGCGCCTGCGTCTCCTCGGGGATGGGAACGGCGTCGTCGCCGCCGGGCGTCGTACAGAGCAGGGCGAGCGACTCGGCGCGGTCGTAGTCGAGGGCGTACCGCTGGGCGATCATCCCGCCGAGGCTCGCGCCGACCAGATGCGTCCGCTCGATCCCCGCGTCGTCGAGGACGGCTTCGAGGTCTGCGGCCATCTCCGCGACGGTGTAGGGCCCCTCCGGCGCGTCGGAGTCGCCGGTGCCGCGGTTGTCCATGACGACCGTGCGGTACTCCGAAAGCGCCTCGCGCTGCCAGTTCCACATCCAGGTCCCGTAGGCCAGCCCTTCGAGGAACGTCACCGTCTCGGCCTCGGCGGGCCCCGCCACGTCGTAGGCGATCCGGACCTCGTCGTTCGTCGCGTGCGCCATGGCGGAGGTATCGAACGCCCCACCCTTCAACCCGGACGTTCACGTGTGAACCCGGACCCGAAGCGACCGAACGCTCGATAGCCCGATCGACCCCGTCGAAATCGACTTTCGAACCGTCTCCACGGACACAATTGCCCAGGGAGGCCGATTCATCATTACAGAATAGGATCGAGACCGGTTCCGTCCGCGGGCCCGGTCGTCACTTCCCGAATGCGGGGTACTGATCGATTCCACATACACGTTCCTGAGAAATTTCGAATTCCGCTAGAGTTTTACGAATGGCCCTGAGACGGACTGTTATGGGATTACATGCCAGAGAGGTCAACCAGGACGTGCGGGAGCTGGGCGAGCTGCTCGGGGAGATAATCCGGACCCAGCGGTCCGACTCTGCGTTCGAGATAGTCGAACAGATCCGGACGGCCGCGATCGACTACCGGCGCGGCGACGCCGAGGACCGGGCGGCGATCGGCGAGGCGCTCGACGGGCTCGACCCCGAGGAGCAGGACGTCGTCGCGCGGGCGTTCACGACGTACTTCGAGCTGATCAACCTCGCCGAGGAGCGCCAGCGCGTCCGGGAGATCCGCGAGGGGAGCCACGAGGGAACGCTCGAGGACGGCGTGCGCGCGGCCGTGGAGGAACTCGCCGAGCGCGACCTCGACGCGGCGACCGTCGAGCGGGTGCTCGACGACGTGCTGATCCAGCCGACCTTTACCGCTCACCCGACAGAGGCGCGCCGGAAGACCGTCAAGGCGAAGCTCCGGTCGGTCTCGAACCACCTCGAACGGCTCGACGAGGTGCGGCTGACCCGCGACGAGCAGGCCGACGTGGAGCGCGACCTCGAAGCCGAGGTGACGAGCCTCTGGCAGACCGCGCAGGTCCGCGAGCGTCGGCCCGACGTGACCGACGAGGCGCTCAACGTCCAGTGGTATCTGGAGAACGTCCTCTTCGAGGTCATCAGCGAGGTGTACGACGCGCTCGAACGCGCCGTCGACGACGAGTTCGACGGCGAGGTCGACGTGCCGAAGCTCTACGAGTTCCGCTCGTGGGCCGGGAGCGACCGCGACGGCAACCCCTTCGTCACGCCCGAGGTCACGGAGGAGACGCTCGACCGCCAGCAGTCGGCCGCGGTGCCGCTGTACCGCGACCGCCTCAAGACGCTCTCGGGCGTCCTCAGCCAGGACGCGAGCGGGATCGACACCGGCGAGCGCTTCGACGAGCGACTGGCCGACCACCGCGACCGCCTCCCCGCGGTGGCCCAAGCGGCCCGCGAACGCTACCCGGACGAGCCCTACCGGCAGAAGCTCAAGCTGATGCGCGAGAGCGTCCTCCGGGTCGACGACGTCCGCCCTGGCGGCTACGCCGACGAGCGCGCGTTCCTCGACGACATCGAGGCCATCGCCGAGAGCCTGCGCGCCAACGGCGCGGACGTGATCGCCGAGTCCCACGTCGACCCCCTCTATCGCACCGTCGACACCTTCGGGTTCTCGCTGGCGAGCCTCGACCTGCGCGACCACCGCGCGAAACACACGAACGCCATCGCCGAGGCCGTCGACCGCGAGGGCGTCGACTACGAGTCCATGGACGAGGACGAGCGCGTCGAGTTCCTCACGGAGGCCGTCCTGCAGGACCCGACCGTGATCGACCTCGCCGACCGCGAGGACCTCTCCGACGAGGCCGCCCGCGTGCTCCGGCGGTTCGAGAAGACCGCCGAGTGGCAGGACGACTACGGCGTCGACGCCATCGACACCTACGCCATCAGCTGGTGCGAGGAACCCAGTCACGTCCTCGAAGTCCTGTTCCTCGCCGACCAGGCCGGCATCGTCGACCTGCCGGGCTACTGCGGGCTGGACGTGGTCCCGCTGCTCGAATCGAAGTACGCGCTGGACGGCGCGCGCCGCATCATGGGCACGCTGTTCGAGAACGAGGCCTACCAGCAGGCGCTGGACGCCCGCAACGGCGTCCAGGAGATCATGCTCGGCTACTCCGACTCCAACAAGGAGAACGGGTTCCTGGCGGCGAACTGGAGCCTCTTCCGCAACCAGCGCCGCCTGGCCGCCATCACCGACGACTACGACGTGGAGATGCGGCTGTTCCACGGCCGCGGCGGCTCCATCTCGCGGGGCGGCGGGCCGATGAACGACGCGATGCTCGCGCTGCCCAACGAGACGGTCTCGGGGCAGATCAAGTTCACCGAGCAGGGCGAGACCATCTCCGAGAAGTACGCCAACCGGCGGATCGCCGAGCGCAACCTCGAACAGATGCTCGACGCGCAGATCCGCGCCCGGCACAACGCGATGGAAGAGCCCGTCGAGGAGGTGCCCGACGAGTGGGCCGATGCGATGGAGACGGCCGCCGAGGCCGCCCGCGAGGAGTACGTCGACCTGCTCGAATCCGAGGGGTTCGTCGACTTCTTCGAGACCGCCACGCCGATCACCGTCATCGAGAACCTGAACCTCGGGTCCCGTCCCGCGTCGCGCTCCGAGGACCGGAGCGTCGACGACCTGCGCGCGATCCCCTGGGTGTTCTCGTGGACGCAGGCCCGCTGTATCCTCCCCGGCTGGTACTCGCTGGCGACCGGCCTTCAGGCGTATCTCGACGACGGTGGCGACGTCGAGACGCTGCGGGAGATGTACGACGAGTGGCTGTTCTTCCAGACGACGCTGGACAACGCTGCGCTGGCGCTGGCCCGCTCGGAGATGGAGATCGCCGAGCGCTACGCCGACCTCGCGCCCGACGACCTCCGCGAGACCTTCTTCCCGCGCATCCGCGAGGAGTACGAGGGCGCCGTCGAACTGGTGAAGACGATCACCGACCGCGACAGCCTGCTGCGCCGCGAGTGGCTCGCGGAGAACCTCGCCCGGCGCAACCCCTACGTCGACCCGCTCAACCTCCTGCAGGTGCGCCTGCTCGACCAGTCCCACCTCACCGAGGCCGAGGAGCGCACGCTGCGGCTGACGGTCCAGGGCGTCGCCGCCGGGATGAAGAACACCGGATAGGGTCGCCTTACTCCCCGTTCGGCGGGGTCGCCGGCGATGAACCGACGAAAGGTGCTTGCCGGACCCCCCAGTCCGATCCCGTATGGCACTCGACACAGTTCTCGTCGCCGTCGGCCCGGGTGACGAGGCGCGCACCGAACCCGTCGTGACCGCCGTGAGCAACGTGGCCGGCCCGGCCGGCGCGTCGGTGATCCTGGCCCACGTCTTCTCGCGCGAGCGCTTCGCCGAGGCGGGCGACCGCCTGGGATTCGGCGACGACGCCGTTCCCGACGCCGTGGCCGCCCGGCAGACCACCGTTCAGGCGTTCCGCGACCGTCTCGGCGAGGCCGGACTGGACGTGACCGTCCGTGGGAGCGTCGGCGAGACCGGCGAGGAGATCACCGGCCTCGCCGAGACGACCGACGCGGACCTCGTCTTCGTCGGCGGCCGGAAGCGCCGCCCCTCGGGGAAAGCCGTCTTCGGCTCGACCGCTCAGACCGTGCTGCTCGAGGCGCCCTGTCCGGTGACGTTCGTCAGGAGCGGGTGAGCGTCGCCCTGGCAGTCAGTCGCCGCGTTCGCCGAGGTGCGTCACCCAGGCGACCGCGGCCAGCGCCGGCAGACCGTAGAGGACCGCGTGGACGACCGGCTCGGCGCCGGCGAACCCGGCCGCGACGGTGACGGTGAGCAGGGCGATCAGCAGGTTCGTTCCGGCGGTGCTGGCGTAGAGGGGGACCGACCGGTCGGCGGCGCGTTCGGGCACGGCCCCGACTGGGACCCCGGCGGGCAAGAAAGTACCTCGACTCACTCCACCAGCGCCGCTTCGAGCACTTCCAGCGGGTGCCGTATCTCGTAGCCGGTGCCGTGTTCCATCTGCATGGCGCAGGTGGGACACTCGGTCATCCCGGTCTCGCCCTCGGCGCCCTCCATGTGGTCGAACATCTCCTCGCCGATCTCCATGGAGTAGTCGTACTTCTCCTCCTTCCAGCCGTAGGTGCCCGAGATACCCGAACAGGAGTCGCCCACGTCCTCGACGTCGACGCCGTCCAGCTCCCGAAAGAGTTCGACGGCCTGACGGTCCAGACCCTGATTGCGGGCGTGACACGGCGCGTGGTAGGCGAACTCCTCGGCCAGCTCGCCGGCCACGTCGGCCTCGGCGACGGCGCCCGACAGGTCCTCGTGGATGCGGAGGTACTCGACGGCCTCGTAGGTGTGGGCGGCCACGTCGGCGGTGCCCTCAAAGTCGAACAGTTCGGGGTACTCCTGGCGGAGGCTCATCGAGCAGGAGGTGCAGGAACAGACGGCGTCGTACCCCTCCTCGACCAGCGCCGACAGCGACGCGACGTTGGTCTCGGCATCGCGGCGGGCGTCGTCGAGCATGCCGTTGGCGAACATCGGCGTGCCCGAACAGCCCTGCTCGGGGACGGCGACCTGGTAGCCGAAGTGCTCGAACAGGCGGACGAGCGCCTTGGCCACCTCGGGGGTGTTGTACTCGGCGTAACAGCCGTGGAAGTACGCGACGCGCTTGTCCGTCGACTGGACCTGCGCGCCGCCCCGGGCCTGCCACCAGTCGGTGAACGTCTCGGTGGCGAACTCCGGGAAGTCCCGTTCGCTCGTGACGCCGAGGGTCTTCTCCATGACCCAGCGGGCCGGTCCGAAGTTCATCGCGGCGGTCGCGAGTCTGGGGACCTTGCTGGCGAAGAACGCCGAGGTCCGGTAGTTGGCGAGGATGCGGTTGCGCCAGTACTCGACGGAGAGCTTGCTCATCTGTTCGTCGACGTAGCGGCCCCGAGTCGTGTTGTGCATCTGGCTGAGCGGGACGCCGGAGGGACAGGCGTCGTCGCAGCGCATGCAGTTCGAGCAGGAGGTGACCGACTCGTCGACCTCGTAGTCCTCGTCGGTCTGGGTGAGCCGCCACTGCTCGGGCCCCTGGAACTTCGGCCCGGGGAAGTCGTCGTCGACCTCCGCGACCGGACAGCTGGTGTCGCAGGACGAGCACTTGTAACAGGAGTCGGCGCCCGAGCGCAGGTCGAACGCCTCTGCCTCGCCGAAGACCTGAGTCGGCTCGTGGTTCTCGTCGGGATTCGGTGCCGCCGGTTCGAACTCGCTGGTGTGGTCGGTATCGCTCATGGGATCGGTCGTGTCGCCGGCCGCGTCGCTCGTCGTGCCGCCGTCCGGGACGCGCGGCCGTCCCGGCTCCGTCTCGTCGTCCGCGCCGTCCGCCGCCCGCTCGTCGCTCATCGCACCGCCTCCGCGGCGGCCGCGCCGGCCGCGTGGCCCGTCGCGATCGAGACACCGCTGCCCGATTTCTCGGCCGCGAAGTCGTAGCCGCCCAACACCGACCCCGCCGCTCTGAGGTTCTCGAACTCGGGGTCGCCCTCGGCGTCGAGCGGCCGCAGGTCGCCGTCGGTCGGGAGGCCGAACCGGGCGAACTCGTGGTCGCCGAAGGCGCCGGTGTCGAACCACTCGTAGCGGTCGGTCGCGTGCGGGACGTGGCAGTCGAAGATCGGTTCCTCGACGCGCTCCCGGTCCGAGCCGATCCCCTTCCCGACCAGCCCGCCCGTCGCGAGGACGAACTGGTCGGCCGAGAAGGGGATCCTCGCGCCGTTGCGGTCGATCGAGACCGACTCGATGCGTCTCGGGCCGTCGCCCCCGCCGTCCGACTCGTAGTCGACGACGGGGTTACCCGTCTCCATGCTGACTCCCGCGGCGTCCAGCGCCGCGTAGAGGTCGTCCTCCAGTCTGAGCCCGGGCAGCGAGGGGGGACCCATCGGCACCTCGAAGACGGGGACGCCCAGCGCGGCCGCCAGCGACTCGCGGACAGCGGCGGGGTCGTCGTCACCCAGCACCGCGGGGAAGCCGACGCGCTCTGCGCCGTCGAGATGCGGTTCGACCGCGTTCGCGAGCGCGTCGCGGGCGCCGCGGGTGGTTCCGGTGGCGGTCTCGACCGGACTGTCCTCGTCCAGCAACTTCGCGTAGCGCGTCACCTTCGCGTCGGCGTTCGGATCGCCGGGGAAGGCGATGGTCGCGCCGTCGACCTCGAAGGGGACGTCGGCGTTCTCCAGATGCGCGGCCGCGTGGGGGGCGTCGAAGTCGACCAGCGTCTCGAACCCCACGAGCAGGGCGTCGCGGTCGTCGCTGGCGACGCCCGCCGCGGCGCTCGCGGGATACCGGGCGGTCGGTTTGACCGTCCCGCCGTGGGTCGGGACGAGCGCGTTGCGGTCGGTGTGGCCGCCGCGGTAGCGGTCGGCCACCTCGTCGAAGACCCCCATCGCCTCGCGGACGCCGTCGACGCCGACGGTCCGGTAGGGGTGTTCGTCGGGGAGACCCGGGATCGCCTCGTAGGGGTCGACGAGCGGGCCACCGTCGGTCGCGGCGGTGTCGGCGGCGGTTCCATCGGGGGCGTACCCGAGCACGTCGACGAGCCCCGAGGCCTGGGCGAGGGTGCTCTGTTTGTACGAGAGCAGTCGCACGTCCGCGCCCTCGCGGGCGGCCCCGAGCGCGGCGAACCCGCCCGCCAGGCCGCCACCGACCACGACGACCGCCGACTCAATCGCCATCGCGGCCTCCGTCGGTCGCGACGCCGGTGTCCCCGGGTCCGTCGATTCCCTCCCGGTCCGTCGCCTCCGTCGGGCCGTCGTCGAAGGCCGCGAAGTCGACGGACTCGGCGGCGTCGGCGGGGTCGCGGTCGCGGTTCTGGGTGGTCGCGTGCAGCGCGTAGTTGAGCATCGCCTGGGAGAGCTGCTGGCCCCACAGCGCGTGCCGTTGGCCCTTCCAGCGCTCCTGGAGGAGTTCGTCCCAGGCCTCGCGGACGGTGGGCTCGTCGTAGCTGTCCTCCAGCTCGCCGGCGAGCCGGTGGGCACAGAACCCGCCCTGGCAGTTGCCCATCGTGGCGCGCGTCCGGATGCGGACGGCGTTGAGGTCCGAACCCGAGCCCTCGATCGCGTCCTGAACCTCCGCGCGCGTGACGGCCTCGCAGTTGCAGACGACCGGGTTCGGCCCGTCGGTGTCGAGCACCTCGTCGGCCCGCGATCCCAGGCGTTCGACGCTGCGGCGGCCGATCGGCGACTGTAGGCCGAACTCGTCCATGTAGTCCCGGAGGACGCTGAAGTCCTCGCTGCCCGGGAGCGACACGTCGGCGGTCCGGCAGGCGGCGTCGACGCCGAAGCGGTCGCAGACGTGGTCGACGATCTTCTCGGCCATCATCCGGTAGGTGGTGAACTTCCCGCCGACGATGCTGGTCATGCCCGGCAGGTCGTCGCGGTCGTCGTGGTCGAGCAGGAAGAAATCGCGCGTGATGTCGGTGGGGTCGGTGCTGCCCACGTCCGGCGGCTCGTACAGCGGGCGGACGCCCCAAAAGGAGCGGATCGTCCGGGCGCCTTCGAGCATGGGGATCAGCTCCGAGAGCGTCTCGATCATCATGTCGACCTCCCACCGCTCCTCGGGGTAGTCCTCGGGGTCGTCGACCTCCTCGTCGGTCGTCCCGAGGATCGCCGTCGTCTCGTGGGGGACGACGATGTCGGCGTCGCCCTTGGGTCGACAGCGGTTGATCACGGTGTCGACCTGCCGGACGTTCATGATCGTCATCACGCCCTTGGAGGGGCGGACCTCGATGTCGACGCCGGCCATGTCGCCGATCTGGCCGGCCCACGCGCCGGTGGCGTTGACGACGTGGTCGGCGCGGATCGCCTCGCGGCCGCCTTCGGTGCCGTGGACGCGCAGGCCCGGTCCCGAGGCGTGTTCGACCTCGACGCCGACGACCTGGCCGCCCTCGACGAGCAGGTCGGTGACCTCGGAGTGGGTCTCGACGCGTGCGCCGTGTTCGACGGCGCTGGCGGCGTTGGCGACGACGAGCCGGAAGGGGTCGACCGCGCCGTCCGGGACGTGGATCGCCTTCTCGATGTCCTCGGCGAGGTGGGGTTCCATCGCGCGGGCCTCCGCGCCCGAGAGCACCTCGGCGGGGATCCCGCAGGCCTCGCAGCCCTCGAGCTTCTCCTGAAAGTACTCCTCGGAGTCCTCGGGGCGCTTGACGAAGAGACCGCCGGTCTCCTCGACGCAGTGGGCGGCGATGTCCCGGAGGACGCGGTTCTCCTCGATACACTCGCGGGCGCTGGACTGGTCGGAGACCGCGTAGCGGCCGCCGCTGTGGAGCAACCCGTGCATCCGCCCGGTCGTCCCGTGCGTGAGGTTGCCCTGCTCGACGAGCGTCACGTCGAACCCGCGCATCGCCAGGTCGCGCGCGACGCCGCTCCCCGTCGAACCGCCCCCGAGCACCGCGATGTGGGGTGTGGATGCCATCTGTTCGCAGGTTCGGCGCCCATCCACTTTACTTCACCGGCGAACTCCGCCTCTCGATAAATAAAATGGTTCTACCCCGCGAACGGAACGGTAACCCGGCGATCCGGTGGCGATTACTCGATGGAACGGACACCGTACTCCGTGAGACGAGCCGGCCCAACCACCGGTAAACGGTCGTGAACTGCCGTAGGTCCGGTACCGGATCACGTCGACGAGCTTTCCGCACCGTCCGCGAGCGTCCCGACGGGCGGTACCGGACACCTACTTTACCCGACGTACCCCAACCATCAGTAACATTTATAACGATTCCGTATGTTGTTTATCGATAGGGCGGCACTCGGAGTAAATATTCCGCCACACACGGTGACAGACAATGGCAGACACATACATCGGCGCGATCGACCAGGGGACGACCGGCACTCGCTTCATGGTGTTCGACCACGAGGGGCAGGTCGTCGCGAACGCATACGAACAACACGAGCAGATCTACCCCCAGCCGGGGTGGGTCGAACACGACCCCATCGAGATCTGGGAGAACACCCAGGAGGTCGTGACGCGAGGGCTCCGCGACGGCGGCCTGGACGCGACCCAGCTGGAGGCGCTGGGGATCACCAACCAGCGGGAGACGACGGTCGTCTGGGACGCCGAGACGGGGAAGCCGGTCCACAACGCCATCGTCTGGCAGGACCGCCGCACCACCGACCGCGTCGAACAGCTCGAGGCGGAGGACAAGGTCGAGTGGATCCGCGAGAAGACGGGGCTGGAAGCCGACGCCTACTTCGCCGCCACGAAGACCGAGTGGATCCTCGACAACGCCGAGCCCCTGAAGCTCCAGAGCTCTCGCGGCGAGAGCGTCCGCGACCGCGCCGAGGCCGGCGAGCTCCGGATGGGCACCATCGACACGTGGCTCATCTACAACCTCACCGGCGAGCACATCACCGACGTGACCAACGCCTCCCGGACGATGCTCTACGACATCGAGGGGCTCAGCTGGGACCCGGAACTCCTAGAGGAGTTCGGCGTCCCCGAGTCGATGCTCCCCGAGGTCCGACCGTCCTCCGACGAGGCCACCTACGGCTCGACCGACCCCGACGGCTTCCTCGGCGCGGAAGTTCCCGTCGCCGGAGCCCTGGGCGACCAGCAGGCCGCGCTGTTCGGCCAGACCTGCTTCGACGCCGGCGACGCCAAGAACACCTACGGCACCGGTTCCTTTTACCTCATGAACACCGGCGACGAGGCCGTCGCCTCCGAACACGGCCTGCTGACGACGATCGGCTTCCAGCTCTCGGGCGAACCCGTCCAGTACGCTCTGGAGGGGTCGATCTTCATCACCGGCGCCGCCATCGAGTGGCTCGAAGACGTCGACCTGATCAACAACGCCGCCCAGACGGCCGAGCTGGCCCGGTCCGTGGAGTCGACCGACGGCGTGTACATGGTCCCCGCGTTCACCGGTCTCGGCGCGCCCCACTGGGACGGCCGCGCCCGCGGCACCATCGTCGGGATGACCCGCGGCACCCGCAAGGAGCACATCGTCCGGGCGACGCTGGAATCGATCGCCTACCAGACCCGCGACATCGCCGAGGCCATGGAGGCCGATTCGGGCGTCGAGACGACGAGCCTCCGCGTCGACGGCGGCGCGGTCAAGAACAACTTCCTCTGTCAGCTCCAGTCGGACATCATCCAGACGGAGATCGTCCGCCCGGAGGTCGACGAGACGACCGCGCTCGGGTCGGCCTACGCCGCCGGTCTCGCGGTCGGCTACTGGGACTCCGTCGACGAACTGCGCGACAACTGGCAGGTCGACCGCGAGTTCTCGCCGGAGATGTCTGGCGAGGAGGCCGACCGGATGTACGGGCGCTGGGACGACGCCGTCGAGCGCTCGCTCGACTGGGCCCGGGAGGAGTGAGCGATGTTCGACACGCTCCTCCAGGTACCGCTCGTCGGCATGGAGTGGGAGCAGTTCGCGCTCCTCCTCATCACCGCGCTCGCCGGCGGCGCCTTCGGCGCGGCGCTCGGCGCGCTGCCGGCGTTCATCTTCACCGGCTTCGTCGTCTTCCTCGGCGAGGGGCTCGCGATCCTCGAACGGTCGATCGGCGGTGCGGTCCCGGCGGTCGGACCGGGCGAACTCGCGACCGGCGTGACCGGCGTCATCGGCTTCGGTGCCGTCACCGGCCCGCACATCGCCTTCGCGGGCGGCGTCGCCGCCTCCGCCTACGCGGGCAAGAAGTACCCCGAGATGGAGCCGGAGGGGTGGGACTACCACTTCGGGAAGAACATCCTCTATGCGTTCGGGACCAAGCCGGACATCCTCGCGGTCGGCGCCGTCTTCGGGCTCGTCGGCGCGGTCATCAACCAGTTCGCGGCGGCGCTGCTGGCCGTCGGGAACACGCCCGTGACCGACACCATCGCGCTGACCGTCGTCGCCAGCGCCTTCCTCGCCCGTATCGTCTTCGGCTACCCGATCGTCGGCCGCTCGGCCGGCGGGAGCCTGCTCGACATGTCCCCCTTCGAGCGCGAGGAACCCCGCGTCGCCACCGACGGCGGGGTCGCGAGCCAGGGGAGCGACCCCTCGCCGGACCCCCGGTCCGACGGCGGCGAGGTCCCCGAGGAACACGCCGGTCGGCTGGCCACCGAGCCGTGGCTGCCCCACCAGTACAAGTGGTCGGGCGTCACCGCCATCGGTCTCGTCGGCGGCATCCTCGGCGGCTACATCTGGATCCAGACGGGCAGCATCTTCATGGGCTACGCCATCTCGGCGATGAGCCTGCTGTTCCTGAACCTCGGCGTCGAGAAGATCCCGGTGACCCACCACATCACGCTCGTCGGCGCCGTCGGCGCGGTCGTCGTCGCCCCCGTCGCCGGCGGCGTCGTCGCCTTGCTCGCGGCCGGCGTCTTCGGCGCCGTCAGCGGCCTCCTGGGCGAGGTCACCCAGCGGATCTTCTACGCGCACTCGGGCACCCACGTCGACCCGCCCGCGATGGCGATCGCCCTCGCGATGCTCGCCGTCGGGGTCCTCGCGATCCTCGGCGTGTTACCGAACGCGGGGTACCTCTGAACCCGCCGCGCGACACGGCGGCGCCCGGCGCGGCGCCGCGCCGGTCCGACCCATCACGATTCATTTATATAGCGAGACGGAACTGATTCACAACCGACCCGCCCGGAGCTCACATGGACATCGACGCGCGCATCAAACGACGACAGCGCCGGACCGACGGCCGCCGCCTCGTCGAGGACTACGAGTCGCTCTCGCCGGTCGCCCACGTCGACGAGCCCTCGGACCGCGGGCCGACGCTCGAACGCCTGCTCGACCACCTCGACCCCGTCTTCGACGGGCAACTTCCGGGCAACGCCTACGTCTCCGGCCCGGCCGGCGCCGGGAAGTCGGCCGTCGTGACCGCCCTGTTCTCCCACCTCGACCGACTGTCGACCGAGACCCGCTCTATCATCCACACGAGCACGCGCGCGGCGACGCCGACCTCCCCCGCGTTCGCCTACCTCGACCTGCGCGAGACCACCAGCGAGTTCGCCTTCTACCACGCGGTCCTCGACGCGCTTGTCGAGGAGTCGGTCCCCGACCACGGCATCTCGACCGCAGAGCTACGCGAGCGGCTCCACGACCTGCTCGGCGGGTCGCGCACCGGCGTCGTCGTCGTCGTCGACCACGTCGGCGAGCCCGAGGGAACCGGCGACGAGGAGCTGGTGGAACTGTTCGCCGGCCTCCCGAGCAACGTGAGTTGGCTCGCCGTCGGCCGTCGCGACCCCGAGGACGTGCCGCTGACCGAGTACACCGCGACCGAGATCGCCGTCGACCGCTACCGCCGGGAGACGCTCGTCGACCTGCTGATGACCCGCGCCTCGCTCGGGCTGGCCCGCCAGGGCCTCGACCACGAACTCGCCCGCCGGATCGCCGAGTGGGCCGACGGCAACGCTCACGACGCGATGGCCGCGCTGTTCGTCGCCGCCGTTCGCGCCACCGAAGACGAGCGGGCCCGGCTCACCGAGGCGGACGTGACCGCCGCGGTCGAGGAGGTCCCCCGCGGGTCCGTCTCGCTCGGCCGCGTGCTCGCGCTCCCGGCGAACAAACAGCTCGTCCTCCGGGAACTGGTCGATCTGGATCCCGAGGACCGGGCCTCCGTCACCGCGACGACCGAGGCCATCGGCGCCACCCCTTCGGTCGACCTCTCGCCGGGGACCGTCAAGCGCTACCTCTACGAGATGGCCGAGGTCGGCGTCGTCGAGCGCGTCCAGTCGGAGGTCACCAACGAACAGGGCCGGCCGCCGAGCCGCGTCGAACTCCGCTTCCCGCCGACGGCGTTCCGCCGGCTGTACGACCTGCGGGAGTGACCGGCTCGAACGAGGAGCGCTACGCAACCGCTCGGACGCTCCTCGGCTATCGAATTACGCCCGGTACAGACCCAGGTACGAGTGTCAGGGGCGATGACTGTGTGCGCCCCCCGGCCGACGGGCCGCACGTATATGAACTACTTTTTATTCGCCGTTCTGAGTCCGAAGTATGGAACGGCGTGAATTCGTGACATCGGCCACTGCGGTCGGGGTCGGCGCCCTCTCTGGGTGTGGAGCGATAGGAATCGGGGGAGAGGACGAAGACCAAGCGGAGATCAAGCGCGTGAAAACCGAAGCGGAATCCCCGACCTGGGACGAATTGATGCGGCGTATCGACGAATGGGAGGGGAGATCGGTCCACTATCCGAACGTTCACGTTCAATCGATGAGAGAGGAGAACAACGGGTCGTACATACTTACCGTAGACCATCCCGACTACGGCACTCCCGGTACCGACTCACTGCATTGCGACTGGTTCGGAGACCGTGTCGACAGCGACTACATCGACATCTGGGGGACCGTGGAGGGGACACACACCTATTCCGTTGGAGACGAGAACACGGTCCCAGATGTCTCTCTGGTCGAGATACAACCGAGCTAGTGATATCTCCGAGCGCTGGCAGCTCTACGGTCCCGTTTCTCGTCGCCGACACCGGCCGAGAGAACCACTCGGCAGGCGACACGAACTGAACCGAGAGTTCCGCAGGACACGACTACGTCGAGCGGTCGCTGACGCGCTCGCCCGACGGAGATCAGTTCGAGCGAACGCGCGAGCGGTCGCCGGTGCCGCCGGTCATCGCGCTGGCGAGGGCGCCCTTGACGACCACGTCGTCGCCGAGCGTGGTGAGTTGCACGTCCGGGACGTTGCCGAAGACCACGTCGTCGAGTCGCTCGCGGAGCGGGTCGAGGACGCGGTCGGGGTTGTTGAGCGTGACGGCGCCGCCGACGTAGATGACCAGCGGCGCGTAGGCGTCGGTCATGTTCGCGACGGCGATGACGTTCCACTGGGTCACCTGGTCGAGGACGTACTCGGCGAACTCGTCGCCCTCCGCGGCGTGAGCGAACACGTCCGCGGAAGAGAAGTCGGCGCTCTCCATCGGCATCGACGTGTCGACGGGGTCCTCGTCGTGGAGCCGCTGGGCGTAGCGGAAGATGTTGTTGCCCGAGCAGTAGGCCTCCCAGTGACCGTCGACGCCGCAGCCGCAGGTCATGAAGCCGTTGGGGTCGACCGTCATGTGCCCGACCTCGCCGGCGTTGCCGTCCCAGCCGCCGATGACGCTGCCGTCGACGCAGACGCCGGCGCCGATGCCGCTGGAGATCGTGAGATAGATCATGTCGTCGGGGTTGCGGTCGGAGTAGAAGCGCTCGCCGATGACGCCGGCGGTGGTGTCGTTGTGCAGGTAGATGTCGTCGCTGTCGACGAGTTCGCCGACGGGGCCGGTGAGCGGGATCCGGTCGATCGTGTCGGGGAGGTTCGCGGGGTTGTCGATCGCCCCCTCCGCGAGGTCGAGCGGGCCGATAGAGCCGATGCCGACCGCGGCGATACGCGTCGGGTCGACGGCCGCCTCGTCGGCGGCGCCGCGGAGCGCGTCGAGGACCGCCTCCGTGACCGCGATGCCGTTCGGTCCCTGCGGCGTCCCCGTGCGTCGCGACGCGACGACCCGCCCCGTCTCGTCCCCCACGACGGCGCGGATGTTCGTCGCGCCGAGGTCGACCCCTGCGTAGGTGGCCATGGTACTCGATCGGTGTACCCTCCGCTACTTAACTGCACATATTCACCCGCCAGCGAGTACCTTCTTGGTCGGCGGACCGAAGCTCCCGCTACAGTGTTCCCCCGCTACAGGTCCCGTTCGGACGCGCGCTCGCGCGCGCGACTCTGGATCGCTTCGTCGTAGACGATGCCGCGCTCGGCGTCCAGCGTCACGACGGTCCCCGATTCGACCTCGCGGGGCAGCGACGCGTTGGAGATCATCGGCACTTCGAGCTCCCGGGCGACGATCGCCGCGTAACTGGTCATGCCGCCGTGGCGGTCGATCACCCCGCCGAGCTTCTCGACGTCGCCGGCGAACTCCCCGTCGAAGTCCTCCGGGACCGCGAGGATCGCGCCCTCCGGAACCCCGGTGAGGTCGCCGTCCGCCGTCCAGTGCAACTCGCCGGAGACCAGCCCCTCCACGACCGATCGACCGGACGCGATGGTCTCCGAGGCGACGTGGACCTTCAGCATGTTCGCCGTGTTCACGCCCTCCAACTCGGTCATCATCCCCGAGACGACGACCACGGTGTCGCCGCTGTCGGCCGCGCCGGTGTCCAGCGCCGACTGGACGGCGTCGTTGATGACCGCGTCGGCGCCGTCGGCGGTGTAGGGCGAACTCTGCGGGATGATCCCCCAGGATAGCGCGAGTCGGCGTCGGACCTCCTCGCTCGGCGTCGAGGCGACGATCGGGATCGACGGCCGGAACTTCGCGGCCTTCAGCGCCGTGTAGCCGGACTCGCTGGCCGCGACGATCGCCGCCGCGTCGATGTCCCGGGCGAGAAAGCGGGCCGAGCGGGCGAGCGCGTCGGTCTGGGTCTCGTCGGCGTTCGGCACGCGCTGCTCGCGGTTCTCCGCGTACTCCGGGGACTCCTCCACGTCGCGGACGATCCGGTTCATCGTCTCGACCACCCGGACGGGGTGGTCGCCGATGGCCGTCTCGCCCGAGAGCATCACCGCGTCGGTGCCGTCGAGAACCGCGTTGGCCACGTCCGACGCCTCCGCGCGGGTGGGCCTGCGCGCCGTTACCATCGAGTCGAGCATCTCCGTCGCGGTGATGACGGGCACGCCCTCCTCGTGGCACGTCCGGATGATCCGCTTTTGGATCATCGGCACGTCCTCCAGCGGGCACTCCACGCCGAGGTCGCCCCTGGCGACCATCACGCCGTAGGCCGCGTCGATGATCCCCTCCAGGTTCTCGACGGCGACCTCCCGTTCTATCTTCGCGATGATCGGGATGTCCGCGCCGAGTTCGTCCAGCGCGGCGCTGATCTCGTAGACGTCGTCGCCGTCGCGGACGAAACTCGCCGCGACGAAGTCGACATCCTTCTCCGCGGCCACCCGCAGTTCCTCCCGGTCCTGGTCGGTGATGACCGGCAACCCGAGTTCCACGCCGGGGACGTTGACCCCCTTGCGCGCCCCCAGGTCGCCGCCGTTCTCGACGGTCGCGGTCACGACCCCGTCGTCGACCGACTCGACGGTCGTCTCGATGCGCCCGTCGTCCAGCAGGACCACGTCGCCCGGGTCGACGGCGGAGATGTCGTGGGAGACGCCGATCTCCTCCGGCGTCGCCTCGTCGCCCTCGACGAACCTGACCGTCGACCCGCCTTCGAGCGTGATCTCCTCGCGGATCGGCGCCGTCCGGACCTCCGGGCCCGGCAGATCGAGCATCGCCGCGACCGGACGGTCGGTCCGGCGGTCGACCGTTCGGATACGGTCGACGAGTTCCCGCCTGTGTTCGGGCGTGCCGTGGCTCGCGTTCATCCGCGCGACCGACATGCCGGTCTCGGCGAGCGCCTCGATCGTCTCCTCGGACTCGCTGGCCGGCCCCAGCGTACACACTATCTTCGCGCTGCGCATCTCAGATCGATACCCCCGCGAGCGTGAGCGTTCGGTTCATGTGAACGGATTCCCGCGGCAGGGATAAAGGGTTTGTCTACCGTTCTTTACCGCTGGTCGTCGCCGCGGTCTTCCCCGGAGCCCACCGCGCTCGGCCGCTATCGTGGTAGTGGGTGCCACCCCAACCGAACGCTCGAACCCGCGGCGTCGGTCCCGCGCAGGCTCTCGGTCTGGGGCGTCGCGACGTGACCGCTCCGGCGGCGCGTCACGACCGCCAGTAGGCCCGCGTGAGCAGGACGAGCACGGGGAAGACCTCCAGACGGCCGATCCACATCAGGAACACCATCAGCAGTTTCGAGACGGCGGGGAATCCCCCGAAGTTCGCCATTGGGCCGACGGCGCCGACGCCCGGGCCGACGTTCCCGAGGGTAGCGGCGACTGCGCTGGTCGCTTCGAACGCCGACAGCGGCTCCGCCGTGTGGCCGATGACGACGACGAGGACGGCCGCGACGCCGAAGATGACGAGATACAGCAGCGTGAAGGCGTAGACGCCGCGGATGGTCCCCTCGTCGATGGCCTGGTCGCCGAGCCGAACGGGCTGGACGGCCTCGGGGTGGATCGTGGTGAACAGCTCTCGGAACAGCGACTTGACGATCACCACCCAGCGGATGACCTTGACCGACCCGCCGGTGCTGCCCGCCGAACCGCCGACGAACATGGCGAACAGGAGGACGTACTTGGCGTTCTCCCCCCAGAGATTGAAGTCCATGCTGGCGTAGCCCGTCGTGGTGACGATCGAGACGACCTGAAAGACCGCGTGGCGAACCGACGGTTCGAGGGCGCCCACGAGCGCGTCGTGGCCCGGACCGGTGAAGAGGAGCCCGGCGACCAGCGCCGAGAGCACGCCGATGATGCCCAGATAGGAGCCGAACTCCACGTCCCCGGCCACGGTCCGCAGGTCGCGGTTCCAGCAGTGCCAAAAGAGCGCGAAGTTCGTCCCCGCGGCGACCATGAACGGGACGACGAACCACTGGACGACGGCCGAGAAAGCCTCGATCGAGTGTGCCTCCGGGGAGAATCCGCCCGTCGGCATCGTCGTGAACCCGTGGGCGACGGCGTTGTACGGCGTCATCTCCGGGGCCATCCCCAGCCGGTGAAAGAGGTACAGCCCGAGGATCTCCAGGGCGGTCAGACCGATGTACAGTCCCCAGAGCGTGCGGGCGGTCTCGGCGATCCGCGGGGTGAGCTTCTCGATACCCGGGCCGGGCGCCTCGGCGTCCATCAGCTGGGCGCCGCCGACCGAGAGTTCGGGGAGGATGGCGATCGCGAGGACGACGATGCCCATGCCACCGAGCCACTGGGAGAGCTGGCGCCACATCATCAGTGCCCGGGAGTGACCCTCGAAGGAGATGGTGCCCATCACGGTCGACCCCGTGGTTGTGAACCCGCTCATCGACTCGAAGAAGGCGTTGACCGGCCACCGCAGCGTCGAGGCCGACCCGTAGGCGGTCAGCCACCCCTCGGCGAGATAGGGGACGGCGCCGACGAGGCTGACGAGCAGCCACGTGAGCGCGACCATCAGGAACCCTTCCCGGGCGCCCAGCGCTTCTCCGGGGTCGTCGTGGAGCCGTTCCAGCGAGTACCCGACCGCCAGCGCCAGGGGGACGGTCACGAGGAACGCCTCGATCCCCCGGCCGTAGTACAGCGCCAGCGCGACCGGGAACAGCATCGGTACCGTGAGCCACTTGACGACGCTGCCGGTGAGGCTGACGCTCGCCCGCCAGTCGACGCGGATTCCGGTACTCATCGCTGCCCGACAGGTCCCCCACGGGCGGTTCGACGGAGACCGATGCGGGGGCACGCCACCGGCTCACGGCGTGTGGCGCGCCGTATTCGCCCGGACACCCTCGAACCGACGCTTCGTTCCTGCATGGTTGGCTTCGTTCTCCGATCGCTCCCGTGCGACCGCCTAATTCAGTTTCGAACCGCGCCGGCCGGGCGCGGCCCTCCTGGTCAGTCGCGCCGGACCGTGAGCGTGTGCTCGCCGACCGCACCGCACTCCGGACACTCGTGCGTGTATTCGACCACGTTACCGTCCGTCTCGCTCCGCCAGTGGCCCTCCTCGTCCTCGAAGCCACACTCCGGACAGACCAGCTCCGTGTCGTCGTAGTACTCCGTGAGCTGTTCGAGCGCCGATCTGGTCGTGTGATGCCTCATACGATCTCGATACCACACCGGCACTGAAAAATATTTGGGACCATATTTTACCGACTTAGTCAATATATTCGCCTCTATTTTTCGCATCAAAAACTCGAGTCCGTATACGGGTGTACCAGCGTCAGGTCGAGCGCGTGACGACGAAACCCCTATTGACGATCCGCAAATACACTCCGGCATGAGTTATCGGATCGACGAAATCGACGAGCGGATCTTGTACTATCTCGGGAGGGATGCTCGAAACACCTCGGCACCCCAGATCGCGAAAGAGGTGGACGTGACGCCGGCGACGGTCCGCAACCGGATCCGACAGCTCGAAGAGGAGGGGATCGTCCGCGGCTATCACGCAGACATCGACTACGAGGCGACCGACGGGAGGGTGACGACCCAGTTCACCTGTACGGCGCCGGTGAGCGACCGCTCCAATATCGCGAACGAGGCCCTCGGGACTCACGGGGTCGTGAGCGTCCGCGAACTTCTGGCGGGACAGGAGAATCTGGTCGTCACCGCGGTCGGCGCGGACACCGACGACATCAACCGCATCGCTCAGCGGCTCTCCGGGCTCGGGGTCACGATCGAGCGCGAGGACATCGTCCGTGACGACGTCGTCCAGCCCTACCAGTCGTTCGCGCCCGACGCGGACCAGCCGCGGTCGGCGATCCGGGACTTCCAGAGCGTCGTCGGTGGCGCCGAAGTGGTCGAGTTCACCGTCTCCGAGAGCGCCGAGATCACCGACCGGACGCTCGAAGCCGCGAACAGCGACGGCCTCCTCCCCGACGAAGCCCTCGTCGTCAGCATCGAACGCGGCGAGGACCGCATCACGCCCGACGGGGACACGCGGATCGAGGCCGGCGACGTCGTGTCGATCTTCTCCCCCGAGCAGTTCCCCGAACGGCTCGTTCGAACATTCGAGGCAGCCGAGTGACGGTGACCTGCCGCTCGGCTACCGCGAGATACCGCTCTGTTCGCCCGACTCGACGACCCGGTCGACCTCCTCGGGGGTGACCAGGGCGATGTCGCCGGGGATCGTCCGCTTGAGCGACGCCGTGGCGGCGCCGTACTCCAGGGCGTCGGGGACCGACTCGCCGTCGAGCCACGAGGCGAGGAAGCCGCCGACGAAGGCGTCGCCGGTGCCGACGGTGTCGTACTCGTCGGCCTCGAAGACGCCCTGGGCGAACGCCTCGCCCTCGTGCAGCGCCAGCGACCCCTCGCCGCCGCGGGTGACGAGCGTCAGCTCGAAGCCGAACTCGTCGGCGAGTTCGCGGGCGATGGCCTCGGCGTCGCCCTCGCGGTCGAGGACGGTCCGGGCGTCGCGGACGGCGACGGCGAGCACGTCGATGTCGGGGAACAGCCCTTCGAGGGTGTCGCGGGCCTCGGCGGGCGACCAGAGCTTCGACCGGTAGTTCACGTCGAAGACGGTCGTCGTGTCGTGTTCGGTCGCGAGTTCGAGGAGGTCGGTCGTCGTCTCCAGCAGGGTCTCGGAGAGCGCGGGCGTGATGCCCGTGGTGTGGAAGGCGTCCGCCTCGGCGATCCGGTCGGTCGCCAGTTCGTCGGCCGTCGCCGTGGTGACCGCGGAGTCGGCGCGGTCGTAGATGACGTTCGTCCCGCGGGGTTTACCGGCCATCTCGACGTAGTAGGTCCCCATCCGGGCGTCGTCGTCCCAGACCACGTCGGCGTCGACGCCGTGGTTGCCCAGGGCGCTGGTCACCCGGCGACCGAGCGGGGAGTCGGGGAGTTTCGACACCCAGGCGGCGTCGAGGCCGAGCCGCTGGGCCGCGACGGCGACGTTGCTCTCCGCGCCGGCGACGTGTACGTCGAGTTCGTCCATCGCTTCGAGCCGCTGGTGGTCCGGCGGCGAGAGCCTGAGCATCGACTCGCCGACGGTCACGAGATCGGTCATGCCCGTCGCTGGGTCGGGGCTCGGCTTAAATCCGCGGGGATCCGCGGCGCGCGGACGCGGTCGGCCGGCCGCGACACGGCGGCGATCCGGCCGGATACGTGTGTGATAGTCCGGAGCTGTCACGTAGTACTCCAAAACTATATATGATATAGTCGGACATGGAATTCCATGGGCAACTGGGGCACAGCCGACAGGTCGAGTCAGGGCTCCGGGGTCGTCCCCCGGACGACAGTGACTCGAACGCGGGGTATCGACCGACGACCGAACGGAGAGGAGACACATGAGTAGCGAAGACGGGGACAGCGGCGGTGGCGGTATCATGGGCGTCGTCCGGACGGTGGTGCCGGACTTCCTCAGGAAGCGGTTCGCGCTGAAGTTCCTCATCGTCCTGCTGGTGATGGGGCTGGCCATCGGTGCGGTCGGCCTCGTGGGCACCCAGCAGTTCGTCGACCACACTCGCGACCAGGTCGAAAGCGAGTACCGCGGGCTCGCGACCCAGGAGTCGAACCTCGTCAACCAGTGGCTGGAGAGCAACCGGCTGTCGACGCGACTGGCGTCGAGCGAACCCGTGTATCGGGGCACGGACGGAAGCCAGATGGCCGGGACGCTCCGGAACCGTCAGGACTCACAGATGCCGAACGACGTGACGAACATGCACCTCATCGACACCGGTCCCGGAGGCGGGAACATCGTGGCGAGCACGAACGTCGGAGCGAACACCGACACCGCTGGAACGCCACAGGATTGGGTCACGGAGCGTAGCTTCTCCTCGACGGCCGACGTGCAGGTTTCGAGCGTCTACCAGAGCTCCAGCGGCGTCCCGGTCGTCGGCTTCGCCAGCAACGTCAACGGCACGAACACGCGGTATCTCCTCGTGGAAGTGGCGATCACAGACATCAACAGCCGCCTTCAGGGGGAGGACCGCGCCGAGGGCGGATTCACGACCGTCGTCAACGCCAGCGGCACCATCCTGATGGACGAGCGACGGTCCCTGCCCGACACGAACACCGACCTGACCCTCGAACAGTACGGCGACCAACAGGTGGTGGATGACGCGCTGGCGCTCACCGACGAGCCGAGCGGCGTCGTCTCCAGCCGGACCGACCAGAACGTGATGAGCGAGGAGTACGCGGTCGGCTACGCGCCCGTCCTCGTCTCCGGCGGCTCAGAGGACTGGGCGGTGCTCGTCCACGCGCCGACGGACGTGCTCTTCGGTGACGTCCAGCAGGTCCAGCAGTTCGGGATGTTCGCGACCGCCGGCGCCGTGCTGGTGATGCTGCTGATCGGTGCCGCACTCGGGTACAACACCTCTTCGTCCATCGACCGCCTGAAAGGCAAGGCTCAGGAGATGGAGGAGGGGAATCTCGACGTGGACATCGATTCGGGGCGCATCGACAGCATCGGCCAGCTCTACGGCGCGTTCGCGTCGATGCGCGACTCGCTTCGCGAACAGATCGACGAGGCCGAACGCGCCCGGAAGGAGGCGGAAGTCTCCCGGGCCGAGGCCATGGAGCTCTCGAACTACCTCCAGAGCAAGGCCGAGGCGTACTCCGAGACGATGCAGGCGTGCGCCCGCGGCGACCTCACTCAGCGCATGGAGCCCGAGGGCGAGAACGAGGCGATGGACCAGATCGCCAAGGACTTCAACGAGATGCTGACCGAGCTGGAGATGACGACCGGCCAGCTCAAGACCTTCGCCGCAGAGGTCGAGGAGAGCGGTGAGTCGGTCCAGCAGAGCGCCGAGACCGTCCGCGACGCCAGCGAACAGGTCGCCGACTCCATCCAGAAGATCTCCGACGACGCCTACGACCAGAAGGAGCGACTCCAGAACATCTCCGAGGAGATGGACGGCGTCGCCGCACAGCTCGAGGACTTCGCCGCCGACAACCCCAACGTCGACTTCGGCGACTCGCTGGACAGCATCCGCGAGGTCGCGAGCATGATCGAGCAGGCCGCCGACCTCGCCGAGGACACGATGTCCGAGAGCGAGAACGTCGCCGGCGCCGCCGAGGAACAGGCCGCCGAACTCAACGAGGTCTCCTCGCGCGCCGAGGAGCTCACACGCTACGCCCAGTACCTGGGCGACGGCCTGGGCAACTTCGAGACCGAAGAGGAACACGAGTTCGTCTTCCAGACCGGCGCCGGCTCGCCCGGCCCCGGCGGTCCCGACGCCGACGAACCCGCCGAGGAGTAACGCCGTCGCGAGCCCGGACCGTCCGGGCCCACCGATTCTCTCCTCTCTCAGTCCACGACCACCGAGTACCGTACTCTCTGCCGGAGTCCCGCGTTTCGAGCGGTCGCGTTTCTCTCCCGATCACTGTTCCGACGACAGCGATTTCCACCGGGTCGAACGTGTCGCCGTCCGTCCGCTTCGAGGTCGCTTCACCAACAGCTTGACGAGTTCCTCGACGGGGTTCCGCGTGGCTGTTTCCGACGGGCTCGCTCGGTTTCCCGGGACGCCGTCGACCGGCACCGAGATCTCGGCCGCGCCATCGACGACCGGCCCGGGACGGTCCATCGCGACGGATGGCGGCGAGTCGACACCTTCGGCGAATACGACCCGTCGGCGTGTCGGTCACCGCCGCGAGATCGTCGAGTACCCGCGCCGACGCTTCGGCGGTCCGACAGCGCAGCGACGACCCGGCAGTCGTCTTCCACAGCGTCCGATGCGATCCCGACGGAAGGGGATCGGGAACCCACGCCCGGAACCGGCGAGGAACTCCGACCGCACCGCAGCCAGGCCGTCGCCTCGGTCCGTCCGTCGGTCGGTGTCCGTCGGACCTTCCATGCTCGTGTGGTCTCGAAACCCGACGAGAACGGCTGTGGGGCGGGATATCGTCCGTTCGAAGGGTCGCGATATCGGACCAACTCGACAACATTCCGTATAGCGGCATATAATTTATCTATGCGGTGTCGTGCAGTGCTCTCTTCTGGAACGGTTGTGTAAATTACACTATTTCGCCGGCCAGGGGGGGATCGTACTCGGCGTGGCTCGGTCGGCGAACCAGTTCGATCTCGGTGGTTCAGTCGAATTGTTCGAACAGTCGGGGTCGTGCGCCCCCGGGAGAGGCATCGGTGGAAGGTCGACCAGAGCGAAACAGTGCCACGAGGTTGGGGGCCGAGCATTCGAGGGCGGGCCGCTGTCGCGGACTCGACCCCACAGCTCGACGGCCGAGGGTGTCGTAACCCGGACTGGTCTCGTTCCCCGCCTGTCGTTCCTCCGGCGAGATAGCCGTCCGGACTGTGGAAGGGACCCGGCCAGAGCTGCTCCGCGGTCGGCGCGTCTCGTGTCGGCTCGAACCGCGCACCGACAGCTCGCGCGGGATGGGGGTCGGTCGGAGGGTCGGGTTCGACCGCTGGAACCTACTGTGTCTACTCGGGCCGCCCTGACTGGCACCTGCTGCTGACGTACTTCCCAGCGCCCTTGCGTTGCTCGACGGTCGCCGAACCGGGTGGCCGGTGTCGACGGCGAAGGGTGTAGGAACGATGGCACACTGCGACGGTCGCGCGTTTGCGACGGCGGTCCGGGCCGGCACCGACCCTCTCCAACGCCCTGCCCCTCACGGTCGTCGCGGAGCGTTGAACGGGTCGCCCTGAAAGTACCACAGGGGCCGACGGTCGCGACTGCCCCGAGTTCGTCCTCCGACTGGTGAGACGGGGGCAGTCGACAGCGTGAGGCGAGTCGAGTCCCTGGCCGTCGCCCGACCATCGTCGCCTACGGACGAGTTCGAGCCCCGACGATTTCGCCGGCCGTCCGGTGAGAGACGGACTCGGCGGGGACCGTTCCCGCTGGGCAGCACGATAGGGGCCCTACAGCGACCCCGTCGATCTGTCGACCTCGACGAGACCGGCGAGCCACGCGGACCGTCCCCGAACGCGGTTTCCAAGGGGCGGTTCGCCCCCCGAATCGAACCCGCTGCCAAGTGCCAGGACAGTTCCGTACCGGCCACAGTAGCGCCTCTGACGAGTTCGTTGTCGCAACCGGTCTTCGTCCGATACGGTGAACTGTCTACCCTCAGAGCGGCGATTGCGTTCGGATCGTGGTGAGGGCGGGTCCGACGAGTCGGCCCACCCTATCGTGGCGTCTCGAGGAAGCCACGCGGGACGTGCAACCAGGGCCAGACGCCGCTAGCGCCCCAGTCGTCCCGAACACGTCTGAATTTTTATACAGAGGGGTGCGTGCGCCGGAACTCGGGTATCGCCCACGACTACGGGTCCGATCGGGCCGGCCCCGATTCAGAATGAATTAGATGTGTATCTCGTTTCCTACGCCTATTTGGACCCATATCTACGCCTATTATCCATTCTATGGCCTCGTAATCAGCACCTCACTCACAAATAAGGGTCTTTATCCGGGAGTCTAGACTCCTGGGTTGGACTTCTCTAGTGATTCGGTGTCTGAGTCGAACGCGAGGATGATCGCCGCTAATTCGTCTTTTGTCAGTCTTGACTGATTATCATAATCTCGAACGTTCGAGTAGTTCGCGAGCGCCAGGAGCGTCCGAACCATGCCCTCGCGAGTGTGAATTAGCTTCGTGTGCGAGATACGCCGCCCTCGGTTCTAACGCGCGAAGTTTGGCGGGACTCACGAGGGAGGCCGTTCTCGCATGCGCTACCCCCAGGGGTTGCGTGATCGTGAGCCGTCGAACGGGGTTTCTCTGAGAGAGGTCTGAAGCGGCGCCGTCGCGGCGAGGTGATCGCATCGGCTCGTGGTCGGTGATCCGAATCTTCGATCCCGATCTCGTGCGACGACGATCTGGGTGGGGCAACCTGTCTTCGACCGCTGGTCGAGACGAACCGAGCCACCTCTCGGCGAACCTGTCACTGAGGTAGCCACCGAGAGTGTGTGACCGATTCCCGAAGCGTGGTTTCGTCGAGTGGGTATCGACTCGGAGTTCGAGCGGCGAGCGAGTGCCGGTTTCGGAGCAGAGCGTAGTTCTTCGGGGAACACCTGCCACAGAACTCGATCACCGATCGGGACACGTCATACGCTGTACACCGTATGTCGGTATAGGCAAGGCGAACAATCTGAGGCAGAAGAGAGGTGGAACTGGGAGTGAATCCGCAAATATCGACTTCAACGGATAAAAGCGTCGCTGATAGCAGTCCCCACATCCCGCCTCGCTCCGTCCCCAATGTTTTCGATATCTGTCGATTTGTTCTCGGAGAGGGGCTGAATTTTGAATCGGGATCCCGGCAGTACGAGGTCATAACCCCCATTGAGTGCCCCATCGGTCTCGCACTCCCGTTCGGGTTTCCTCCTGGCCCGGCTCACCAGAGAGTGAGCGAGTGGGTGCTCAAGGAGGTCGGCGCCGGGCCGCTGCGGGAACCGCAGCTGCGGAAGAGTGCCCGGGGACCAATCCGGCTTATGGGCAGAATATAACAGAATTGTTTAGAAATTCGAGAGAATAGTTATAACCATGAATATCGCACAATTTGAGTGGAATAATGTATTTATACTATCTGGATTATTCTTAGATATTATCGGTGCTTTCGTTATTGCAATACCAGACATCAGCTATCTGAGAAGATTCCACAAGCCGGGAAGACTGTGGTTAGCATTAAGAAATATAGAGATTGATGGAATAGACTCCCAGTCAACAGGCTATGAGGATTTTATGTCGGAATTGGATAATATAATTGATGAACCCGTTGATGAAGATATAATCGGAGTAGGAATAAAATACACTGCATTAGACATGTCTGGACCAAATGGTCAGATACATGGAATTAATGAGGTAGGGGATGAACCAGACCCAATTCATGAAGGAAATTTTGAACAAATACGACGGAGGTTGCGAGAAGATATTAGAAAAGGCGAATCCAAAATTAGGGGAATTGGATTTCTACTGTTATGTAGTGGATTTATCCTTCAAATGGTTGGGACCGCATTATGATACGTCAAATATTGAAGGGTGCTGGGAGAATTACCCTGATTCTGGCCGATGATTTTTTAATATTTCGAGAAGCTCCGACCAGCCGAGATCACGAGCGAACAGTTCGGGTTCGAGATCCCACGCCCAGGGAGCAGAATCATCCAGCGAATACTCCACATTGGCGGGTTCCAGTTCCTCCAGCGGACCACCGAACAGCCGATCCTCTAACTTCCAGAAGCAGGGCGTCGCGAGCCGCTTCGCCTCGGGTGCATGACCTTCCCGGTGTGACCGACGGCGCCAGCAGCGTCGACGGTGAGTTTCGCAAAGTGCTTCGCGAGTGCCGTCCACTGCGTAACGACCTCGTTGGAGTTCGTTCTCGGCGCTGAACCGGGCGTGAAGCGATAGGCCGTCAGCCCGTAGCTCGCCCTCCGTTACACCGACGAGGTGCGCCAGCACCGTGCTGTTGCCCTCGCGAAGCGCCTGCACAGCGGCGTCGACGAGGGGCTTCGACACGGTCTGCTCGCCCGCGCCCGTCCAGCGGTAGTACTTCGCAACCCCTCGGACGGATCGCTTTCCCTCGTTGATCCGTGAAGGTGGGGGTAGATTGATTGTGAACGGGTGCAAGTAGGCAGATAATGAGCGAGAGCGACGTGGACACCTCGCGGACGGCCGTCAGGACGTACGTCCCGGCCTACCAGCGCGAAGAGTGGGACGACCACGCCGACGAACTCGGGATGAGCCGCAGCGAGTTCGTCCGGACGATGGTTCAGGCGGGTCGCCGCGGTTTCGGTAGTGACGACGCGGGGGACTCCGACCTCGACGGGGCAGATACACCGTCGGAGACGGATTCAGAGGAGGCGTCTTCGACGCCCGACTCCGGGGGTTCGGGCCTCGAAGACAGGGTCGTCGAGGCGTTGCGGTCGAGCGACTACCTGTCGTGGGACGAACTGCTCGAAGCGGTGACCGACGACATCGAGGCGGGGCTGGAAGACGCCCTCCAGCGACTCCAGTCGGAGGGGCAGGTCACCTACAGCGGCCGCAACGGCGGGTACACCATCGATGAGTAGGGCCGAACGCGGGACGGGGGACGCCGACGACCCCGTCGCGTACTTCCTCGACGACATCACGTTCCAGGGGAAGAGCCAGCGGACGCGCGACGCCTACGAGCGCGTCCTTCGGGAGTTCGAGGCGTACCTGACCGAACGGGGGCTCGACCTCGACGAGGCGAACCACCGGGACTGCATGGCGTGGATCCACCAGCTCCGCGGGTCGGTCGGCGAGAGCACGGTCGCCACGTACGCCTCCTACCTCCACCGGTTTTACGGCTACATGACCGAGGTGGGCACCTTCGAGGAGAACCCGATGGCGCTCGTCCTGGAGGAGATCGACGAATCGATCAACGTCGACCCGGAGCGACGCGACATCGCGATCCCCGCGATGCGGTCGTTCGTGGGCGAGGTGACCCATCCGCTGGACAGAGCGGTCGTGGTGACGCTGCTCAAAACGGGGATGCGAGCCGGTGAACTGTGCAATCTCGACAGACGGGACCTGTCGCTGGCGGAGACGCCGTTCGAGTGGGCACATCGTCCGCAGTTGGACGGGAAACCCGACTCGGTCTACGTCGACGAGGAACCGAGCGCGGGCCACGAGTACAACGGCCAGCGGCGCACGGCGTCAAACAAGCGCAAACGGGCGACAACGATCCCCGTCGACGACGAACTCGCAGCCGTCCTCGTGGAGTGGCTGGCCGTCCGTCCGGACCCCCGATCGGACGCCGACCCGTTGTTCGTCAGTACGACCGACGAGTGGGGGAAGCGACTCACCCCGGACATGGTCCATCACATCGTCGAAACGCACGCCCGCGACCAGGGATGGTACCGAGACGGTGGCGGCGCCGAAGCGAACGTCACCCCCCACTACTTTCGTCACTTCTTCACGACGCATCTCCGCGACCGCACCGGCGACCGCGGCATCGTGAAGTACCTCCGCGGTGACGTCGCTCAGGACATCATCGACACCTACACCCACGACTGGGGCGACCGCGTCCGCGAAGTGTACTCCGAACACATCTACCGGCTTCTCTGAACGACCGGTAGTTCTGGGTCGATCCCGTGCCGAAACCATACTTCTACGCTCACATCTCGCGTCTGGTGCCACACGAATAAATCATATGGAGCTATATCGAATATCCGGCTCGGCCGTATCGCGTCTCGTCTCCTGTCCGGCCGTGTTTCGGGGTGGTCGGGGTATCACGTCCACTACTGGAGGATCCGGTCTGTCTCCCCCTTCGTGCAGGTCGATTTTGCGATTCGAGAGCGAGTTCTCCGGACCGATCCGGATTACACACGTAGTACTGTCATGCCTGCTAGTCCGATCCACGCGGCCCGAATTCATTCGAACTAGCGTTCTACTGAGCCGAACGTTAGTTGCACCTATGGAGACGGTCGTCTCCACGCCAATTGGGTCGTTCCCGGCGACGATACACGAAATGCGTACGTCCTGACGAACGCTTCAGGTCATATAAGTTACCAGTATGCGTTCACCGGAACAGAACGATATTGAAGGTGGTGGGTCGTCGAGTCGAAGATACGGCGGCTACGGGCGTGTTACGTCTCGTCGTCGATGGCTGAAAGAGAGAATGTCCGGCGATACCGGACGGAGATGCCCGCTCTCGGCTACGGAGCGAGCGGTTGGATGGCGGGTCTACGTGTTGAGGTAGACCGTCTTGATCTCGGTGAAGAAGTCGAGACCGGCGTCGCCCTGCTCGCGGTAGGTGTTGGTCGAAGAGTCTTTCACGCCGCCGAAGGGCACGTGAAGTTCGAGCCCGGTGGTCTTCTCGTTGACCTTCGCGACACCGGCTTCGGTGCGCTCGACGAACTCGTAGGCCTCGTTCAGGTCGTCGGTGACGACCGAGGAAGAGAGACCGTAGTCGCTGTCGTTGGCAGCCTCGATGGCGTCGTCGAAGTCGTCGACCTCGGTGACGGCGAGGACCGGACCGAAGACCTCCTCCTGGAAGATGCGCATGTCGCGCTCGACGTCGCTGAAGACCGCGGGGGTGACGTAGTAGCCGTCGTCGTACTCGTCGCCCTCGAGACGCTCGCCGCCGGTCTCGTGGGTCGCGCCCTCGTTAGCCGCCACGTCGACGTATTCGAGCGTGGATTCGAGCTCGCTCTGGGTCACGTGGGGGCCCATGCCGGGGTCCTCAGTGCCGGGGCCGATGTCGATGGACTCGGCGTACTCGACGATGCCCTCGACGAACTCGTCGTAGACGTCCGTGTGGACGATGGCGCGGGAGCAGGCGGTACAGGCCTGACCGGTCACGCCGAACGCGCCGGCACCGACGATGTCGACGGCCTCGTCGACGTCCGCGCTGTCCGTGATGATGGCGGGATTCTTGCCGCCCATCTCGGCCTGCGCGCGGGCCATGTTGTCGGTGGCCGCGTCGTAGACATGGTGGCCGACTTCGGAGCTACCGGTGAAGGAGACGGCGTCGATGCCGTCGTTCGAGGTCAGCTCGGCGCCGACGTCGCTACCGGAGCCGGGGACGAAGTTGATGACGCCGTCCGGAAGGCCGGCGTCCTCGAGCGCCTGGACGATGCTGCCGGCCGGGCCGGGCGCGGCCGAGGCGGGCTTGAGGACGATCGCGTTGCCCGTCGCGAGGGCGGGGGCGATCTTCCAGGCCGGGATGGCGATGGGGTAGTTCCACGGCGTGACGAGGCCGGCGACGCCGAGCGGTTCGCGCTTCGTGTAGACCGACGTGCGGCCGCCGCTCGGGCCCTTGCGCTTGCCCGCGTTGTCCGCGGCCTTCGAGGCGTAGTAGTAGAAGATATCGATGGCTCGCTGGACCTCACCGCCGGCTTCCGAGAGCGTCTTCCCCTCCTCGCGGGAGAGCTGCTCGGTCAGCGCTTCCTTGCGCTCCTCCAGAACTGCGCCGGTCTCGCGGAGGATCGCGCCGCGGTCGGGCGCCGGCATCGCTTCCCAGTCGCCCTGGGCCTCGTTGGCGGCGTCGATAGCCTTCTGGGCGTCCTCGGTGGACCCCTTCGCGTACTCGGCGACCGTCTCGCTCGTGTCGGCCGGGTTCTCGACCGCGAACGTGGACCCGTCCTCGGCCGGGACCCACTCGCCGTCGATGTACAGGTTCGTTGTCTCTGTCATGCACCTAAACGGTCGTCTGGCGGCCACTTACGAGTTTCCATACAGGACACGACCTGCCTCGATCTCGATCGCTCTCACGGGCCCGCACAGAGGGGCGATTGGCCGAGCGGATGTGGGAAACTTTAAGCGAGTTACGTCTGGACCTATACTCGTCATGGTCGACTTCGACAAGATCAGCGATCCGAACGCTGAGTACACGATGCGGGACCTCTCCGCGGAGACGATGGGCGTCGAGAACGAGCGCGGCGGCACACGCGACGCGGAGATCACCGACGTACAGACGACGATGGTCGACGGGAACTACCCGTGGATCCTCGTGCGCGTCTACACCGACGCCGGCCCGGTCGGCAACGGCGAATGTTACTGGGGCGGCGGCGACACGGCCATCATCGAGCGGATGAAGCCGTTCCTCGTCGGCGAGAATCCCCTGGACATCGACCGGCTCTACGAGCACATGATCCAGAAGATGTCCGGCGAGGGCTCGATCTCCGGGAAGGTCATCTCGGCCATCTCCGGCATCGAGATCGCGCTGCACGACGTCGCGGGCAAGCTCACGGACCTGCCGGCCTACCAGCTGCTCGGCGGCAAGTACCGCGACTCCGCTCGCGTCTACTGCGACCTCCACACCGAGGACGAGGCCGACCCGCAGGCCTGCGCCGAGGAGGCCGACCGCGTCGTCTCCGACCTGGGCTACGACGCCATCAAGTTCGACCTCGACGTGCCTTCGGGTCACGAGAAGGACCGCGCCAACCGCCACCTCCGCCCGGGCGAGATCGAGCACAAGGCCGAGATCGTCGAGGCGACGACCGAGGCCGTCGGCGACCGCGCCGACGTGGCCTTCGACTGCCACTGGTCGTACGCCACCGGCAGCGCCAAGCGCCTCGCCAAGCGCCTCGAGGAGTACGACGTCTGGTGGCTCGAGGACGTCGTGCCGCCGGAGAACCACGACGCCCAGCGCGAGGTCACCCAGTCGACCGCCACGCCGACCGCGACCGGCGAGAACGTCTACCGCACCCACGGCAACCGCGACCTCATCGAGAACGAGGCCATCGACATCATCGCCCCCGACATCCCGCGCGTCGGCGGCATGCGCGAGGGCCGCAAGATCGCAGCCATGGCCGACATGTACTACATCCCCGTCGCCATGCACAACGTCTCCTCGCCCATCGGCACGATGGCCTCCGCGCAGCTCGCGGCCGCCATCCCGAACTCCCTGGCCGTCGAGTACCACTCCTACGAGCTCGGCTGGTGGGAGGACCTGGTCGAAGAGGACAACCTCATCGAGGAAGGCCGCATGGAGATCCCCGAGGAGCCGGGTCTCGGCCTGACCTTCGACTTCGACACCATCGAAGAGAACATGGTCGAAGGCGAGACGCTGTTTGACGAGGCGTAAGCCTCGGCAAACCGGCGAATCTTCGATTCGACTCGTTCGACGAAGCGTACGCTTCGGCGAGCACGCTGACCGGATCGGACCAGCGGATCGTCGGTCCGCCCCGTGCGGATCAGACGCCGGCCGAGTCGTTTTTCACCGTTTCGACGCGTCACAGCGACGGACGGCGGCACACGAGAGGCCGTTTCACACTGTCGAACGCCGCTCTCACGGGACCGCCGTATTTTCCGATCGGAAACGAACCAATCGGAACGATACAGAACGGAGTTCGTTCGAAGGGAACAGGTAAGTGCGGCGGCGCGGATCATCCGGTATGGACGAGCCGAAACACCCGGTCACGACCGTCGACCGGACCCTACAGATCGTCGAGATCATCCAGGAACTCGACGGCGCCGGCGTCTCGGAGGTCGCCGACCGGGTCGACGTGGGCAAGAGCGCGGTACACAACCACCTCAACACGCTCGCCAACCGCGAGTACGTCGTCAAGGAGGGCGAGGAGTACCACATCGGGCTCGCCTTCCTCGGCCTGGGCGCCTACGCGCGCAAGCGCAACGACATCTTCGACGCCGCCTACGCCGAGGTCGACAAACTCGCCGACGAGACGGGCGAGCTCGTCAACCTCCTCGTCGAGAAGAGCGGGCAGGGCATCTACCTCTACCAGGCCCAGGGCGACAGCGCCGTCGAACTCGACACCTACGAGGGCAAGCGCGTCAACCTCCACTGCACCGGCCTCGGCAAGGCCATCCTCGGGTTCCGCCCCGAGGAGGAGGTCGAAGGGATCCTCGACGACCACGGTATGCCCGCCGAGACCGAACACACGATCACCGACCCCGACGCCTTCTTCGAGGAACTCGCCGAGATCCGCGAGCAGGGCTACGCCGTCGACGAGGAGGAGCGACTCAACGGCCTCCGCTGCGTCGCCGCCCCGATCACCGACGACGACGACCGCGCCATCGCCGCCATCAGCGTCTCCTGCCCCGTCCACCGCGTCGACGACGACCGCTTCTACGACGACCTCCGACAGGCCGTACTGGGCGCCGCCAACGTCGTGGAACTGGAGCACAACTACTCCTAGCCATCTTTTTTTCCGACGGGTGTCCTCGGCGCGCTTCGCGCGCCTGCGGGCACCCGTCGAACAAAAACATGGGTGAAAAAGGCCGCATCTCGGCCTCCGGCCTCGATGCGGAGAACCGCTCGCTTCGCTCGCGGATGCTAAAGGGCCTTTCAATAGTGCAGAAGTGACGCTACCACAACAGTAGCAATTGAACGTCCGCGCGAACGAAGTGAGCGCGGTTCACCGGTCGCAAGGGAGCGGAGCGACCGCAGCGACCGGCCTTTTTCCCCAAGTTTTTCGGGCGGAGGATCCCCACAGCGGCGCGAAGCGCCGCGAGGAGCTCTCCGCCCGAAAAAGTGGGCTTACATCATGCCGCCCATACCGCCGCCCATGCCGCCGGCACCGCCGGGCGGCCCGCCGCCGTCCTCCTCGTCCTCGCCGCCGACCGAGAGGTCGCCGGCGGAGATCACGTCGTCGATGCGGAGGATCATCGTCGACGCGTCGACCGCGGAGTTGACGGCCGTGGTCTTGACGCGCAGGGGCTCGACGACGCCGTCCTCGAACATCTCGACGAGTTCGCCCGTGTCGGCGTCGATGCCGACGTTCACGTCGCCCGCGTCGTGGCGCGCGGTCATGTCGACCAGCGCGTCGATGGCGTCGTGGCCGGAGTTCTCGGCGAGCGTGCGCGGTCCGTCTTCGAAGGCCTCGGCGAACGCCTCGACGGCCAGCTGCTCGCGACCCTCGACGGAGTCGGCTTCCTCGCGGAGCGCGAGCGACGCCTCGATCTCCGGGGCGCCGCCGCCCGGCAGAACGTGACCGTCCTCGATGGCGGCGGAGACGACGCCGATACTGTCGACGACGGCCCGCTCGACCTCGTCGAGGACGTGCTCGGTGCCGCCGCGCAGGAGGATCGTGCCGACGCCCTCCTCGGGGAGGTCACCGAAGACGACCGTCGACTCGTGGTCGGCCTGCCGGCGGACGGTCACGTCGCGGATGACCCGCTCGGAGACGCTGCCGGCGTGGCCGAGGTGGTCGGCGGTCAGCAGCTTCAGGTCGCCGACGCGCTCGGCGCCGGTCGCGGCGGCGACGCGCTGGCGCTTGTCGTCGTCGACGCGGCGGAAAGCGGTGATGTCGTTCTCGACGAGCAGCTCGGCGGCGTACTCGTCGATGCCGCCGTCGGCGAGCACCACGTCGGCGCCCGCCTCGACGATCGCGTCGACCTTGTCGGCCAGCTCGGACTGCTCGCGCTCGACGAAGCCCTGCAGGTCGCCCATGTCGCCGACCGACGCCTCGGCGCCGACCTCGGTCTCGGAGACCTCGATGTCGCCCTCGTAGACGAGGACGTTCGCGTCGTCGAGGTCGCGGCTCATGTTCTGGTGGACCGGTTCGATGTCGAAGAGGATGCCGTCGACGAACTCCGAGTCGTCGATGGAGGCGCCGTAGAACTGGCGCACGTCGACGGCGTCCTGGTCGACGGTGCCGTCCTCGCGGACCGCGGCGCGGACGGCGCTGACGACCATCGACGAGAGCAGGTCCTTTGCGGTCTCGGCGCCCTTGCCGGTCATCGCGGTGCCGGCGACCTGTTCGAGCACCTCGGTGTCGTCGGGGTCGACCTCGGTCGCGATGTCCTCGAACACCTCGGTGACCGTCTCGGCCGCGTGGCGGTAGCCGGAGACGATCGACGTGGGGTGGATGTCCTGTTCGAGCAGCTCCTCGGCGTTCGAGAGGAGCGCACCGGCGAGGATGACTGCGGAGGTGGTGCCGTCGCCGACCTCCTCCTCCTGGGTCGTCGCCACGTCGACGACCATGTCCGCGGCGGGATGGTCGACGTCCATCTCTTCCAGGAGTGTCACGCCGTCGTTCGTGACGACGACGTTACCGCCCTGGTCGACGAGCATCTTGTCCATCCCTCGCGGGCCGAGGGTCGTTCGGATCGTCTCCGCGACTGCACGCCCTGCCTCGAGGTTCATCGACCGGGCGTCCTCGCCCGACGTGCGCTGGCTTTCGTCGGAGAGGACCACCATCGGTCCGTCGGCCATCTGTCGTGCCATGTGTGCTCACAACCGCGTCTGGCGGAAATAAGATTTGCTTTCCGAACGAGCGCGGCGACCGGTCGAGGGCCGACCGGGCGAAACAGGAACCGAGGGCGTCAGTCGCCGAAGGTCGAGGAGTCCTGGGCGTCGTACTCGTCTTCCTCGGCGTCGGCCAGCTCCGCGCTGTTCCAGTACTCGTGGGTCTCCAGCGCGCGGAAGCAGGCGGCGTTGCTCTCGCCGGCGGTGTCGAACCGGTCGGGCTCCTCCTGCGTGCAGACCTCGCGGGCCTCCGGACAGCGCGTGTGGAACTTACAGCCCGAGGGCGGGTCCTCGGGGTCGGGCACGTCCACCTCGCGGACCGGCGGGTCCTCCTGGATCCGCTGTTTCGCCAGGTCCGGGTCGACCGTCGGCGTCGACCACTTCAGGACCTTCGTGTAGGGGTGGGTCGGGTTCCGGAGGATCTCCTCGGGCGGCCCGATCTCGACGATCTCGCCGAGGTACATGATGGCGATGCGCCCGCCCGCGCGCTTGGCGAGGTAGCGGGCGTTGGCCAGGTCGTGGCTGATGAAGATGTAGGAGGTGTCGAAGGTGTCCTGCAGGTCGAGGATGAGGTCCATCATCCCGACGCGGAGGCTCACGTCCAGCGCCGAGATGGCCTCGTCGGCGAGGATCACGTCCGGGTTCATCAACAGGGCGCGCCCGAGCGCGATGCGCTGTTTCTCCCCGCCCGACAGCTGGTGGGGATAGCGCTCGGCGTAGTCCTCCGGCGGCATCATGTCCACGAACTCCAGGAAGCGGTAGATGGTGTCCTCGCGCTCCTTGGGACCCAGCTCCGTCCGGTACTTCTTGAGCGGGTCCGAGAGGATCGCCTTGACGCGTCGCGAGGAGTTCAGCGCGTTGGCGGGGTCCTGGTGGATGATCTGCATCGCGCGGCGGATCTCGGTGAACTCGATGTCGGCGTCGCGGGGGTTGGCCTTGGCGTCCCAGATGTCCTGGCCGCGGTAGGAGATCGACCCGCTGGTCGGCTGTTCGAGGCCGATCGCCGTCTTGCCGAGCGTGGTCTTGCCACAGCCCGACTCCCCGACCAGCACGACGATGTCGTTGTCGTAGAGGTCGAAGCTGACGCCGTCGACCGCGCGGACCTTCTTGTCGGTCAGCGCTCGCTTGACGATTCCGCCCGGCGTGTAGTGGACGTTCACGTCGTCGAGCGACAGGATCGGTTCGTCGTCCGGTACGTCGGTCGCCGCCTGGTCGGCGGCGTCGTCGGCTACGTCGTCCGCCGTGGGTTCGTCTGTACTCATCTGTCGTCCTCCGTGGTCCCGTGGTCGAGGCTGTAGCTCAGCTCGTTGCGGGCCTGGTCGGAGTAGAAACACGCCGCCTGGTGGTCGTCGTCGACCGTCACGAGGTCGGGATCCTCGATCTCACAGCGGTCGTCGGCGATCGGACACCGCGGGTGGAACGAACACCCCGTCGGGATGTTCACCGGGTCCGGCCGCGCGCCCTCGATGGGCTCCATCTCGTCGATGTCCGAGTCGATGCTCGGCACCGAACGCAACAGCGCCCGGGTGTAGGGGTGGCCCGCGTTCTTCAGTAGCGACCGCGTGTCGCCCACCTCGATGAACTCGAAGGAGTACATCACGCCGATGCGGTCCGACAGCCCGGCGACCAGCGGCAGGTCGTGCGTGATGAAGACGATCGTCAGTTCGAACTCGTCGCGCAGCTCGCGCAGCATCGAGATGATCGACCGCTGCATCAGCAGGTCCAGCGCCGCCGTCGGCTCGTCCATCACGAGCACTTCCGGTTCGAGCACCAGCGCGAGCGCGATGAGCGCGCGCTGTTTCATCCCGCCGGAGAGCTCGTGGGGGTAGGAGTTCATCACGCGGTCGGGGTCGAGGTGCAGCGCCTCGAACAGGTCCCGGACGTGCTCCATCCGCTCCTCGAGGACCGCGTTGTGGGCCTGGATGGTCTCGTGGAAGTGGCCCTTGATCTTCATCGTGGGGTTGAACGAGTTCATCGCCCCCTGGAACACCATCGACACCTCCTCCCAGCGGAAGTTGCTGAGTTCGCCCTCGGACATCCCGAGCACGTCGATGGAGTCGTCCCCGACGGCGTCGTAGGAGCCGATCTGGTCGGCGCTCGGGGTGTCGTCGGTCTCGTCTTCTCTCGGGTAGTAGGTCACGTCTCCCGAGAGGTGCCCGGGGTCCTCGACGGCGTCCATCAGCGCGGCGGCGAACATCGACTTGCCCGAGCCGCTTTCCCCGACGACGGCGAGAATCTCCTCGCGGCGGACGTCCAGGCTCACGTCGTTGAGCACCCACGCCTGTCCGCGGGACATCCCGAACTGCACGCGGGCGTCCTCGACGCTCATGACGATGTCGTCGTCCGGGTCCTCGGTCTCCGTAGTCTCCTCGTCGGTCGATTGGTTCGGTTGTCCGATTGCCATGTCAGCGCACCTCCGGTCGTCGAGTCGGTTCGCGAGCGGTCATCACAGGTCACCCGCTCCGTCCTGTTCGTCCTCCGGGATCGTCTCCGAGTGGCGCGCCAGCAGCCGCGGGTTGAACACCCGGTCGAGCCCCTGCGAGAAGAGGATCAGCGAGAAGCTCACGCCCGAGATGGCCAGCAGCGGGAACAGCATCCAGTGACCCGCGCGGCCGGGCGCCGAGATCGCGTTGCCCTGTTCGTAGGCCAGCTGCATCATCACGCCCCAGTTGAACGAGTTGAACGGGAGCACGCCGATGAAGTACAGCGCGACCGACTGGAAGATGACCGCGACCGCGGCGCCCGCCGCCGAGACGAGCACGAACGGCGCGACCTTCGGGACGAGCTCCTGGCCGACGATCGTCGGCGTCGAGAGCCCTATCGACCGGGCCGCCTCGACGAAGTCCTCATCGCGCAGGGATAGCACCTGCGAGCGCAACATCCTGGCTAATCCCGGCCACTGGTCGATCGCGATGATGGTCCCGACGATAAAGGGGTCCTTCGGCGAGAAGATCGCCGCGAGGACGATGATCAGCGGCAGGCCCGGGAGGGTGATGAACACGTCGGCGATCGTCATCAGGACCGTGTCGACGACGCCGCCCTTGTAGCCCGCGATCATCCCGACGAGCACCGCGACGCCGACCGAGAAGACGATCCCGGCCAGCGCCATCTTCATCATCGCCGGCGTCGAGTGGACGAGCGTCTTGAAGACGCCGCGCCCGAGGTTGTCGGTCCCCAGCGGCATCGACCAGTCGACGAACGGCTGGAGGTAGTACGGCCCCTCGTTGATCTGGGGCGGCGGGACCAGCCAGACGCCGAGGGTCCCCATCAGGAGGTAAAAGAGGACGCCCACGCCCCCGATGCGCGTCCGCCAGTCCGACCACGCGACGCGGAACGGCGTCGCGATGTAGAAGTCGAAGGCGCGACGGGCGCGCTCGGCCGGCGGCGTCCGTCGGCGCTCGGTGTCGTCGTCGGTCCCGAAGATGCTTTCCTGCGTGACGCCTCCGTCGCTCCGCGGTTCTTTCTCGGACATCGTTAGAAGCTCTCCCTGGACGCGCCGGTTCCGGCTCGCGGGTCGATGAGTCCGTAGGTGAAGTCGGCGATCATGATCGCCGTCACCGTGATGCCCGAGAAGAAGACGAACGCGGCCATCACGAGCGGGTAGTCCTGACTGACCGCCGCCTCGAGCATGAACCAGCCGACCCCGTGGTACTGGAAGATGACCTCGGTGATGACGTTCGAACTGAACATCCCCGCGATGCCGAGCATGAACCCGGTGTAGATCGGGAGGATGGAGTTGCGGGTCAGGTACCGCGTCAGGATGCGGTTCGTGCCGAGCCCGCGCAGTCGCGCCGACCGCAGGTAGTCCTCACCGATGACCCGCACGGACAGCGCCCGCATCCCGATCGCCCCGCCGGCGAAGCCGACGATGAAGTTCGAGAGGATCGGCAACGTCGCGTGTCTGGCGATCCCGACCATGTACTCGATGTTGAAACCGGGCGTCGCCGCCGGCGGCGCGCGGCCGCCGGTCGGGAACAGCCCCCACTGGAACGCCAGGACCGACAGCATCACGATCGCGGCCACGTAGTACGGGATCGACCGCATGACCAGCACGAACACGGTCAGCCCGGAGTCGATCTTGGTCCCCTCGTGCCAGGCCATGAACACGCCCACCGCGATGGTGGCCGTAAAGCCCAGCAGGAGGCCGTAGACGCTCAGGAAGATCGACCACGGCATCCCGCGAAAGAGGATGTCGAAGACGGGGTCCTGAAACAGGATCGACTCGCCGAAGTCCTGATAGAGGATGATGTCCCGAAGCCACTCGTAGAAGGCGATCGGGATCGGCGTGTCGGGGTTGATCCCAGTCAGCTGTTCGGCCATCTGGGCGACCTCCTGTGTGTCGACGGGCTGGCCCCGCTGTTGCATCTGCTGGACCCGGTCGGCGATGATCGCCTCGACCGGCCCACCCGGGACGAGTCTGTACAGTGCGAACGTGATGAACATCCCCACGACGAACGTCACGATCGCTTGCGCGAATCGGCGTATGTAATAGTTCATACTGTGTGTTGGAGTCTCACAACTTCTTAATTCTTCTGTCAGAGCGCGGTGAAGACGCTGTAGGCGATGTAGAGGACGTAGCCGGCGGTCGGGACCGCAGCGACCTTGTACGCCTCGCTCATGGTCAGGTCCCGGACGTCCTTGATCGCGTAGGCGCCGATGTAGCCGGTCCACAGCGCGAAGACGATGGCGACGGCGGTCGCGGCGATGACGACCGTCTCACCGCTGGCCTGGGACCAGACGAACGACGACACCTCGCTGGAGAGGCTCGTCGAGAGCGTGATGTCCTCCTCGGTGACATCCAGCGTCGTCGACGCGTAGGCCATCGCCGCGGTGTGGATGACGTTCGCGATCAGGATCGGGAACAGGGCCCACGCGGTCCGCTTCATCGTCACGTAGGTCGTGCCGATCGTCGTGTAGAGCCAGCCGACGTAGTACATCCCGATCCCGAACCAGACCCACAGCAGGAACGCGCCCAGCACGGGCTCGATGACCCGCTGCTGGAGCTGGAATCGGACCTGCTGGTTGATGACGATCGAGTCGAAGGCCTCGAACTCGAAGATCAGCTCCTGGAGCATGAGGTAGTTGCCCACGAGACCGATCAGCCCGGCGACCAGCACCAGCGCGAACTCTGATTTGACCCGTCGCGTCCCGATGAACTCCTCGTAGAAGCGCTCCGGGTCGGTCAGCAGCGCACGGTACAGACCCAGCGTCCTGCTGAGGTACGAGCCCGGATTCCGAACCGCGTTTGAAACACCCATAATGTATCCTCCTGTCGGTCGTTACGCGGGGGCCTCGATGGTCGGGACGGGGATCTCTTCGAGCACCTCGTCGACGATCTCCGACTTGTCCACGTCGTTGACCTGCGACTCCGCCGTCAGACCGAGGCGGTGAGCGATGACCGGCTGGGAGACCGTCTTGACGTCGTCGGGCGTGACGTAGTTCCGCCCCTCGATGACCGCCTGAGCGCGTGCGGTCTCGTAGAGGCGCTGGGTCCCGCGCGGGCTCATCCCGGTCTCGACGCGGTGGTCGTCGCGGGTGGCCCGCGAGACCGCGGCGATGTACTCCAGCATGTCCTCGGTGACCGTGACGGTGTCCGGGACCGCCTGGAGGTTCGTGACCGAGTCGTGGTCGAGCACCTGCCCGACCGACGGCGTCGTCGACGTGCGGTCGTTGCGCCGGCGGAGCAGCTCGACCTCGCCGTCCACGTCGGGGTAGCCGATGGAGGACTTGACGTTGAAACGGTCGATCTGCGCCTCGGGCAGCGGGAAGGTCCCCTCCTGCTCGACGGGGTTCTGCGTCGCGATGACGAAGAACGGCTCGGGCAGCTGGCGAGTGTCACCCTCGGTGGTGACCTGGCCCTCGCCCATCGCCTCCAGCAGCGCGGCCTGGGTCTTCGGCGGCGCGCGGTTGATCTCGTCGGCGAGGACGATGTTGGCGAAGATGGGCCCCTTGTTGAACTCGAACTCACCCTCCTGCTCGTTGTAGATGTAGGTCCCCGTCACGTCGTTGGGGAGCAGGTCCGGTGTGAACTGGATGCGGGAGAACGACAGGCCGAGCGCCGTCGCGAAACTGTTCGCGGTCAGCGTCTTGCCCGTCCCGGGTACGTCCTCCAGCAGGACGTGGCCCTTCGAGAGCAGCCCCACGAGCACCGTCTCGAGGAACTCCTCGTCGATGATGACCGACGACCGGATCTCGTCGACCACATCGTCCAACTGGTCACTGGCCTCCTGTATGGATAGGTCGCTCTGTGCCATGGTAAGATAGCCCGTGCTATGCCTCTTAACCCTGACGGTGTGAGACGGTTTTCCGTGATGGAATACTGACTGACGCGGCAGTTAGCGACCGGATCTCGACGGCTCCGTCGCGAACGGGAATCGGGGAAAATCGGCGAACGTTCGAGCGGAAAACCGGAGCGTCTCGGCGGCGGGACGGAACGGGTCGACCGGCTTACTGCCGGATCGACCAGATGAAAAAGAGCGCCGACAGCAGCAACAGCGTGAGCGCCGGCACGGTCAGCGAGCCCCACGGCACGATGTAGAGGCCGTAGGAGAGGCCGGCGGCCATGACGCCGACGAAGACGGTGGCGGCGACGTGGACGGCCTCGCCGCGCTGGGTGTCGGTTTGCTCGCTCATCTGGCGGCCGACGCTGAAGGCGTTCGACCCGAGGTCGAACGAGACGATCGTCGCCAGCGCGGCGAACAGCAGGAACTCCGGCACGTCGCCGAAGAAGCCGGCGGCGACGACGCCGACGAAGACGATCGCCGTGCCGGCGATCGTCAGCCGCTCGGACTCGAAGACGAACAGCCCGGCGGCGACGCCGGCCAGCCCGAACAGCCCGACCGGCGCCGACAGCGGCGCGACCAGTGCCGTCGTCACGACCGCCAGCAGCGCTGCGACGACCGCGATGATACTACTGAACTGTGCGGGCGAGTGGGTGACCTCGACCGCGTTGAACTCCTCGTCCTGAATGTCGAAACTCATTATGCCCACCTCGTCTGTGCTTTCTCGACCTCGAGCGACAGCCGCTCGTCGGGATTCCAGTCCATGACGCGGATCCCCCGCTCGCGGAGGTACCGGACCCGCGCGGTCCGTTCGATGCGCGTGAGCCGCTGGCCGACCGTCTCGTCGACGGTCACGTCGGGGCTGATGACGGTGACCAGGTGGCCCTCGGAGTCGAGCCGTCGTGCGACTTCGGCCGCGTAGTCGTCCGCCAGCGGCGAGAACAGGAACACCTGCGACGTGCTCGGCAGCCGCCGGCGCACGTGGGTCATCGGGTCGATGTACTGGCTCTCGTGGTCCTGTCGCTCCGGCGGTCGCGGCGACAGCGCCGGGTGCTGAGCGAACAGGACCCGGGCGTTCTCCAGGTGTTCGCTGCCCGCGCCGGGGGCGTACCAGCACGGCACCGTGTCGAATGCGGCGAGCCCCACCAGGTTCCCCTGGTCGTACAGCGCGCCGAACATGTCGCTGGCCGCGTGGACAGAATGGTCGACGGCGTGGGGTTCGTCGACGCCCGCCGAGATGTACGCGCTCTGGCGGGTGTCGAACAGGATAGTGACCGTCGCGGCCTTCTCCTGGCGGAAGTCGATCGTCGCCAGTTCGCCCGTGCTGGCGACCTGTTTCCAGTTGATGCGGTTCATCGGGTCGCCGGGGCGGTACTCGCGGACGGAGTGGAACTCCAGCCCGGCGCCGCCCTGCTTGGTGTCGACGTCGCCGGCGTACTGCGTGGTCTGTGCGCGAACCGGGATGTCGTTGGTGACCCGCAGCGGCGGGACGACTCGCATCCCCGCGTCGGGCGTGACCAGCGACGTGCGCTCGACGCCGCCGCTGAAGTCCCGAGCGACCACGAGCAGCGGCCACTCGTACTCGCCGCGCTCGACGCGGACCGTGTACTCCAGTTGGGCCTGCGCGCCCGACTGCAGGGCCGTGTGCAGGCGCGGGACGCCCTCGGTGACGACGAACGAGTCGGGGACGACGTCGACCAGCCGCAGGTCGGGCAGCATCGACCCGCTCTCGTTGCGCACCGTCAGCGTCACCTCGACGAGGTCGCCCGGTTCGGGGTCGTCGGCGTCGAACTCGCGCTCGACGACCAGCCCCTCCGTCCGGGGCACCGCCGAGACTCGCGCGTAGATGGTGTAGGCGATGCCGACCGTCCCCGCGAGCATCAGACCGGGGGTGAACGTGACCACGCCGGCGCCGATCGCGACCAGCGCGAACGCCGTCACGCCGAGCCAGCGGTTCGTGTGCTGCAGGCTCACGTCCTCGAACGGCTCGCTCGTGTCGAACGTCGGTATCGTGGAATTGGACTCGTTCCAGTTGGACTCGACCGCGTCCTCGCCGTCGCCGTCGTCGTCCGACCGGCCGAGCAGGCGATCGAAGAAGGAGCGGTCCTCGGACTCCTCGGTGTCGACCTCGTGGCTCACGTCCACGTCGCCGACCTCGATGAGCTCCTCGACGGTGACGCGGAAGCGGTTCTCGAAGGCGGCCACGTCGTCGGTGCCCGACAGCAGCGACCCCGACAGTCCCGCTTCCTCGGCGGCCGTCCGCTCGCCTTGGAAGAACTCCGCGGCCGTCTCGTTGTCCGTCCACTCGCCGGCTTCGAGGATGCGACGGGCCTCCTCGACCGAGCAGTCCTCGCGGTTGCGGACGACCGCGACCGCGAGGTTCTCCAGGCGATCCTCGAGGTGTTCGCGGTTCTCGTTGACCCCCTGTCGGAGGTGGGTCATCTCGTAGAGCATCCGGTCGACGTCCTCGCCGGGCATCGGGTTGCCGGCGGGCCGCTCGGGGTTCGGGGTGACGGTCTCCTCGACCTCGCCCCGGAGCCGACGGCGGACGACGCCCAGCCCCGTCACCACGGCGACGATGCCGACCAGGAAGACTCCCTGCGTCGCGGAGGGGAGCGCGCTCCCGAGGCTCGGGACGGCGATCATCGCCGCGGCGGCGACGAACAGGAGCGCCCCGATGGCGATCAGCGCCCGATTGAGGAGGGCCTCAATATCCATCGTCGCCCTCCTGACCGACCGACGAGTCGGTCGACCCGCCGTACTCCGCCTCGATGTTGCGGAACACGTCGATCGCGAGGTCCTCGCGGCTCCCGGCGTCGCGCTTGCCGTAGCGGACCTCCTCGAACAGCCGCGTCAGCTCCTGTACGTCGTCCTCGCCCAGTCCCACGTCGACCGCCGCCTCGGCGAACTCGCCGGGGGTCGCGCTGTCGGGGTTGGGCACGTCGAGCATGCTCGTCATCTCCCACCACGCGCGGTAGACCTCGTTGTCCACGTCGGCGTTGTGCTCTTCGAGCCGATCGGCCGCGCGGCCGGCGGCCTGGGCGAGGTCCATCACGTCGGCGCCCTCGCCCTCGTCGGCCGCCTCCTCCTCCATGGTGGTGATCGCCTGGTCGCCCGACGCGCGGAACAGCACCGCGGCCGTCGCGACGAGCACGACGCCGAACACGCCGAGGATGGCCGCGGGCGGCACGTCCATCGACGCGACCGGCGACGACGAGGCGTTGGCCGCACTGGTGACCGACCGGTTACCCAGCCCGGGGCCGCCGACGGTCGCGCAGTCGGTCCCGAGGAAGTAGGCCAGGAGCACCGGCGGCGCCAGCGCGTACAGCCCGAGGAATGCCGCACCGAAGGAGTACCGGCGCTTGATCAGGAAGACGAGCATCGCGGCGGCGCCGAAGTACGCCAGCCCGCCGTACCACGTCGTCAGCGGTTCGACGCAGGCGGTGTACTCGACGGCCTGGCCATCGGACCCGTCCCCGCTGCGGTTGAGCCCGTCACCCCCGCCCGGGCCGTCCCCGCTCCCACCGCCGCCCCGGTTCTGTTGCTGTTCGTTCGGGTCGTCCATCGGACCCTGCCCACCACCGGTCGCCCCGGTGTCGACGGTCGCCGTGATTGTCGCGGCGCCCACGGCGATGGCCGCCATCGCCACGAGCCCGATCACGACGAACCGCAGGGCTTCCTGTGACACATAATCATCCATACTACGACTTGTACGATCGACCCTATATGTCTTTTCCGCTTGCCGGGGAGACCGCTCGGCGATCCGCCGGGTAGCGGTGACCTGCCCCCGCGCGGTCGGTGCGGGAGAGAACCGCTCTCACTCGGGGCCTCGTCGGGCCCACACCGGGACGCAGCCGACGGACCGCCCCGACGACGGGGCCGTCCCCGGAGGCCTTAAGGCGGGTCGCCCATTACGCTCGCGCCGATGGATCCAGGTTCCGAGCGAGGGGCGGGCGACGGCCCGGTCGACGGGATGACCCGGCGGGCGTACCTCGCCGCGGTCGGCGCCGGGGCGGCCGGGTCGGTGGCCGGCTGTACCGGCCCGAACGAGATCGTCGACTCGCCGCAGGTGTTCGGGTTCCAGTTCCCATACGTCCCCGAGAACGTCCACGTCGGCCCGTGGTCCTCCTCGGACCCCGCGGCGTTCTACTCGATGCTCTTCGAGGCCGAATCGTACACCGCCCCCGGGGGCGAGCGCCGGCTCGGCGACGTGGTCGAGTCGGTCGAGACCGACGGCGACACCGCGACCGTCGCGTACGCCGACGGGTACACGTGGTGGTCGGGCGACCCCGTCACGGCCCGGGACGCCTGGATCGAGGAGCGCGTCGGGTCGTTCGTGGGCGGCGACCGGAGCTACGAGGTCGAACGCCTCGACGACCGCAGGCTCCGCTACCGCTTCGAGCGCCCGCTCGACCGACCGCTCGCGCTCTCGACGGCGGTCGGCGGCGTCGTCCGGACGCGCGCAGACCGCTACGAGCCGTGGCTGGACCGACTCCGCGAGGCCGGGACCGACGAGCGCCGCGCGGAGGTCGTCGCGGACCTCCGCACGGACAGCCCCGGGCTGGAGACGGTCGCCGACGAGGGGCTGGGCTGTGGTCCCTACGAACTGGTCGAGGTGTCGATCAACCGGCTGATGCTGGAGCGCTACGAAGACCACCCCCGCGCCGACGAGGTCGCGGTCCCGCGGCTGTGGTTCCCCGTCGTCCAGTCGGTCTCGATCGAGAACCTGATCGACAAGGGGTGGCTCGACGGCGGCACCGGCCGGCTCGCCGACGAGCGGGGCACCCCGCCGGAGAACCTCGAACAGCTCGCGCGCTACCCGACCGACTCGGGGACCAAACTCGTCCTCGACTGGCGGAACGCTCACCTCGCGCGCCGCCCGGTCCGGCGGGCCGTCTTGTCGGTCGTCCCGGTTGACCAGGTGGTCGACGTGGCCGACTGGGGCGAGCCCACCGTCCGCCAGACCGGCCTCTCCGCGCCGGCCGCGCGCCGGTGGCTCCCCGACGAGGTCCGCGACCGGCTCCACCGCTACCCCGTCGAGGCCGACGAGGAGACCGCCGCCGAGTACATGCGCGCGGCGGACTACGGCCGCGACGGAAACGGCGACTGGCGCGGCCCGGACGGCGAGCAGCCGTCGCTCCGGATCGCGACGCCGGTGTGGTCCGACTTCGTCTCGGGGGCGGAGGTCGTCGCGTCGAGCCTCTCGCGGTTCGGCTTCGACGTGACGACCGACCGGCTCACGAACAGCAACGCCTACAGCGCCGTCTCGAACCACAGCCACGACGTCACCCTCTGGAACTTCGACGGCGACCCCTACAGCGTCTACGACGTGACCAGCGACGGGTCCACCTCGATCGGCTACGGGATCTCCGACCCCGGCGCCGACGCGGGGAACCGCGGCAAGCCCGTCGAGGTGTCCGTTCCCCAGCAGCCGGGCGCCGTCGACGCTCCGGCCAGCGAGCGCCGGACGGTCGACCTCCTCGACACCTGGCGCACGATCGAGGGACCGAGCGACCGGGAGGCGACCGTCGACGCCGTCACCACGTTCGCGACCTGGTGGAACGACGCCCTCCCCGACGTCTATCTCGGCACCGCCGTCGACGGCCTCTGGGGCAACACCCGCGACTTCGAGTGGCCGTCCTACGACTCCGACCCCGAATACGGGACCGCCGGCCCCGCCGCTCAGCCAGTTTTCCACATGTTGAAACACGGCGCGATCCGGCCGGCGACCGAGGAGTAGCGCCGCTCCGGACCGCGACCGCTCCGGACCGCGACGACCGACCGCGAGCGCCGCGGCTCGACCGGTCTCGACGACTCGCGCGGAGTACTGCCGTTCGTCGAGAGCCGACGAGTCGCGGGCGTCACGCCTTGCGGAGTGCGACGAGCGAGGAAAAGCGTCGACCCGGAGAACCGGGTGGTCGCGGTTCGATGCGGTGTGTCGGCCTTACTGCGGCGGCTCGAACTCCTCGTCGGTGCTGGCCTGGGCGATGCCGCCCAGCACGAGCACGTCCTCGATACCGAACGAGCGCTCGTAGTCGAACGCTCGGGCCGACGGGTCGGGCCAGTCGAAGTCGCGCACGTCGCCGTACGAGCCCATCAGGTACTGGTGGAACACGAAGTGCGGGACGTAGAAGTTGTAGTACCGCGCGCAGGTCCGGTAGAGCTCCTGCTGGGCTTCCTCGGAGTTACCGGGCTCGCGGATCGCGTTGACGGTCTCGACGAGGTTGATCTCGGACGCGTTGTCGAGATCCGGCGACTTGCCGGCCTCGTCGGGGGCCTCGAAGGCGCCCGGCTCGTCGGGCACCTGCTGGACGATCGGCTTGCCCTGCGTGTCCACCTCGTCCTCGGGGTCGGCGTCGTACGGGTCGCCGGTCGGACTGCCGCCGACCAGACCGAGGTCCCACCACGCGCCGCGGTCGTGGTAGTACTGGAAGACGTACGGGTCGCCGTGCCAGAACATCGTGGAGTCGTAGTTGAGCCCTTCGCTGGGGTTGATCGAGGTCGACCAACTGTTCCAGCCCATCGTGGTGAAGTTCACCCCGAAGCCCCAGTTCGCGAGGTTCGCGCGGATGGTCTGGGCGCCCTGGACGTTGGCCGGGCTGCCCGAGCGCGAGGAGAGGTCGATCGTAGCCTGGTTGCCGTTGGGGTCGACCCACTGACCGCCCTGCTTGCTGTAGCCCGCCCGCTGCATGTACTCGTTGGCGTTCTCCTTGTTCGAGGCCCGCGAGTAGGTGTGCAGTTGGTCGAGGAAGTCCTCGGAGAACGTGCTCTCGGACTGGGCGTCCAGCAGGAACGTGTCGTGCTGGGTGACCTGCGAGGCGTCCTCGCCCCAGCCGTTCGCGGAGACGGCGTTCCAGTCGATGGCCTCGATGAGCGCGCGGCGCACCCAGAGGTTCTGGAGGTGTTCGTTCTGCCAGTTGAGCTGCCAGACGTCGCCGCCCGTGGCGCGCAGCCAGCGGGTGAACTCCTGAACGTGGTCCGGCAGCGTCTCGCGGGTGGTCGCCCCGCTGGAGGTGACGGCGCCGGAGTCGACGTCGAGCACGCCCTCGTTGACGAGCGTCTGGCGCCGGTCGCCCTCGGCCCAGTACAGCGCGAGCCGCTCGACGTTCGTGTTCTCGGCGTTGGGGTGGTCCTCGTTGAGCCGGAGGATCACCCGCTCGGAGCCCACGTCGTCCATCGACTCCAGCTTGTAGGGGCCGGACCCGGCGAGCATCTCGTCGGTACCGCCGCTCTCGGCCATGCGGTCGAGGCCGATCCGGTCACTGACGAGTTCGTCCGTGATCGAGGTGACCTCGTCCGCGTTCGCCGCGTCGCGGTACTGCTCCCGATACGGCGTGGTGTAGTCGGGGTGGATCGGCGGGTTCCCGTCGACCGGCCCGGCGTTCGAGCGCAGCACGACTCGGGCCGTCGGATCGGGGTCCTGTTCGGGGACCGACCCCTTGTTGGTCCACTGGTGGAGGGTCCACTGGTCCTCCGCCTGCTGGTTGAACGTCGCGCCCTCGGTGAACTTGTTGCCACCCTGGAAGAAGTTGACGTGGTTGTGCGCCTCGCGGGCGACCGCGTCGAAGGGGTCGCCGTTCCAGTAGCGGGCGCGGTCGTCGTGGTGGTCGTACCAGTCGTAGGGCGGTTCGACCTCGAAGCCCGAGATCCACGTCATCACCTCGACCTCCTCGCGGTCGGGCTTGTGCGGGGTCGGCACCGTCGTCCCGCTGTAGGACAGGTTCGTCGTGTGGACGTTCCGGAGCCCGTGCAGGTCCGACATCCACAGGTCGCCGATGGTGTTGTCCTGGGGCGTCCAGGGGTTCCAGTTGAACACGTCCGGCGAGTTCGCCACGGCGTAGTTGATCTGACGAGTCACCGGCTCCTCGGCGGTCGCGGTACTGCCGTCGGTCTCACCGTCGCCACCGTCCTCACCGTCGCCGCTGGGTGTCGGCGTCGGAGTGCTCCCCGAACCCGGCGTGTCCGTGGATCCACCGTCACTCCCACAACCGGCCATGCCTGCGGCTCCCATTCCAGCCAGTATCTGCGCGTACTGGCGTCGCGATAACTCCTTGTCACGGATGCTGTCAGGCTTCCGCATACCTCTACCTTCTGCCAGCTCTATATAAAACTTCCTGATCATTTCATACTGAGTCGACGACGTATCTGACTGGGCACGCGACACACCCGCTCCCGCAAGCGCAACCTTCAAATGGGTGTGTGAAACAGTCTATCGCAATGAGGCAGGAAATCGAACGAGCCGGACAGGAAGCGGACGGCGTCCGGGCGTACGCGCTGGCGCTGTACTACTTCATGGTCGGGAACATCTCGCTGATGACGATTGTGATGGGGGGGGTCTGTATCGCTCTCGGTGCCACGTTCGTCAACGGGACCCCGGCGATCGTCATCGGCGGCGACGCCGGCCCGATCTCGCTGCTGAACGGGATCCCCGAACAGTACCAGACCTTCGGTCAGGTCTCCGGGGTCGTCCTCGCGCACAAGATCTTCGCCGCGATGCTGGGCATCTTCGGCGTGACCCTCATGGTCCTCGGCGCGACGGCCTACGGGTTCCTGCTCGCGAACAAGCTGTACGCCCGCGCGACGACGTCGGCCTGACCGCACTCGTCACCTTCTTTCGACGGTCTCACGGCCCGTAGCGGCCGTGCTCGTCGGACCCGGGACCGGCGGCCGACCGTTCAGACCGCGCGCTGTCGACAGAACCAGAGCACGCTCCCGCTGAGGAGGACGAACGCGCCGCTCCCGACGACGTTCAGCACCGACACGACGAACAGCGACGAGTCCGTGTCGGTGACGACCAGATACGGGATCTGGATGAGCAGAAATACGAGCGCGATCGTGAACACGCCGAGGACCTTCCGGTTTTGCTCGCACAGCGCCTCTGCGGCGGCCTCCCGACCCGTCTGCTCCTCGTCCTGTTCGCTCACGACCGGACCCCTCCGTCGACGACCGACGCCCAGACCATGCACCTCCGTTGTCGGGCGCTCCCGAAAAGGATTACCACACCGGCGAAGGCCCCGATCCGCGCGACGCCCGGGCCGGTCCCCTCGCCGAGACTCCGTCGGCCGGCCGCTCTCCCACGGGCGGATCTCTGGTATCACCCGTGAGAACATGGACCGTGATCAGTCGCGAACCGACGGTCGTCCCCGTGATTACCATTATCTACGCGCGTGCGTAGAAATGGTCTACCGGCGCGTGGACGGGTGTGCTGTATCACGTACGATACTGATAGAAACCGGGGAGCCGCGACGGTCAGGCCTGGTCGAGGCTCGTCTCGGTGAAGTAGCGGCGGCTCGTCCGCGGGACCTGCTTCGTGTCGGTCACGGACAGGCGGGCGGACTCGGCGATCTCCTCGGAGGAGTGGCCGACGCGGAGTTCGTAGTCGCCCGCCTCGACAGCGAGGTTCGCGTTGCGGTCGTGGTAGGCGAGCTGGTTCGCGGCCAGGTCGAAGGTGATCTCGGTCGATTCGCCGGCGTCCAGCTCGACGCGTCGGAAGCCGACCAGTTCCTGGACCGGCCGCGCCAGGTCGGGGTTCTCGGCGGAGACGTACAGCTGGACCACGTCGCTGCCGGCGCGGTCGGCCGTGTTCTCGACGGTGACGCTCGCGGAGACGGTCCCGGACGGGTCCACGTCGACGTCGGACAGGTCCAGGTCGGAGTACTCGAACTCGGCGTAGCTGAGTCCGTGACCGAACGGGTAGACCGGCTGGCCGTCGTCGTAGACGTAGTCTTCGGAGTAGGTGTTGGGCTTGCGGCTGTAGTGGATCGGCAGCTGGCCGACGGACTTGGGCATCGACACCGGGAGGTGGCCGCCCGAGTCGTGGCCCTCGAAGACCACGTCGACGATGGCGTTGCCGGCCTCCTCGCCGGGGAGCCACGCCTGGACGACCGCGTCGGCGCCCGCGTCGATCTCGGGGATCGCGTGGGGTTTGCCGCTGACGAGGACGATCACGACGGGCGTGTCGGTCTCCTCGATCTGCGCGACGAGTTCGTTCTGCACGCCGGGCAGTCCGAGGTCGGTCACGTCACAGCCCTCGCCGCTGGTCGGGACCATCGGCTGTTCCGCTTTGACGCCGTCGGCGTCGGAGAAGTCGACGGCCGAGCGGGCGCCGACGAACGCCAGCGCCACGTCGGCGCCCTCGGCGGCCTCGACGGCGCGGCCGATCTTGTCCGCGGAGTTGCCCGTCGCGGTGCAGCCCTGGGCGTAGTTCACGTCGGCGTCGACGCGGTTCTCGATGGCGGCCAGGGGCGTGTCGGCCTCGAACTCGTACTCCTCCTCGGGGTAGTGGGCGGCGTAGGCGTAGTCGCCGAGCATCCCCTTCTTGTCGTCGGCCTTCGGGCCGACCACGGCGACGGAGTCGGCGTCGTCGAGCGGCAGCAGGTCGCGCTCGTTTTTCAGGACGACCAGCGAGTCGCGGGCGGCCTCGCGAGCCAGCCCGACCGCGGCCTCGTCGTCGTAGGGGTCGGTCGCGGCGTCGACGTCGACCGTGTGCTCCTCGAACAGCCCCTTCTCGAACTTCGCGCGGAGGACCCGGCGGACCGACTCGTCGAGGCTCTCCTCGGCCAGATCGCCGTCGCGGACGGCTTCGGCGAGGTACTCGTAGCAGTCGGTGTTGGGCAGCTCCACGTCGAGACCGGCCTCGACGGCCGAGACGGCGGCCTCCTGCTGGGTCGCGGCGACGCCGTGTTCCTCCTTGAGGAAGTCGACGCTGAAGTAGTCGGAGACGACGTGGCCGTCGAAGCCCCACTCGCCGCGCAGCACGTCCGTCAGCAGCCACTCGTCTTTCGCACAGGGGACGCCGTCGATGTCGTGGTAGGCGTTCATCACGGCCTCGGCGTCGCCCTCCTGGATCGCCGCCTCGAAGGGGAACATGTGGACCTCGCGGAGGGTGCGCTCGCTCACGTCGACCGACGAGCGGTTCTTCCCGCCGGCGCCGACGCCGTGGCCGACGAAGTGTTTCAGGGTGGCGGAGATGCCGTCGGCCGGGGAGTCGCCCTGCAGCCCCGAGACGTACGCGGTCGCCATCTCGGCGACGAGATACGGGTCCTCGCCGTAGGTCTCCTCGACGCGACCCCAGCGCAGGTCCCGCGCCACGTCCAGCACCGGCGAGAGCGCGTGGGCGGTGCCGATGGCTTCGAGCTGGTCGCCGATGGTGTCGGTGACCGCTTCCAGCAGGTCCGGGTCCCAGGTGCTGGCCATCCCGATGCCCTGCGGGAAGGTGGTGCCCTCGGGCCCCATGTAGCCGCTGAGACACTCCTCGTGGGGGATCGCCGGGATGCCGAGCCGCGTCTCCTCGGCGAGGTACTCCTGGATCTCGTTGGTGACCGCGGCGGCCTGCGCCGGCGGGAGACTGCCCTCCCCGCCGATACGGGTGAGGTGGCCGATCCCCTCGGCGAGCAGTTCCTCGGCGACCTCGCGGTTGAGTTCGCCGTCCTCGACGAGCTCCTGGCCGGCCTCGACCTCGCCGGCGTTGTCCGCGACGCCCCGGCTCGGACTGACCGAACCGAGCTGGGCGGCCTTCTCTTCGACCGTCATTCTGGAGAGCAGATCCTCGATACGCCGCGATGTCGGTACCGTCGGGTCGCGGTAGGCTGCGTCGGAGTCGGCTGTCATTACGCCTGTTCGGTGGTGGACGCGGATATTAATGGTTCCGACGACAGTCCGTGATGGAGTGCCCGGCGGAGAGAGCGGGCGGGGAACGAGGGCTGACAGTCGTCGACGGATGACCGCCCCGTCAGGCGTCGTCTTCGTCGTCAGCGAGGTACTTCGCGAGACTCGCGAAGCCACCGAGCGTCGCGACCGTCGAGACGATGCCCAGCCCCGGGCCGCTGCCGGAGGTCGTCCCCGCCGCGGGGTCGTCCTCACCGGTCGTCGCTGTCGGGCCGGACTCCGTTGCGGTCGCGGTGGGCGTCGCCGTCGTGGTCGCGGTGGGCGTCCCGGTCGGACCGTCGGAGTCCCCGTCGTTCTCGCCCTCGCCGTCGCCCGTATCGGCGTCCTCGCCGTCGAGCGAGACCTCGACGGTGGCCCCGCCCTCGGAGAGCGTCGTCGTCGCGGAGGCGGACGTGCCCTCGTAGCTCACGTCGACGGCGTACTCGCCCTTGAAGCCCTGGAGCGTGACGGTGCCGGAGTCGTCCGTGGTGCCCGACTCCTCGGTCCACCACTGGTCGAAGACGAGGTCGCGGTACCGGTCGAGCGCGGGTTTCTCCTCCCAGCCCGCCGCGTAGAACGGCGCGTCGTCGCGCCAGTGCATCGTGTCGATCAGTCCCCAGACGACGAACTGCTCGACGGACGGGTGGCTGAAGACCGTCTTCAGGAACTGGTAGAAGAAGTCGGCCTTCTCCGACTCGGGCCAGTTCTCGTCGGACATGTCGAACTCCGTGATCCGCAGGCCGACGTCGTCACCCGCCGTCTCGGCGTAGCTGTCGAGCGCCGACATCGTCTGCGATGGCAGCAGCGAGGAACTCTCGCTGAAGTGGCCCTGCAGGCCGACGAAGTCGAGCCCCGCTTCGGTGTTCTGGACCGTCTCGATCTGGGTCGTGTAGCGGTCTCTCCGTCCGCTGTAGGGCCCCTCGATGGTGTTGTAGTCGTTGATGCCCAGCGGCTGGCCGTCGGGGCCGGCCGCCCGCGCGGTCGCGAACCACTCGTCGAGGATCGGCGCCTCCTCCGGGGTCACGTCGGCGCCGTGGATCGACCGGACGAAGCCGGGCTCGGGGATGAGCTCGTTGACGACCTCCCACTCGTCGATGCGGTCGCCGTAGTAGCCGATGATGTCGGAGACGTGACTGGTTGTCTGCTCGCGGACGTACTGCGAGTCGGCCTCGCTGGGGGTGGCCGCGTCGGCGTCGCTGTCCCAGGCCATCGCGTCGACCACGTCGTCGGGGACGGCCGCGGAGTCCACGCTGGCCCACAGGGCGACGTGGCCCCGGACGTACCAGTCCTGGGCCTCCATCCACTCGACGGCCGCGTCGGCGGTGTCCTGGCCGTTCTCCCAGAAGTCCCACTTGTGGTAGTTTTCGAGGACGCCCGCGTTGAACAGCTCCTTGCGGTTCTCCCGGTAGGGGTCGCCCTCCTCCGTGTTCTCTATCTGGGGCGCGTTGGTCATGGCCCCGAACTTGAACTCGTGTTCGCGCATCGAGACCGACACCTCGGCGCCCTCGACCGGGTCGCCGTTCTCGTCGACCACGTCGACCGCCATCTCGGCCGTGCGGTGGTCCTGAATACGCTGGTCGGCCTCCTCCTCCCAGCCCTCCTCGGGCGACCGCTCCCACTCGGGCAGCGCTTCGACCGAGTTGTTCCCCTCGAAGTTGACGAGCGCCAGCCCGCCGATGTCGACGGTCTGGGCCTGCGCCGCGACCCAGATTTCCGTCCACCAGTTCCCCGGGTCGGAGTCCTCGCCGAACTGGACCGGGAAGAAGTACCGCTGCCACTCCGAGGTGACCGGCGGGTTCGGGTTCGAGACGTAGTTCGCGTAGTTGCTGTCGTCCCCGTCGTTTTCGCTGGCCTTGTACGTGATCTGCGCGTTCTCCTCGTCCGGCGTCCGGAAGTACGCGACCCCCAGCAACACGTCGCCCTCCGAGACCGCTTCGTCCTGTTCGATGCCTTTGAAATTGACGCTGTAGGCGTTGGTGCCGGCCTCGGAGACGTCGATACGTGTCGCCTCCGAGAAGGGCACGTCGTCGCCGACATCCAACGCGGAGCGTTCGGCCTTGTCCGCTTCACCTCCGGTGAGCCCGAAGGTGCCGAACGCGTCCGCTTCGTTGTTCGCGTAGACGAACCGTCCGGGGTCGAGGTTACGCTCCTGAAGGTAATCGATCAGCCCCGAGTAGTACGGGTCGTCGGTCTGGGGCCACTCCTCCGGCCCACCACTACCACCGGTGTCGATTTCACTCGCCGCGCCGGCGGGGAGGTCGTCGAGCGTCGCGTCCGTGTCGGAGTAATCCAGCAGCGCGAGCCCGCCGATGTCGACGGTCTGTTCGTCGTAGGCGAGCCAGAACTCCGTCCACCAGCTGCCGGCGTCGGCCGCGGCGCCGAACTGGATGGGGAAGTAGTACCGCTCCCACTCCGAGCCGATCGAGGGGCCTGTGAACTCCGCCCAGTTGTTGAAGCCGGTGCTGGCGCTCTCCTGTGCGGCGTAGGTGGCCTGTGCGCTCCCGTCGGGACCGCGTAGATACGCGACCCCGAGCAACACGTCGCCCTGCTCGACGGGCATGTCGCCGACGTCGGCTCGCAGGTTCGCGTTGTAATCGTTCTCCTGCGTGCCGTTGATCGACACGCGCGACGCCTCGGCGAACGGCACCGAGTCGCCGCTCACGTCCAGGTCCTCGACGGTGCCGTAGTCGCCGACACCGAACTCGTAGGCGCTCCACGTATCGGACTCCGTCTCGCCGTAGACGAACCCGGGCTCGGGGAGGTCCAGCGCCGACAGGTCGCCGGTCAGCGTGTCGTAGTACGAGCCCGACGAGCCGGACGACTCGGCGACGCCGGACGGCAGCTGGTCGAACTCGGCGTTGGTCCCGAAGTCGAGCAGCGCCACGCCACCGACATCGACGGTCTGCTGTTTGAAGCCGAACTGCCACTGGACGTAGAGGTCCGAGGAGTCGGCCGCCGTGTCCGCACCGATCTCGATCGGGAAGTAGTGGCGCTCCCACTCCGAGCCGATCGTCGGCGACTGGTTGCCGACCGACGCGTTCCCGAACCCGCCGCTGTCGACGGCGAAAAACTGCGACTGCGGGCCGTCGCTCGACGACCGCAGGTACGCGACGGCGAGCATCGTGTCGCCGGCGGAGACGTCCCGGGTGAGGTCGCCGCGGACCTGCACCGGGTAGTTCGCGTCCGGCGCGTCGGTCACGTCGATCCGGCGCGCCTCCGTGAACGGCACGTCGTCGCCACTGACGTCGATCGATTCGACCGTCCCGTACTCGCCGTTCGAGCCCGCCTGTGCGAACAGCGCGTTCCAGGCGCCCGACTCGGTGTCCGCGAACTCGAAGTTCGCGGGCGGGAGCCCGCGGCCGTTCTGCAGGTCGTCGACGAGCGCGGAGTAGTACGCGTCCCCGCCCGACGCCCACGACTCCGGGGTGTCCGCTCGAACGTCGCCCGCTGTTACGTTGGCGATGCCACCCGCGGCGCCCGCCGCTCCGATCGACTGCAGGAACGGTCGTCGCCCCACCCGAACGCGATCGGTCTCACGATCGCCACTGTCAGGGTCTCGCATAGGTTCGACCGGTACTCAACTATCTATGACCCATAAATATTCCCAAAACATACTGATAACTGGGTGTAGTTCGAATCCAGTTGTCAGGTGTTCCGGAGACAGTTGCCGGTTCCCAGCGTTCACGGCAGTTCGCGGGCCATCGGATCCGATCCGAGCGGACGGATCGGCGGGTGATATCGGCCGAAACTCGGTGCGCGCGGACGGCGCGCGAACGCCGGGCCGGTCCGAGCGAACGTCGGACTCGGCCGGGCGAACGACGTATCAGAACAGTCGAACGCGGGGTCCGGTCGGAGGAACGTCGGGCCGGGCCGGGCGAGCGCCGGGCGGTCTAGACGTCGGGCGAGAGTTCGACGGTGGCTCCGCCCTCGGAGACGGTGACCGTCTCGGTGACTTCGGTACCGTCGACGGTGGCGGTCACCTCGTACTCGCCGTGGAACCCGGTCGTCGAGAACGCGCCCGATTCGTCGGTAGTACCCGACTCCTCGGTCCACCACTCGTCGAAGACGAGACCGGTCCACACGTCGTAGGCGGGCTTTTCCGACCAGTCCTCGTAGAACAGCGGCGCCTCGCTGCGCCAGTGGCGGCCGTCCCAGAAGCCCCACATCAGGAAGTCCTCCACGTCGGGGTGGGAGAACGCGCCCCGGAGGTAGTTCTCCAGCACCCGCGCTCGCTGTTCGTCGCCCTCCCAGTCGTCGCCGTTGTAGGTGTCGAACTCCGTGATCTTCACGCTGGCGCCGTAGTCGGCCCACTTGTCAATCTCCTCGGCGACGCGACTCGCGCTGACCCGTTCGTCGGGCTCGGAGTTGGTGTTGAACTCGCCGGTTCGGGCGCCGACGTGGGCCTGCAGCCCGACGGTGTCGAGCTGGACGGCATCGTCGTTGAGGTGCTCGATCTGCGACTGGTAGCGCCCGTCGGTGTAGCTGTAGCCGAACTGGTTGAAGTCGTTGACCCCGAGCCCGATGTCCAGGTCGTTCTCGCGGCGGACCTCGTCGGCCTTGCCGTACCACTCGGCCAGCAGCGGCGAGGTCCAGGGGGCGACCGCCCCGTTCCACGGCTCGGCCTGGTCGATGTCGTCGCCGTAGACGCCCAGCTGGAGCTGGTAGGCGTGCATCGCCTCGTTGACGACCTCCCACTCGGTCACGTCGTCGCCGTAGTGGGTGATGATCTCCTCGATGTGGTCCATCGAGCGCCGGCGGATCGTCTCGGCGTCCCGGTCGTCGATCGCGGTCAGAACGTCTGAGGGGATGGCGCCCGCGTCGGACCGCCCCCAGATGCAGACGTGGCCTCGCACGTCCAGGCCCTGTTCGAGCAGCCACTCGACCGCCGCGTCGGCCAGCTCCGGGTCCGACTCCCAGAAGCGCCACTTCATCTGATTCTCGATGACGGCCTTGTTGAACAGCTCCGGGATGCGCTCGCGGTACTCGTCGCCCTCGCTCGACTCCTCGATCAGCGTCCCCGCGTTGACCGCGGTGCCGAAGCCGAACTCGTGGGCCCGCATGGCGACTGCGACCTCGGCGTCGGCGACCGCCTCGCCCGACCCGTCGGTCACCTCGACGGCGAGCTCGCTCGTCCGGTGTTCGCGGATCCGGCGCTCGACGGCCGGGTCGGGCTCGGTCGGCGTGTCGGTCCCGCTCTCGGTGTCGGTCGCTTCGGGCGTCGCGTCGGCGGCCCCTTCCGGCGTGACCGTCGGCGTCGACGCGTCGGTTTCCCCGTCGGTCGCCGTGGCGTCGCCGCCGTCGCTCGGACAGCCGGCGAGCCCCGCGGCCGCCAGCGCACCGAGCAGCGACCGGCGGCCGACGGTTCCCTCCGACCGTTCGTCCGCGTCCGACCCGAACGTATCTTCAGATGACATACGCGTGCGTCGGTCAAGGAGGATCGTCGGCAAAAGCTTTCGGTGTCCGAGCGACGACCGTCTCGGGGCCGCCGGAGCGACCCGGGGAGCGCACGGCGAGTCGTCGCGCCAGGCGTCGTCGCGTCCGGTTCGGTTTCCGTCGGCACCTTCCTGTCCGTCGGTTCGGCGTATTCGCAAAAGCGGCGGTCGTCGCTTCTCAACGGGCGATCGAATCATCGATCCGTGGCCGACATTTCGAATTGACACCCATATGATGTCGGAAAAACACAAAAATATTTGTATGTGGTGACGAACGTCCCACGTGCTGTTGTACACATGGATAGCAACGAGAACCGCGAGAGCGGGAGCGACCGGCGGACCTTCCTGCAGTCGCTGGCGGCGGCCAGCGCGGCGGGGGTCCTCGGCACGGGTGCGGCATCGGGTGGACAGACAGCGGCCGACGCGTATCACCAGGGGTTGCAGTCCCGGCTGATGGACGAGGAGGGGCTGCCCGAGGGGACGTTCGTCTACAGCGACACCGAGGCGACCACGCTGGAGGCGTTCAGCCTCCAGGGCGGCGACCAGGGGACCGAGACGCAGTTCGACGTGAACGCCGACGTGCCGATCACGGTCGGCGACCGCGTCGCGATCGAGGAGGACGCGAGCGACGGCTACTCCTACACCTACAAGTCCAACATCACCGACCGCGACTTCTCGGAGGGGGACGTGCTGCTCGCGGTCGCGTACATGCGCGGCGCGAACGCGGCCGCCGCCGAGGAGTCCGTCGAGGTCCAGGCGGGGTTCAAGTACCAGTTCACCGACCCCGACGGCGCGACGGGCTACTCCGAGTCGTTCATCCAGGGGACCGAGCGGGTCACCCTCGGCAGCGAGTGGCAGCGCTACTACTTCCCGATCGAAGTGGGCGCCAAGCCCGACGGGACGGACTACCTCCCGTACGTGGAGTTCTGGACGGGCTTCGGCCAGCAAACCGTCGAGTTCGGCGGCGTCGCCCTGCTCGACTACGGCACGCAGGTCGGCGTCGGCGAGCTGCCGACGACCGCCTTCGACTACGACTACCCCGGTCGCGCCGAGGACGCCGAGTGGCGCTCGGCGGCTCGGGACCGGATCGACGAGTTGCGGAAGACGGACTTCGAGGTCACCGTCCTCGACGGCAACGGCGACCCGGTCCCCGACGCCGACGTGTCCGTCGAGATGCGGGCCCACGAGTACGACTGGGGGTCGGCCATCGCGGTCAACCAGTGGCCCGACGGCTCCGAGACCTACCGCGAACGGTTCCTCGACAACTTCAACAAGGCCGTCCCGGAGAACGGGCTGAAAGTGCCGGCCTGGGAGGGAAGCTACGGCGACTCACTGGACAAGGACAACACTCGCGCGGCCATCGACTGGCTGCTCGAACGCGACATCCCCACTCGCGGGCACGCGCTGGTCTGGTCGACCTACGACTGGATGGGCATCGACGACTCGCTGTCGGCGACGGAGATAAACGAGGAGGTCAAACGGCTGATCCGAGACCGAGCCGAGGAGTTCGAGGGCGAACTCCCCGAGTGGGACATGCACAACCACCCCCTGTTCTACCCCGAGATATGGCAGGACATCGGCCGGGAGTACATCCTCGAGTGGTGGGAGGCGGCCGACGAGGCCGACCCCTCCTCGCAGATGTATATCAACGAGTTGAACATCATCGCCGGCGACCAGCTCACGAACGACTACTACGACCACATCGAGTGGCTCACCGACAACGACGCCGGCGTCGAGGGGATCGGCTTCATGTCCCACTTCGGTCTGGGGAGTCTCACGCCGCCGACCGAACTGCTCGATCGGTTCGACCGGTTCGGCGAGTTCGGCGTCCCGCTCCAGCTCACGGAGTTCGACATCCAGATCAACGACCGCTCGAACGAGAACGAGGTGGCCGCCCAGCGCGACTACCTCCGCGACGTGCTGACGGCGGCGTTCAGCCACGAGGCCGTCGAGGGCGTCATCTCGTGGGGCTTCTGGGAAGACGAACACTGGCGGCCGACCGGCGCCTACTACGACAGCGACTGGACGATCCGGCCCCACGGCGAGGAGTACCGCCGGCTGCTGTTCGAGGAGTGGTGGACCGAGGAGTCCGGCGCGGCCGACGCCGACGGCGTCTACGCCGGTCGCGGCTTCGAGGGCACCTACGAGGTCGTCGCCAGCGAGGGCCAGCGCATCGGCGCCAAGACCGTCGAGTTCACCGACGACGGCGCGTCCGTCGAGGTCCGGATCGAGCAGGCGTCGATCGGCGATGTCGACCTTGAGGTCGACGGGCACACGCTCGTCGGCGACGACACCGTCGACCTCGGCCTGTCGCTCACCTCCGAGAGCGGGTACGACCTGCCGATCCCCGAAGGGGCACTGTCGTTCGAGAGCGCCGACAAGGACGTGCTCATGATCGACGAGGACGGTGTCGTCTCGGTCGCCGGCGAGGGGACCGCGACGGTGACGGTGACGGTCACGGCCTACGGCGACACCGCGGCGGCGAGCGCGCGCTTCGCCGCACGCGAGAGCGCGGATCTGGGCGACCCGGCGCTGTCCGACGACGCGAGCGACCTGTCGGTCGCCGACTCGAACGACAACGTCTTCGCGGCGGGCTACACCTCGCGCCAGGGCGACGACAGCTTCTTCCAGAAGTCCGAGGGCGGGCAGGCGGGGTCGGTCACCTACCGCCTCGCCGACGGCGTGGCCGCGTTCGAGGTCGACGCCTACGTGAACAACAACGCCACCGACTCCGACCTGGCGTTCGCCGTCTCCAGCGACGGCGAGACGTTCGAGCCCGTCGAGGTGGAGCCGACCGTCGTCGAGCCGCCGAACGACTCGAACGGTTACTACGCCTTCTGGACCTACTCGCAGGTCGGAGGGCTGCCCGACGACGCGGAGTACCTCCGGGTCACCGTCCCGCAGGGCCCCGAGGGCTACGCGATGGTCGTCGGCGCGGTCGACGTCTGGTCGGAGGCCGTCTCGCTGGACGTCGCCGACCCGACCGGGCCGGGGGTCGTGATCGACGACCTCCAGGCCGGCGCGACCTACGAGGCGCCTCGCGCCGCGGACGTGCGTATCGCCGACGACGAGTCGAGCGTCGCCTCGCGGTCGGTCACGCTCAACGGCGACCCCTTCGAGGGCGGCGAGATCGTCTCGCGCGGGCGGAACACCCTCGACGTGTCGGCGACCAACGCCGACGGCGTGACGACGGCGACCGACTTCAGCTTCGAGGTCACCCGGAGCGACGAGGACCTGATCGCGCGCCTCCAGCCCAGTGCGACACAGGGTACCGTCGGCGAGCGGCTGACCTTCCAGGTGATCGACACCAGCGGCTCGGGCGCCCACATCGACGACCTGCAGTGGTCGTTCGACGACGGGACGACCGCGTCGGGCTACTGGAACGCTCACCGCTACGAGGAGCCGGGCGTCTACACGGTCGAGTTGACCGCCACGAACAGCGAGGGCGAGACCACGACCGACCGGCTCACCGTCTACGTCTCCGAGCTGGAGGGCGTCCTCGCCGAGGCGAAACCGAGCGCGACCGAGGCGGCGGTCGACGAGCGACTCACGTTCGCCGTCGAGGACACCTCCGGCGAGAACCGCTGGATCACCGACCTGGCGTGGGCCTTCGGCGACGGCGAGAGCGCCGAGGGCTGGTGGGCCGAACACCGCTACGGCTCGACGGGCACCTACACCGTCGAGCTGACCGCGACGGACAACCTCGGCTACTCGACCACCGACGAGGTCGAGATCACCGTCTCCTGACCGGCGGCGTCGCCGTTCTCCGTTCTTTCGAGACCGGTCGTCAGCGTTTTAGTGACCGCCCCGGATCGGAGTAGCGTATGCAACCGGATTACGACGACTGCTGGCTCCGGTACGACGAGGTCCCCGAGGGGGATCTTCGAGCGTCGTATCGGCGACTCTGCACCCACGCGTACGTCGCCGAGGAGTCCCGCGAACTCGGCGCCGTCCGCGAGGAACTGCGACGGGGCCTCGGCGGGATGCTCGGCCGCGACCCGCACCTCTGGCAACACCCGCCCCGCACCGTCGACGGCTTCCTCGCCGTCGGGACGCCCGGGGACATGGACGTGGTGGCCCAAGCCGTCGACGAGGCCGAGATCGCCGACCTCGACAAGGGCGGCTACGTGATCACGACCGGCGAGTGGGAGGGGATCGACACGCTCGTCGTCACCGCCTCCTCCGACCGCGGGCTCGTGTACGGTACGTTCCATCTGCTGCGGCTCATGGCCACCCGAGAGTCGATCGAGGACGTTCACGTCGAGGAAGAACCCGCCTCCCCGGACCGGCTGATCAACCACTGGGACAACCCCTTCCGCGGGTCGATGGAGCGGGGGTACGCCGGCCAGTCCATCTTCGACTTCGAGACCCTGCCCGACCTGCGCGAGCGCTACCGCGACTACGCGCGCCTGCTCGCCTCCGTCGGGATCAACGGCGTCGTCCTCAACAACGTCAACACGCAGATCCCCGGCCGCGAGGAGGGCAACGAGGCGATGGAACAGCTGGAGGGGTGGCGCCTGCTCGAAACCCGGTACCTGGAGAAGCTCACCGGCCTCGCCTCGCTGTTCCGACGGTACGGCATCGAGACGTACCTCTCGATCAACTTCGGCGCGCCGGAGAAGGTCGGCGACCTGGACACCTCCGACCCCAACGACCCCGAGGTCGAGCAGTGGTGGGCCGAGAAGGCCGAGGAAGTGTACGACCTGATCCCCGACTTCGGCGGTTTCCTCGTCAAGGCCGACTCGGAGGGCCAACCCGGGCCGTACAACTACGACGCCGACCACGTCGACGGGGCGAACGTCCTCGCGCGGGCGCTCGAACCCCACGGCGGTCGCGTCTGGTGGCGCGCGTTCGTCTACGGCAGTCACAAGGACCGCGCCGTCCAGCAGTACGACACCTTCGAACCGCTGGACGGCGACTTCCACGACAACGTCACCGTCCAGGTCAAGAACGGCCCGATCGACTTCCAGCCCCGCGAGCCCATCTCGCCGGTCTTCGGCCAGATGCCCGAGACCGATCTGGGCCTCGAACTCCAGATCACCGGCGAGTACACCGGCCAGCACGTCCACGCCTGCTACCACGTCCCGATGTGGAAGGAGGTCCTGGAGTTCGACACCGACCCCGAGGGCCACGGGAAGAAAGTGAAGGATCTCTTCACCGACGAGGGGACCGGCATGGCGGGCGTCGGCGGTCCCGGCGAGGACCGCAGTTGGACCGGTCACTACCTCGCGCAGGCGAACCTCTACGGGTACGGCCGGTTGGCGTGGGATCCCGATCTGGAGACCGCCGACATCACCGACGAGTGGGTCAAAGGGACGTTCGGAACCGACCCCGACGTGGTCGAGACGGTCACGGAGATCATGCACGGCACGTGGCCGGCGGTCATCGACTACTCGACCGGGGGTATCGGCCTGATGCACATGATGTACAACGGCAGCGCCTACCTCGAAAATCACTACGACCCCGGTCCGGAGGAGTGGCCCGGCTACACCGGCATCACCGAGGAGGGCATCGGGAAGGACCGCAACTCGAAGGGCAACGGCTACGCCCAGCAGTACCCCGAGGCTCTCGCGGAGCTGTACGACGACCCCGAGTCCTGCCCGGAGGAGCTGCTCCTCTTCTTCCATCACCTGCCCTGGGACCACGAACTCGACGACGGGCGCACGGTCGTCCAGACGCTGTACGACAACCTCTACGCCGGCGTCGAGGAGACCCAGCGCCTGCGCGACGAGTGGCGCACGCTCGAAGGCGAGATCGACGACGAGCGCTGGCGTCACGTCGCCGAGCGCTTCGACGAGCAGGTCGAACACGCGGGCGTCTGGCGCGACCGACTGAGCGAGTACTTCTACGACCACGCCGGGATCCCCGACGAGCAGGGTCGCGTCGACGGCGACTGAGCGGTCGCTCGCGGGGCCGATGTCCGAAGGCACAGACGCGGTTCGACCCGGGAGGGTCGGCCGATGCGACTGGGTGTGACCGATTAGGACACGTCGACGGTGACGGTGTCAGTCGCGGTCGTCCCCTCGTTGTCGGTCGCGTCGAAGGCGAAAGGAGTGTCCGCGAGACTCGGGCGGTCGGCGGTCGGTCCGACTGTCGAGCGGTGCGGTTCGCTCCGAGCGAGTCTTCAGACCGATTCGAACGTCCAGAGCTGATGGTCCCCGCCGCTCCAGTCGCTCTGCTGGACGTTACCGCCGTCGGAGGTCGTCGCGTTCTCCGCTTCGACGGCCATGTCGCTGTGGACCGGCTGGACGTGGTACTGACCGCCACCCTGGTCGTGGATGTGGAACCGCTGGTTGTCGTTGCCGTAGTCCGTGTACTGCTGGACGTTGGCACCGGCCGACGTGGAGGAGTTCGCCACGTCGAGGACTTTTCCGCTGTTGGCGTTCTCGATCTTGTAGCCGTTACCGGTGTCGGTGACGTTCCACTGCTGGTTCGAGCCGCCCCAGTAGCTGTACTGCTGGACGTTGGCGCCGTCCTCGGTGGACTCGCCCGTGACGTCCATCGCCTTGCCGCTGTTGACGTTCTGGATGCTGTAGGTGCCGCTCTGGAGCGAACCGGTGGAGCCGCTACCGCCGCCGGAACCGCCGCCACCGCCGCCACCGCCGCCACCGCCGCCACCGCCGCCGCCACTGCCGTCGGCGCCGACCCAAACCTCCGAGGAGCCGCTGCTCTGGTAGCCCTCGGTGGCCAGGATCATGTAGTCGTGGTTGCCCATGGGCAGCCCGTTGTTCTCCCAGGCGTCGAAGTGGTTGCCCGTGGTGATCGTCCCCTCCGTCCGGGAGTTCTGCCGGATGCTCCAGTACTGCGTGAACGTCGCGTTCCCTTCGATCGAGGGCTTGTTCACCCGCTCGGACGTGTATATCTCGTAGGTCGACCCGTCGGTGGTGTGGGTCCCCTCGTAGGAGTCGCCCGGCTTGTAGCTGCCGTAGTCCTCGATGATGTAGTACTCGACGAGCGGGTCGGTCGTCCACCCGTACAGGCACAGGTAGGAGTTGCCCGACGGGCTGTAGTTGGCCGTGTAGTCGACGTTCCTGCGACCGCCGGTCTCCCAGCCCTTGCCGCAGACGAAGTTCCCCGTGTCCGACCAGTCGACGCTGTAGTTCCCGTCCGACCCGAGGTTCATCGTGACCGAGCCCTCGTCGTTCGTCCAGAACGAGTAGAAGTACCCGCCGTCGTTGCCGGTCTGATTCGAGGTGATGTCGGCCGCGGCCGGGCTCGCCGTCGCGCCGATCCCGATCCCGGTCGCCGCGGCGGCGCCCGCCGCTTTCATGAAGGCGCGCCGGTCGAAGTTCCCCGATCCGTCGGATGTCGATTCGCCACTGCCGTCGTCGCCAGTATCGCGTACCATGTTACCACTGCCGCATCGAATGCGACACCCGGGAAGTAAATAAACATTAGCAATTATAATCAACATTAAAACAATACACAATAGAACAACATATAGTTTAGAAGTAACTATGGCCGCCACGGACTCGACGACCGCGTGAGTCGTCCGGATGCCGGGGGCGCAACGGGGAAGCGTCACTGAACCGGCCGACTGTAGTAGAATTTGAAAGACATCGCTCGGATGGCCGCACGTAATCGTGCGGTCGACCGTGCAAACGCTTTCAAATTCTACTATAGGTGACCATCGAGGTCAGTGCTCTTCTCGCCGAGTCAGTTGGTGGGTGTTTCGCTACCTCGTGTCACGGTGTCGCCCTCGCAACTCCGACGTGTAGTGTGGTAGGGTTAAGTCTTATTTCAACCACATGTGTATACGAGTAGTCAATATAGTACTGTACCAACGGACGATCTGTCGGTGTCGGTGGCAGCCGTGGTTCGAGTCAAGTGGAGAACGATGTACAGCGAAAGAGAACAATCCTTGCAAATAAAGAACGAAGTACAGTGACGGGAGAACGACGTATGGTGAAAGGAGAACGACGTGCGGCGAGATGAGATGGAGAGTTCGTAACGGGTAGAGAACGACGCGTGTGGAATGAAGAACGGTGCTAGTTAATGAACGATCGATACACTCCGAACGGGGAACGACGTACGGCGAGCGGACAGCTCGGAGAGACGTAGCGGCGCGCGGGCCGAACCCGGCGGAGAGACGAGGCGGTCCGGCGGCGGAAGAACGAGCGACGCGCGGGTCAGGCGTCGAACGTGTCGGCCTTCGCGAGCACGTCCGATTCCTCGACGTTCCAGTCCTCGAGGTACTCGGTCTCGGCGGCGAACAGTTCGCCGAACAGGTCGCGGGACTCGTCGGGCGTGAGCGTCTGGACCTGGTCGTCGATCGAGAAGCCCTGGAACGCCAGGTCCACGTCGCCGGTTCGAGCGGCCTCGATGATCGTCTCGATGGTGTCGACGTGGCCCTGGACCATGCTGCGGACGGGCCGCGGGAAGCCGCCGGCGTTGACCGGCTTGACCTGGTTGTCACGGACCACCGCGTTGGTCTCGACGACCGGCCCCTGCTCGATATCGGAGATCTGGCCGGAGTTAGGCAGGTTGACGTTGGTGACGTAGGGGCCCTCGCCGGTCAGGCCTTCGAGGATGTCGAGGAACTCCTCGCCGGAGGATTCGAGTTCGAACTCGCGCTCGCCCTCCATCCAGCCCTCGACGTTGGTGGTCTGCTTGGACTCGGCGGGGGTCCAGTGTTTCGCGCGGTAGTCGGCGTCGGTGCGGCGGACGCCCCAGTGGTTGAGCGAGTCCTGGCCGTCGGCGATGAACGAAGTCGCGTACTCGATGAGGTGGCGGTCACCGGCCGCGGGCAGGACGCCGAACCGCCGGAACAGCTCCCAGGTGACCTGCCAGTTGTCGCTGAAGACGCTGTCGTCCTTCAGGTCGTCGTAGGTGAAGCGCTTGCTCCCGCGTTCGCCGTCCTTCAGGTCGTGCAGCAGCGGCCACAGGTCGACGCCCTTGCAGCGGGCCTCGTCGACCCACGTGAAGTGGTTGATCCCCTTGACGTTCACCTCGACGTCGGCGCGCTCGGCGTCCATGCCCAGTTCCTCCTCGGCGAGCATCGCGAGGTGCCAGCGCGTCCCCAGCACCTCGTGACAGAGGCCCAGCGCGTTGATGTCGGGGTACTCGTCGTACAGCGCACGGGTGACGAAGTGGACGGGGTTGGTGTAGTTGAACACCCAGGCGTCGGGGCAGTTCTCGCGGATCGCGGCGGCGAACCGGCGGAACACGGGGATCGTCCGCATCGCCCGGAAGATACCCCCCGGGCCGATGGTGGCCGCGACCGCCCCGTAGATGCCGTACTCCTTCGGGATGCGCAGGTCGTGGACGAACGTGTCGCGGGGGTCGTACTGGGTCGAGAGGATGACCGCGTCGGCGCCCGCCAGCGCGTCGTCGAGGTCCTCGACGGCCTCGTAGGACCACTCGGCGGTGGCGTCCTCGTCGTCCTGGACCCAGTTGCCGAACTCGGCGTTGGTCTCGGCGGCGTCCTGGTTGGTGTCGTAGAGGCGCACGTGGCCGTCGAACTCCGAGAGCGCCAGGTCCTGGATGAGGTTCGGGGCCCACTGGCGGCTGCCGCCGCCGATGTAGGCGATCTCGAGGTTATCCGAGTCTATCGGCTGCTCCGCGTGTGTCGCGTCGGGTGCCATCGACTGACGGTTCTCACGCCGACGGTTAAGGACTGGGGTCGCGGAGAGCGAAGCCGACTCGCGAGCGAGCGCACGCGACCCGACCGACCCGGGACCGTGACGCGGAGGGCGCTACTCCCCGCCGACCGCGATGTCGTACGACTCGCCCGCCGAGGCGCGGAACTCGACGGTCCCGTCCGCTCGCGAGGGACCGTCCCCGTCCGCCCGCGTGAGTTCGACCGATTCGCCGTCGTCGGTCTCGACTGCCTCGATACCGGCGGCGGACGAGACCCGGCAGGTTCCGTCCTGCCCCGCACGGACCGTCGCCGCGTCGAGGCTCCCGTCGCTCCACGCGAGGTCGACCTCGAACCCACCGCGAGCCCGTAGCCCCGAGACGGACCCCTCTTCCCACGCCGCCGGCAGCGCCGGGAGCAGCCGAATCGTCCCGCCGTGGCTCCCGACGAGCGCCTCGGCGATCCCCGCGGTCCCGCCGAAGTTGCCGTCGATCTGGAAGGGCGGGTGCGAGTCGAGCAGCGAGTCGTAGGTCGAATCGGCGAGGAGTTTGTGGACGTGTTCGCCCACGCCGTCGCCGTCCCCGAGGCGCGCGAACAGCGCGATCGTCCACGCGCAGGACCAGCCCGTGTGCCCACCGCCGTGGTCGAGGCGCCGCTCCAGCGACGCTCGAACCGCCTCGTCGGCCGTCTCACCGTCGAGCGCGAGACCGGCGCCACCGGGGTCGTCCCCGGTTTCGGTGTCGTGCAGCGCGTCCGCCGGGTAGTAGCCGACGAGGTGTGAGACGTGGCGATGCCCCGGGTTCACTTCCTCGTAGTCACGGAGCCACTCGCGGAGCGCACCGCCCTCGTCGACGCCCATCGGCGGGAGCCGCTCCAGCGCGTCGGCCAGTTCGGCCGCGAACTCGGCGTCCCGCTCCAGGGTCTCGGCGGCCTCGATGCAGTGGCCGAACAGATCGCGAGTGAGCTGGATGTCCATCGCCGGCATCACACAGGTGGTCGCCTCCTGGCCGTCGTCGGTGCGGTACTGGTTCTCCGGCGACGCCGAGGGCGCGGTGACGAGCCACCCCTCATCGGGATGTTCGACGAGGTAGTCCAGCAGGAACTCGGCCGCCTCGCGGAGGGTCGGGTAGATCCGTTCGAGGTCGCTCCGCTCGCCGGAGAAGGCGTACCGTTCCCAGAGGTTCTGACAGAGCCAGGCGGCGCCCATCGGCCAGTGGCCCCAGTGGGCGTCGGCGGTCTGGGCGGTCGTGTGCCAGCGGTCGCTGTGGAGATGGGTGCAAAAGCCCTCGCAGCCGTACCGCTCGCGGGCCGTCTCGCGACCGGGCTCCCGGGCGTCGTCGACGAACTCGACGAGCGGGTCGGCGCACTCCCGGAGGTTCGCCACCTCCGCGTGCCAGTAGTTCATCTCCAGGTTCACGTCCTGGGTGTAGTCGGAGTCCCACGGAGGGTGGAACTCCTCGTTCCAGACCCCCTGGAGGTTGGCGGGCAGGGTACCGGGTCGCGACGAGCCCAGCAGGAGGTACCGACCGTACTGGAAGTACAGTTGCGTGAGGTGCGGGTCCCGCTCGCCCTCGCGCACGCGGTCGAGCCGTTCGTCGGTCGGCGCGTCGACGGCCTCGCCCAGGTCGAGGTCGACCCGGTCCATGTGTTCGCGGTGGTCGTCGACGTGGCGCTCGCGGAGGGCGGCGTAGTCGTCCTCGGCGACTCCGGCCAGGGCCTCGCGGCACTCCTCGCGGGGGTCGCCGTCCGGCGGCGCGACTCCGGCCGCGACGACCACCGTCACCGCGTCGGCGCCGGCGACGACGATTCCGTCTTCGTCCGGCTCGGACTCCGGATCGCCGTCGCCGACCCACGGCGCGTCCTCGTCGCCGGCCGCCGCGACCGTCCCGCCCTCGGCGCGGACCCGCGCTCGGCCCTCGAATCTGGACCCCCAGCCGCCGGGTTCGACGGTCTCGTCGTCGCCCGGGAGGTCGATCACCTGCCCGCGGAGGACGACGGTGTCCTCGACGACGGTCGTCCGCGCCGAGCGGTCGCGGTCCAGTCGGACCCGCGCGTCGAGGGCTCCGGGCTCGTCGGCCTCGATCCGAACCGCGAGCACGCCGTCCGGCGCGCTCGCGAAGCACTCGCGCTCGAAGCGCGTTCCGTCGATAGTGTACTCCGCCCGGGCGATCCCGCCGCGGAGGTCGAGGCTCCGCCGGTACTCGGCGGGGTGGTCGTGGCCGGGACAGTCGATCAGGAGGTCCCCGAGCGGCTGATACGGCGGAACTCCGGTGAGGTCGCCGACGAAGAACTCGTTGCACAGGCGCTGGGCGCGCTCGACTTCGCCGTCCCACAGGCACTCGCGCACGGCATCGAGGTCGTCGGGACCCCCCGAAGCCGTCCGGTCGGCGTGGTCGCCGGCCCACAGGCGGTCGTCGTTGAGCGCCACGCGCTCGCGGGCGGGCCGACCGTGGACCATCCCGCCGAGGCGGCCGTTGCCGACCGGGAGGGCCTCGACCCACTCGCCCGCGGGCGCGTCGTACCACAGCCGGTCGTCGCGGGTCGGTCCGTCGCGGGCCGGCCGGACGGAGGTCTCGCCCGACATCCGTCAGTCCAGCTCCAGCGTGCCGCGGATCCCTTCGGCCATACTGGTCCCCTCGCTGGTCGCGAAGAACTCCAGGCCGACGTAGCCGTCGTAGCCCGCCCCGTCGAGCGCGTCGAAGACGTTGGCGTAGGCCATCTCGCCGCTCCCGGGTTCGAGCCGACCGGGGTTGTCGGCGACGTGGACGTGGCCGACCTGGTCGACGTTCCCGGTCAGGTTCCGGATCACGTCGCCCTCGGTGATCTGCTGGTGGTAGGCGTCGAACAGTACGTTCACGCGGTCGCTCCCGACCGACCGAGTGATGTCGAACGCCTCGCGGGAGGAGGCGAGGAAGTAGCCGGGGTGGTCGACGACGGTGTTGAGCGGCTCGATGACGACGGTGACGCCCGCGTCCTCGGCGGTGGGCGCCACGTCCGCGAGGACGCGTTCGAGCGCCCGGCGCTGGGTGTCGCGTGCGAATCCGCCCTGATCGGGGCCGACGGTGACGATCAGGCAGTCGGCGCCGACCTCGGCGGCGGCGTCGAGCGACCGTTCGATATCGCCGACGACCGTCTCACGGTCGTAGGGGTTGACCGCCGCGGGGGCGTCGCGGTCGTCGATGTTCGACCCGGCGCCCGCGGCGAGGATCCCGGCGATCTCGACGCCGTGCTCGTCGGCGGCGGCGCGGACGGCGTCGCGGTCGGCGCTCTCCCAGTCGAAGAACTCGACGGCGTCGACGCCCAGGCCGGCGGCCCGTTCGATCCCGTCGGCGACCGTCTCGCCGTCGTCGGCGACGATCCCGGCGTTGGCGGCGAACTCGACCATCAGGCGGTCACCGCCTGTCGGGAGGCGACCACGGGCGCGGCGGGAGCGGTGGCTGTGGCGCGGTATCGGGCGGTCGACCGGTGGTGCGGGCGCGTGGGTCGCGCGGCGGCGTCTGGCATAGCCCGAGCAAGCGTCGGGTGGCTCTTGAAACCACGCCTCGCGGCGGTCCGGTCCGGGACTCGGGTGACGACATTTATAACCGAGTGTCCGGTACGGGGTGTATGGCGACCGACAGCGACGAGCCGAGTTCGTTCGAGGACCTGCCGATGCGGGTCGGCGCGGGCCAGTTCATGGACCCGGCGCCCGAACGTCTGCGCTACATCAAACAGCTCGGTGCCGACGACATACTGCTGAACATGTATCAGGTCGACGAGCCGGACTACGAACACATGCCCGACGACGAGCGGGTGCCCCTGACCGGCGACGGCGAGTGGTCCGCGGAGAACCTCCGCGAACTCCGCGAGCGCGTCGAGGCCGAGGGCATGCGACTCAACGCGATCGAGAACGTCCCCGTCTCGTTCTACCAGGACATCATGCTGGACGGGCCCGAGCGCGACGAGCAGATGGAGAAGATGAAGCGGACGGTCCGCAACATGGGCGAGGCGGGCATCCCGATCTTCGGGTATCACTGGGCGCCCGCGGGCGTCTGGCGAACCGGCTGGACGACCACACGCGGCGGCGCCGAGGTCTCCGTCTTCGACGCCGAGGAAGCCGATATCGACGAGCTCACCCACGACCGGGAGTACACCGAGGCGGAGCTGTGGGACAACTACGAGTCCTTCCTCGACGAGATCCTCCCCGTCGCCGAGGAGGCGGGCGTGAAGCTGTGTCTGCACCCGAGCGACCCGCCGATGGAGAAACTCGGCGGCGTCCCGCAGCTGTTCCGCAACTTCGAGAACTTCAAGCGGGCGATGAACTACCGCGACACCGACCACCACGGGCTCGAACTCTGTCTTGGCTGCTGGTCGGAGATGGGCGAGCCGCTCGACGAAGTCGTCCGCTACTTCGGCGAGCGCGACGAGATCTTCTACGTCCACTTCCGCGACGTCTCGGGGACCGTCCCGAACTTCTCCGAGGACTTCGTCGACGAGGGCAACTTCGACGAGTACGAGCTCCTCTCGCTGCTCGACGAGGTCGGCTTCTCGGGCATGATGATCCCCGACCACACCCCTCACCTGGAGGGCGACACCGACTGGGAACACCGCGGTCGCGCCTATACCGTCGGCTACCTCCGCGGGATGCTGAGGGCGATGCGCGCCGAGAAAGCGGCCCGCGACGCCGGCGTCGAAGCCGTCGCCCAGGACTGAACCGAGTGCGCTCTTCTCCGTCGCCCGAGTCACAGCCGTCACTCCGAGCCGCGACCCCGTCCCGACCCGTCGCAGTCGCCGGGCGGTCGCGCGCCTCCAGCGGTCGCTTCGAGCCGGGAAACGACCGCCAGCGTCCGTCACGTTTCTGTTACTCGACCGTCACGTGGTCGATCTCCACGATTCATTCCAGCATCGGTGGAACGGTAGCAGCACCAACGATCGTTATATACAGTCCCGGTACAGGCGGTGGTAGGTCGCCGCAGAGCTTCGCATGCGTGCTAATAACACACCAATTGACCGAGGTCGGAATACAGGTATACAACTGTAATGAGAGGGGGCCCATTCCAACATCAGTAGATTTTACCACTGGCGAATCGTACGGAGTGATATGGGAATCACCGAACCGGGCGCGGGCGACGGCGCGATCGGGGCCGTCGAGCGGGCCTTCGCGGTCGTCGGCGTCATGCGCGAGCGGGGGACCGTGCGGATCGACGACGTGGCGACGGCGCTGGACATCCCCACGAGCACGGCGCATTCCCACCTCGCGACGCTCGAATCCGTGGGGTACGTCGTTCAGAGTGAGGACGGCTACCGGCTGAGCTGTCGGTTCCTGCGCGACGGCGTCGCGGTCAGGCAGCGCCGGAACGTCTTCCGCGCGACCAGGGCCGAGATCGACGCGCTCGCCGAATCCACCGGCGAAGTCGCCAACCTCGGGATGGAGGAGAACGGCCAGCGGGTCATCCTCTATCAGGCCGAGGGGACGGAGGCGGTCTACGACAACGCGCCGATCGGCGAGCACACGGAGATGCACTGGACGGCCCTCGGCAAGGCCGTCCTCGCGCACCTCCCCGCCGACTACGTCGACGAGGTCGTCGACACCTACGGACTGCCGCGAGCGACCCGACACACGATCACCGACCGCGACCGGCTGGACCGCGAACTCGCCCGGATCGAGGACCGCGGCTACGCCATCGAGGACGAGGAGCGCCGCGAGGGGATCCGCTCCGTCGCCTCGCCCGTCGTCGTCGACGAGCGCGTGGTCGGCTCCATCTCGGTCTCCGGCCCGAAAGAACGGCTCGACGACGAGCGGATCGAGGACGCGATCCTGCCGGAACTCCGCAACACCGTCAACGTCGTCGAAGTGAAGTACGCCTACGAGTGAGGCCGGGACGAGGGCCACCCCGTAGACGGTGGCGGTCCGGAACGGGACGCGCTCCCTACTCCCCGTCGAAGTGCGGGATGATCGTCTCCTCGTAGTGGGCCACCGTCTCCTCGAAGTCGCCGACCGGGATGAGGACGACGTTGTCCAGCCCTGCCTCGACCCAGCGTTCGAGGTCCGCGATGGCCTCTTCGGGCGTCCCGGAGACCGTCACCGCGTCGACGGCCTCGTCGGGAATCTTCTCCGCGGCGTTCAGGAGTCGCTCCTCCTGCTCCTCGTCGAAGGCCATCTCGAACATGATCGGCGTCTCGTCGGCGATGTCCTCGTACCCCATCTTCGCCAGCAGCGGCGGCCGCAGCGCGAGACTCGTTCGGTTGCGCTCGACGGCCGCCTCGCGGGCCGCGTCGCCGTCTTCCGAGACCGTGGTCGGGATCATGACCGCGCGGTCGATGTCGTCGGGGTCACGGCCGCGGTCCTCGGCCACGTTGAGGACGCGCTGGAGGTCTTCCTCGTACTGCTCGGGCGCGTGGATCCACGGGAACCACCCGTCACCGAGCGCGCCGGTGAACCCGCGCATGCTCGGGCCGTACCCGCCGACCCACATCGGCGGCCGCGGCTCCTGGACGGGTTTCAGTCCCATGTGCGCGTCCGCCAGCTGGTAGAACTCTCCGTCGAAGTCGACGGGGTCGTCCGCCTCGGAGGCCCACAGCCGGTCGATCATCTTGAACGCCTCCGAGAACCGTCCGAACGGGTCCGACCAGTCGACGTCCTCGATGGGCGTGAAGTTGAACGCCTCGCCGGCGCCGATTCCCAGCCCGAACCGCCCGTCGGTCATCTGGTCCAGGGTCGTCCCGATGTGCGCGAGCTCCGTGGGGTGGCGCCGCACCGAGTCGGTGACGCCGGGCATCAGCATCGCTTCGTCGGTGTGCTGGGCGATAGCGCCGAGGACGGTGAACGCCTCCCAGGGCGGGTCGACGAGGAACTCCTCCGACCCCGTCGGGTGGAAGAGGTGGTCCGGGACGGTGATGATGTCGAAGCCCGCCTCCTCCGCGCGGACCGCGTCCTCGATGGTTCCCTGCACGTCGCCGTAGGTCACGACCTGGCACCCGAAGTTCAGGTCTTCCGGATCTCTGTCGCTCATACTCGGGGCGTCGGCCGATCACAGTAAATAGTTGATCCTTTCGCGAGCGGTGAACCGTGCTCGTTCGCTCGCCGGACGGTCAGTACAGGTGATAGGCTGATCAGTAGCATTCGCGCGAGCGGAGCGAGCGCGATTCACTGAATCCGAGCAGAGCGAGGATTCAGCCTTTTTCCCCAAGTTTTTGCAGTGGCGAGGGACCTCCGGTCCCTCGGACCATGCGAACGGCGCGTGGCGCCGTGAGCAGACGGAGGATTCCCGCAGCGGCGCGAAGCGCCGCGAGGAACTCTCCGCTGGAAAAAGTGGGTCCGCAACTCGAACTGAACGCCGAACTCGAACCGGGACAGCTACCTTTATGCCCGAATCGCTGGTGGGTTCGATCACATGAGCTTCCTCGACGACGATACGTACCTGCTCGAAACCGACGCCGCCCGCGACCTCTACGAGACCATCGAGGACCGGCCGATCCTCGACCCGCACAACCACGCCGACATCGTGGAGATCGTCGAGAACGACGGCTGGGCGGACATCTGGGAGGTCCAGGGCGCGACCGACCACTACGTCTGGTCGATGATGCGAAAGCGCGGCGTCGACGAGGAACTGATCACCGGCGACGCCTCCAACCGCGAGAAGTGGGACGCCTTCGCCGAGGTCGTCCCCGAGATGGCCGGCAATCCCGTCTACGAGTGGCTCCACCTCGACCTCAAACGGCGGTTCGGCATCGACCAGCCCGTCTCCGCCGAGACCGCCGACGAGATCTGGGCGGAGACGAAGGCACAGTTGGAGGACGACGAGATGCGCCCGCAGGAACTCCTCCGGGAGATGAACGTCGAGACCCTCGCGACGACGGACAACCCCACGTCGCAGCTCGAATACCACGAGCGGGCCGTCGACGAGGTGGAAGGCGTCGACATCCGCCCCACCTGGCGCGCCGACCCAGCGGTGAACGTCCAGAAGTCGGGCTTCATCGAGTTCGCCGACGACCTGGCCGACGCCACGGCGTTCGAGACGGACGACTTCGCGGGCTATCTCGACGCGCTCGAAGCGACCCACGACTACTTCGACGACCACGGCTGCGCGGCGAGCGACCTGGGGGTCCTCGAACCCGTCTCCCGGCCGGTGAGCGAGGCCCGCGCCGCCGAGGTGTACGCCAAGCGCCGCGCCGGCGAGTCCCTCTCCGAGCGCGACATCGGGGACTTCCAGGCCTACCTCCTCGAGTTCATCGGCGAGCTGAACAGCGAAGCGGGCTGGGTCTCCCAGCTGCACGTCGGCGCGCTGCGGGACTACCGCGAGCAGTTGTACGACGAGCTCGGCGCGGCGTCGGGCGGCGACGTGTCGATGGGCGATATCGGTATCGCCGAGGGGCTGGACTACTACCTCGACCGCTTCGACGGGGAAGGCGAGATCATCCTCTACTGCGTCGACCCGAGCCACTACCCGACGCTGACGACGCTCGCGCGGGCGTACTCGAACGTCAGCGTCGGGCCGGCCTGGTGGTTCAACGACAGCCCGTTCGGGATGGACCATCAACTGGACTACGTCGGCAGCGTCGACCTGCTGGCCAACCACGCCGGCATGGTCAGCGACTCGCGCAAGCTCCTCTCGTTCGACTCCCGCTTCGAGATGTTCCGCCGCACCCTCGCCAACGTCGTCGGGAGGAAGGTCGAGCGCGGCCAGATCCCGATCGACGTGGCCGAGGACCTGGTCGACCACGTCGCCTACGAGCGCCCGAAGGAACTGTACGGGTTCTGAGCGGGCCGCTCGCCGCGGATCGATGTGATCATCGTCGTCGATTCCGCGACCGACTCCCTTTTTGTCGGTGGCTCTGCTGAGTCGTGGTATGGACATCGACGTACCGAGTTCGTTCGACGAGCGAGACTGGGCGCGCCCGGTCGACGGCGCTCCCGTCCGCTTTGCCGTCCTCGGGCTGGGCTGGTTCGGCCCGGACGTGGCGATCCCCGCGATCGAGGAATCGGACTTCTGCGAGACGACAGTCGTCGTCAGCGGCGACCGCGAGAAGGCCGAGCGCGTCGCCGACGAGAAGGGCGTCGCCCACGCGCTGACCTACGACGACTACGCCGACGGCGAGGCCACCGACGCGTACGACGCCGTCTACGTCGTCACACCGAACGCCCTGCACCTCCCCCACGTCGAGACGGCCGCGGAACTCGGCAAGGACGTGCTCTGCGAGAAACCGCTGGAGGCCGACGCCGCGCGCGCCCGCAAGTGCGTCGAGGCCTGCGAAGAGGGCGGCGTCGAGTTGATGACCGCCTACCGGATGCACACGACCCGGTCGATCCGGTGGGTCCGCGATGTCGTGCAGGACGGCGCTATCGGCGACCCGGTCCACACCCGCGGCGCCTTCTCCTACAACCTGATCGCCGCCGGCGAGGACATGGACCAGTGGCGGCTGAACCCCGATCTCGCGGGCGGCGGCCCGCTGATGGATCTGGGCGTCTACCCGCTGAACACCTCGCGGTTCGTCCTCGATTCCGACCCCGAGGCCGTCCACGCGACCACGGTGGAGGGGCCCGATGAGTTCGACGGCCTGGAGAAGTACGTCGCGTTCACGATGGAGTTCCCCGACGGCGCGGTCGCCGAGTGCGACAGCGGCTACGAGGTCGCCGGCGACAACTACTTCGAGGTCGGCGGCACCCACGGCCGCATCCGGGTCGACGTGCCGTTCAACGTCGACGCCGACCGGACGATCACCGTCAGCGCCGGCGGCGAGGAGCAGGTCGTCGAGGTCGAGGAACCCTCCGAGATGGTCGAGGAGTTCGACTACTTCGCCACCGGCGTCCTGACCGACATGGCGATCGGCCCCGACGGCCGGCACGGCTACGAGGACGTGCGGATCGCCGACACCATCTACGAGTCCGGCGAGTCGGGCGGGCGTATCGAGTTGTAGAAGCCATCTTTTTCGCGGAGGGGTGGGAAAACCGCGCACACCCCGCCGCCAAAAACATGGGTGAAAAAGCGCGGCTCGTTCGCTTCGCTCACTCGCCGCGAAGAACCGCTCGCTTCGCTCGCGGATGCTCAGTGCAGAGGAAGCATACACCGCCCGGGGAATCGTTGTACCCGGAAGAAAGCTTACACCGCCTGAGAAAATGATCTACGTATGGACGAAGATAGTGGGAGCGGAATGGGACATACTTCGACCGGGGGAACTACAGACGGTGAAGTGAGAAGTAGCATGACCAACGAGGGATCGAATTCTAACGAGGTCGGAGCTAAGGACCTCAAAGCGCTAGGATACGACATCGAAGTCGACAGGTCGACGGGAGATTCGACAGACTCCGGAACCCCCGTCGTACGGTACGCCCTATATCTAACTGTCTGTCTCGTCGTACTGGCGATCCTGCTATCCACTCTGTAACGGCACTGACGGTAAGCCGGTCGGGGTCTAGATTCTCGGTGAGATGCTCGCAGAACCAACCGAACGACCGTTTCAGGCCTCGATCAACCGAAAGAAGCGTCGCAAAAACCGCTATCGCCCTCTTACGCCTCGTAGTTCGCGAGCGTGTCCTTGATGGCGTCGTAGGCGGGCTTGGGGTCGTTGCCGGAGTCAAAGAGGAGCGGGTCGCCGGTGAGGTCCTCGAACCAGCCGGGGATCCACGAGTCGGAGTCCCGAACCCCCCAGACGATCATCGTGTCGACGCCCTCGTCGAGACAGACCTCCGTGATCGACCGGTAGAACTCGGCCTGTTTCTCCCAGCGGGCCTCCTGGTCGCCGGGGTCGTCGCCGGGCAGGTAGGCCACGTCGAACTCGGTGATCTCCACGTCCAGCCCGAGATCCTTGAACCGGCGGATGTTCTCGGCGACGCTCTCGATACCTGGCTTCTCGTGGAGCGCGTGCATCTGGAGGCCGACGCCGTCGATGGGGACGCCCCGATCGAGCATGCGGGAGACGAGGTCGTAGATGGCGTCGGATTTGACGTTGACGCCGTCGGCGCCGTAGTCGTTGTAGTAGAGGTCGGTGTCGGGGGCGACCTCGTTCGCCCAGCGGAAGGCGTCGTCGAGGTACTCCTCGCCGAACGCCTCGTACCAGAGGTTCTCGCGCATCGTACCGTCGTCGGCGACGGCCTCGTTGACCACGTCCCAGGTGTCGACGGTGTCGCGGTACCGGCCCGCGGCGGTGTGGACGTGCTCGCGCGTGAACTCTTCGAGCTGGTCCGGCGTGTAGTCCCACTCCTGGAACCACTCGGGGGTCTGGTTGTGCCAGACGAGGGTGTGGGCGCGGACGGACTGGTCCTGCGCTCGGGCGTAATCGACGACCGCGTCGGCGTCGTTGAAGTCGTAGACGCCGGGCTCGGGCCGAAGCGGGCCCATCTTCAGCGCGTTCTCGGCGGTGACGTAGTTGAACTCGTTGCGCAGGAGCTTCTTGTAGGCGGGGTCCGTCCGCAGGGGCTGTGGGGCCACGGCGGCGCCGATCTGGAAGTCCCGCTCGTCCGCGACATCGCGCAGTCTGTCGTCGTCTGCCATACTCCGAACAGACGAGCACTCCCGGATAAAGATACCGGGGTGATTCTCGCACGTGATTTCGGATCCGGCCGGGACCGCCGCGGGTCCACGGTAAAACGTGCGGGGGGTCCCGGAGCGGTCCGCCGTGAGGGGAATCCTCAAGAGGGACCCGTCTGAGGGTGTGCGCATGCACGTAACGGCCCTCCGACGGGACGCCGACGGCCCGCTGTTCGACGCGGGCGGCCAGAAACTCAAACTGCAGGTCCTCGCCGACGACGTCGTCCGACTCGTCTACACCGCCGGCGAGTCGGTCCCCGACCCCGAGAGCCCGATGGTCGTCGAACAGGACCCCGACGGCGAGTGGGACCTCGTCGAGCGCGAGAGCGAGTTCGAACTGGTCACCTCGGCCATGCGCGTCGAACTCGACCGCGCGACCGGTGCCCTGACCTGGCGCGACGCCGACGGCGACCTGCTCGTGCGCGAGCCCGAAGACGGCGGGAAGTCGCTCGTCCCGGTCTCGCCCGAGGACCTGACCGTCGGCGACCACGAGGTCGCCAGCCCCCGCGACAGCCTCGACAGGGAGGCGTACTCGACGCGGCTCGACCTGGAGTTCGACGACGACGAAGCGATCCTCGGGCTCGGCCAGCACGAGGGCGGCGTCGCCGACTACTCCGGCGAGGAACAGACGCTCTACCAGGGCAACACCAAGGTCGCGATGCCGGCCATCCTGTCGACGGGCGGCTACGGGATGCTCTGGAACACCGGCTCGCTGACGACCTTCCACGACGACCAGCACGGCTCGTACGTCTGGACGGAGTGCGACGACGCGCTCGACGTGTTCGTCGTCGCCGGCGACCCCGACGCGGTGATCGCGGGCTTTCGCGACCTCACCGGCGAGGCGACGATGCTCCCCAAGTGGTCCTACGGCTACGTCCAGTCCAAGGAGCGCTACGAGACCGGCGACGAACTCGTCGACGTGGTCTCCGAGTACCGCGACCGCGAGGTGCCCATCGACTGCGTGGTCCAGGACTGGCAGTACTGGCCCGATACCGAGGACCAGCACCCGAACTTCGAGGAGTGGGGCGGCCCGGCGGGCGACTGGGGCCAGTGGGGACAGAAGTCCTTCCACGAGGGCCGCTATCCCGACCCCTCGGCGACGATGGACGCGCTCCACGACCGGAACGTCCGGCTGATGGTCTCCATCTGGCCCAACATGCTCGCCGGCGAGAACTACGACGAGATGCGCGACGCGGGCCACATCCTCGACGACGAGGACGTACCGGCGCCCGGCAACGAGCAACGGTACTACGACGCCTTCTCCGAGCAAGCCCGGGACATCTACTGGAACCAGGCGAAGGAGGGCCTGTTCGACCACGGCGTCGACGCTTGGTGGTGTGACTCGACCGAACCGTACGACCCCACTTGGACGCTGCCGACGGCGCCGGACCCGTTCGCGCTCGCGAAGCACACCACCGACGCGTTCAAGCGTGTGTTCGACCCGGGCTACATCAACACCTACTCGCTCCACCAGGCGAAGGGGATATACGAGGGCCAGCGCGAAGCGACCGACGACAAGCGCGTCATCAACCTCACCCGCTCGGGCTACCCCGGACAACACCGCTACGGCGCGATCACGTGGTCGGGCGACATCGAGGCGACGTGGGAGCGCTACCGCACGCAGATCGCCGACGGGCTCCAGTTCACCGCCGCCGGGAATCCCAAATGGACGCTCGATGTGGGCGCCTTCTTCGTCGGCGACGGCCCCTCGTGGATCACCGACGGCGACTTCGACGACGGCGTCGACGACGCTGGCTACCGAGAACTGTACGTCCGCTGGTTCCAGTACGGCGCCTTCCTGCCGATGTTCCGCTCGCACGGCACCGACACCCCTCGCGAGATGTGGCGCTTCGGCGACCCCGGCGACCGCACCTACGACACGCTCGTGAACTTCGACCGCCTGCGGTATCGTCTCCTCCCGTATCTGTACTCGCTGGCCGGCTGGGAGACCCACCGCGACTACACGATGTATCGCCACCTCGCACTGGCGTTCCCGGACGACGAGGACGCTCACGAGGTGGGCGACCAGTTCATGTTCGGCCCCTCCATGCTGGTCTGCCCGGTCACCGAACCGATGTACTACGGGCCCGACTCCGAGGAACTCGACGGGCGAGCCGAAGCCCGCGAGGTGTACCTCCCCGAGGGCACTGACTGGTACGACTTCTGGACCGGCGAGCGCTACGACGGCGGGCAGACGATCCTCGCCGACGCGCCGCTGGAGAAACTGCCGCTGTTCGTGAAGGCCGGGAGCGTCGTCCCGATGGGCCCCGAGGTCCAGCACACCGGCGAGAAGCCGGCGGCGCCGTGGGAACTGCGCGTGTATCCCGGCCGAGACGGCGCGTTCGACGCCTACGAGGACGCCGGCGACGGCTACGACTACGAGGACGGCGAGTACGCCTTTACGCCCATCCGCTGGGACGATACCGCCGACGAACTGACCGTCGCGGATAGGGACGGATCGTTCCCGGAACTCGTCGAGCAGCGCGAGTTCGAGGTGGTCGTCGTCGGTGAGGGGCGCGGGACCGGCGTCGACCCCGCCGACTCCGACGTGACCGTCGAGTACGACGGGACGGAGGCGAGCGTCGACGTGGAGCGGTAGAGCGGGCGGTGCGGTTGGTGTGGGCGGTGCGGTTGGCGTGCGCTGTCGCGGCCTCCGTGCCGCGACCTAGCCGCGCGAGGGATGAGAGAGTGAGTGCAACGAACGAGCGAATCGGTTGGGGAGGCTCGTGGCCGTCTGCGGTGCTGTGCGGGGCGGTGCGGGTACGGAACGGTGCTGTGTTGCCCTGGCGGACTGAAAGGGCGAGACGCGCTCGCGCCTGCGTGGTCGCCTGAGCGGGCACTATCCGCGTGGGCGGTGCGGAGAGCGCGGATATCCCGCTTCAGCGACCGCGAGCGGGTCGAGGGCTTTCAGGGCTTGTTCTCGAGTGCGGTCGAGGCAACTCAGAGCGAGCGGGTCGAGGGCTTTCAGGGCTTGTTCTCGAGTGCGGCCGAGGCAACTCAGAGCGAGCGGGTCGAGGGCTTTCAGGGCTTGTTCTCGAGTTCGATCGCGTTCATTCGACTTCGTTGCACACCGTATCTACCCCGACACTCAAGTCGCTCCCGCCCGCCCGTCCGCTATGCAATTCGACTGGATGGTCGGCTGCTACGCGGGGGCGGGGGTCCACAGAGACACCCCTCTCCTCGAACACGTCGACCGCGACACGGTGATGGCGGGCGTCGACGCCGCCGTCGACGCGGGACTGGACGGGCTGTGGGCGCCGGACCACTTCCTGCTCGGCCCGAACCACGAGGAGTTCGAGGTGTGGACGCTCCTGTCGGCCATCGCCGAACGAACCCACGGAACCGGCGTGGATATCGGGCCGCTCGTCGGCTCGATCACCTACCGGAGTCCGGCGCTGCTGGCGAAGATGGCGACGACCGTCGACCACCTCTCGGACGGCCGCGTCCGCCTGGGTCTCGGCTGCGGCTGGCACCGCGAGGAACACGAGGCCTACGGCTACGAGTTCCCGCCCGTGAACCAGCGCATCGACATGCTCGACGAGGGAATACAGGTGATCAAGGCGATGTTCACCGAGGCCGAGCCCGACTTCTCGGGCGACCACTACGAGATCGACGACGCGTTCAACGAGCCGAAACCGCTGCAGGACCCCCATCCGCCGATCGTCGTCGGCGGTGCGGGACCGCGGATGCTCAGGCTCGCGGCCCGCCACGCCGACGAGTGGAACGTCGAGATCTCCGGACGAGCCCGTGGCAAGCCGATCGAGTTCAAGGCCCGCAAGTTCGACGAGTACCTCGAGGAGGCGGGACGGGACCCCGACGAGGTCGAGCGGTCGTGGCTCGCCCACTGTATCGTCCGCGAGGACCCCGACGAGCTCGACCGGCTGTGTGAGGAGATATTCCCGCTGCCGTGGGGCGAGGAGGAGGATGTGGACGACCAGCTGAGCACCCCGGAGGAGGCCCGCGAGAAGGGCGACTTCCTGATCGGGACGCCCGCCGAGGTCGCGGAGCAGATCGAATCCGTCCGCGAGCTTGGCTTCGGGAAACTGCAGCTCATCTTCCCGGACTTCCCGAGCACGCGCGGGATCGAGCTGTTCGGCGACGAGGTCGCGCGCGAACTCCGATAGCGCCGCCGGGAGCACTGCCTCAGGCGTCGTCCATCGTGGCGGCGTGGCCGAGCGGGAGGAAGATCGGCGCGGTGTAGTCGATGGCCCACTCGTTGGCCGAGTACGACTCGGTCTCGTCGACGTAGCACTTCGCGGGCGGCGCGTCCGTCCGCTCGATGAACTCGGCGAGCCGTTCGTCGTCGCCGTTGCGGTTGGCGCCGCTGACGACCATCCCTGGAATATTTGCCCCGGTTCCCTCGACGAGTCGGTCGTGGGGGTTGCGCGGCGGGTGGGTCCCCTGGCCGGTCACGTAGCTGTAGCCGGTCGGCGTCCGCCCGAGGGCGTAGTGCAACTGGTCGAGCGCGCCGGCGACGTAGCGCTCGTCCGGATCGATCGCGTTCGCGAGCAGGAGCATGCTCCCCTTCGAGAGCGCCAACTTGGTCGACGCCCAGTGGTAGTCCTCGGCGTCGAGCGCACAGCGGTACCCGTCGGCCTCGACCGCCGCGACGAGGTCGTCGGCGTAGTCGAGGAACGCCGATTCCAGGCGGTCGGCGCGGGCGTCGTCGGCCGCGTCCGCGCTCAGGTAGGCCCACTGACCCAGCGAGAGCGTGTCGGTCCAGACCGGTGCCCGAGGGGCGGCGTCGAACAGGTCGACGAACCGGACCTCCAGATAGTCGGCGTATCGGGTGTCCCCGGTGGTCTTCAGCAACTCGGCGGTCGCCCAGAAGCGCTCCTCGCGGTCGGTGTCCTTCCGGTAGGGACCCGAGCCGTCGTCCTGGCCCGCGTCGAAGCGGAACTCGGGCTCGGGGTTGGCCTCGAGGTAGTCGTGGGCTGCACGGGCGTTTTCGAGCGCGCGGTCGGCGAATCCGGGTGCGTCGTCGGCGTATACTCGCGCGGCCATCGCCATCGCGGCCGCGTACCCGGCGGTGCCGAACGTCGACAGCCCGTAGACGAACCGCTCGCGGTCGTCGTCGGTCGGCGCCTCGTCGATCGCGGGCCACTCGCGGGCGGCGACCTTGTGGTAGACGGCTCCGTCCGCCCGTTGCATCCGTTCGAGCCATTCGAGTTCGAACTTCGCCTCGACGAGCAGGTCGGGCAGGTCGGGTTCGCTCTCGCCCGCACCGTCGCCGTCGGCCGGCGACCGCTCGATCCCCGACCGTTCGACCGGCAGGTCGCACTGTCCGGCTTCGAACGCCGACGGGTAGCGCTCGTAGGCCAAGAGCATCTGACCCACCGTCACCGCGGCCGGCGGGACGTACTTCCCGTAGTCGCCGGCGTCGTACCAGCCGCCGGATACGTCGAGCGGCTCCCCTTCGTCGCGACACTCGTCGCCGAAGTACGTCCGGGCCTCGGCGTCCCCCGCGTGGCCGGCCGGCACGTCCAACCCCGTAACGGGGTCGTCGATGGCGGTGTTCGAGCGCTTCAACGTGTAGAGCCGGACGGCGTCGACGAGCGTCCCGTCGTACACGTCCGCGCCGACGCGGAAAGGGACGGACTCCGCCGCGGTCTCCCGGAGGCCGCCGTCGGCCGTCTCGCCCCGGCCGACCGCGACGCGGTACTCCCCCGGATCGGAGAGCGCCGAGAAGTCGGCGCGACGGACCGTCTCGCCCGCGTTCGTGTCGTCGACCGGCTCCGAGCAGTCGCCGGCGACGGCGACCCGCCCGTCACCGCGCTCGCGGACGGCGAACCGCTCGGGCTCGACGGCGGACCGCTCGGGCTCGACGACGACCGCTCGTTTCGGCGCCGACGGGAGGTATCCGACCTGGTCGACGTGTACCCGCTCGGCGGGGCGCTCGGACCCGGATTCGAACTCGGTCATTCGTTGCCGGCCGTTGCCGACCGCCGGCAAAAAGCGCGCGGTTGGTCGGGTAACTCTCCGGTTCCGGCCGTCGCGTCGTCGGGCGGCCGCTCGGGCGACCGCCCACGGGGCGAGCGCCGACGCCCGCCCGATAAGTCGCCCGTCCCCGAACAGTCTCTCCGGAACCCGAACGCGCATGCGTGCGGGCGGCGAGCGATCGAACATGCCCGACACGCGCGTCACGGTCTGGAACGAATTCGTCCACGAGCAGGAGTCGGAGACGGTCGCCGAGGTCTACCCCGACGGCATCCACGGCGCCATCGCCGACGCGCTCGCCGAGCGCGGGTTCGACACCGAGACGGCGACGCTCCAGGAGCCCGAACACGGCCTCACCGAGGACACCCTCGCCGAGACCGACGTGCTGACCTGGTGGGGCCACGCCGCCCACGACGAGGTCTCCGACGAGGTCGCCGAGCGGGTCGTCGAGGCCGTCCGCGACGGGATGGGCCTGATCGTCCTCCACTCGGCGCACTTCTCGAAGGTGTTCAAGCGACTGATGGGCACCAGTTGCTCGCTGAAGTGGCGCGAGGCCGCCGAGCGCGAGCGGCTGTGGGTCATCGAGCCGAGCCACCCGATCGCCGACGGGATCGACGACTGCATCGAACTCGACGAGGCGGAGATGTACGGCGAACGCTTCGACGTGCCCCAGCCCGAGACGCTCGTGTTCAACTCCTGGTTCGAGGGCGGCGAGGTGTTCCGCTCGGGCTGTACCTACCGGCGCGGCAGCGGCCGCGTCTTCTACTTCCGGCCGGGTCACGAGACCTACCCAATCTATCACGACGAGCAGATACAGGGCGTCCTCGCCAACGCCGTCGAGTGGGCGGCGCCCAGCGACGACCGCGCCACATCCAGCGGCGGCAACACCGAGCCCCGCGAGGACATCGACACCTCCGACGAGCGGACGGTTCACTGACGGGCGATCGAGGAAAGTCGCTCCGCCGCGACCGCTGATCCCGCCGTTACTCCTCGGCGGTCGGCGGCCGCGGCGTCTCCGGTTCCTCCTCTTCCTCGTCCTCGTCCGGGAGGAACTGCGGCGCGATCTGCCACTTGAAGTAGACGGTCCACCCCGCCGAGACGACGCCGAACAGCCCGAAGACGAAGAGGTTCAGCGGCGGTGACCCGGGCTGGGAGAGCCAGAGGGCACTGAACATCACCCCGAAGGTGTAGATGAACACCGCCCCGTCGACCGGTTCGAGTTCCATACGCGCTCTCTGGGGCGCGGGTGCATAGAACTGGCGTTCGACGCGCTCGGATTCCGCCGCTGGCGCGGCGCACCCACAGCCGCCGGAGGTGGTCGTTCGCGCAGTTGAACGTGAGCTGGCGCCCGCCGCCGGCGGGGTTGGGCCAGGCGGTCAGCTGCTCGATGTCGTCGGGGGCCCGCTTCCGAAAGAAGTCGCCCTTCGACTCGGCTATCACGCCCCGACCAGTAGGTCAACCGGTCGTCGAACCGGTACCGGACCGACCCGTCGCCGGGGCCACCGGTCCTGTCCGTCTCGTTCCCGTCGTGAGGGTCGCAAGCCATCGATGGCGGATCGTCGTGACAGCCGGACGTAACGTTTGGGCCGACGGGGTAGCAACGTTTATTCGCCGTCGGCGACCGAGTGACAGCCATGCACCGGACGTTCGAGACGACGACGGAACGCCGCCAGCGGGTCCTGAACGGGGCGTGGGAGTTCCTCACCGACCCCGAGAACGAGGGGTACGAGGCCGACTATCACGAGTCGTTCCCCGCGGAGGAGGCCGACCGGCTGTCCGTCCCGAGTTCCTGGAACGCGCACACCGAGTACGCCGACTACGTCGGGCCGGCGTGGTATCGGCGGACCTTCGAGACCGACGAGGAGTCGCTCCTGTTCACCTTCCACGGGATCGCCCGCGACGCGACGGTCTACCTCGACGGCGAGGAGGTGGCGAGTCACGAGGGGTCGTACACGCCGTTCACCGCGCTCGCCCGCCACCTCGACGCGGGGGAACACGAACTCGTCGTCCGCGCGGACAACACCCGAGGGGAGGCGACGCTCCCCCACGACGACGCCGACTGGTTCCCCCACGGCGGCATCCACCGCGAGGTCGTCGTCGAGACTGTCCCGGACGTGTACGTCCGGGACCTGGCCGTCGAGTACGACCTCTACGGCGACGAAGCGACGGTCCGAGCGGAGGTGACGCTGCACAACGTCGGCGCGCGCCCCGCCGAACCCGACCTGACCGTCTCCGTCGGCGACGCGTCGGTCACCGACTCCGTCACGGTGGACGGGATGGACGCCGCCACGGCCACGCTCGGTCTCGACATCGAGGACGTGGACCGCTGGAGCCCCGACGACCCGACGCTCTACGACGTGACGGCGCGACTGCACGGCGAGCAGGCCGAGGAACGCGAGGGCGACGCCTTCGCCGACGACCTGCGCGACCGGATCGGGTTCCGCACCGTCTCGACCGCCGGCCGCGAGATCCTGATCAACGGCGAGCCCGTCGATATCGCGGGCGTCAACCGCCACGAGGACCACCCGGAGTGGGGCTCCGCCCAGCCGCTGCGGATCCAGGAGCGGGACCTCGATATCGTCCAGCGCGCGGGCTGTGACGCCGTCAGGTGCTCGCACTACCCGAACCATCCGCGCTTTCTCGACCTGTGCGACGAGGAGGGCCTCCTCGTGATCGAGGAGATCCCGATGTGGCAGGTCGACGAGTCGACGATGGTGTCCAGTCAGGAGCGCGCCCAGCGCACGCTCGTAGAGATGATCGAACGCGACCGCCACCACCCGTCGATATTCGCCTGGAGCCTCTCGAACGAGTGCGCGAACGAGCACCCGACCGTCGTCGACGGCACCCGCCAGCTGAAGTGGGCCGCCGACGGGGTCGACGACTCCCGGCTGATCACCGCCGCCTCGAACACCGACTTCGAGGGCGGGACCGACGGCGTCTTCGACGTTTGCGACTTCCTGTCGGTCAACGCCTACTGGGGCTGGTACCGCGACGGCGACTGGGACGAGTTCCTCGACGGGATCGCCGAGGAGTACGGCGAGAAACCGATCGTCGTCACGGAGTTCGGCGCCGGCGCCGTCCCGGGCGAGCGCACCCACGAGGGTCGCAAGTGGTCCGAGTCCTACCAGGCCGACCTCCTCGCCGACTGCGTCGACCTGTTCCGCGAGCGCGACGATGTCGCCGGCTTCACCGTCTGGCAGTTCTGCGACACGCTCACCGACCCCGAGGCGGCGATGACCAGACCGCGGACGCACAACAACAAGGGCATCGTCGACGAGTACCGCCGGCCCAAGGAGGCCTACCGCGTCCTCCGCGACCGCCTCGCCGACGACTGACCCGTCGACCCGAACCGGCCTTCCGTCGCACCTCCCGTTTCCGAGGTTCGAACGACGTTCTGCATGAAATATTTACTCGGTACCGAGTTTCTAATATTACGCTCGTAATCATGTAATCCGCCGTGGATCGAGCGATCGTTCCCGAGGATCGATTCACCGTTCTGCCCGAGTATCCTCCGCGATCGAACGAATCAAGCTCGAACAGCCCGCATTGAGACCGAATACGACAGATGCGTCGACAAAAATAGCTCTATAGAAACAGAACAGTACTCGAACAGCGGAGAACGGAACCGAGCGGCGGTCGAGCGGTAGTCGGACCGGCTCTACACGTCGACCCACTCGCCGGCGTCGTCGGACTGCTCGATGGCGGCGAGGAGTTCCTGAACGCGGTAGCCGTCCTCGAAGGAGGGGCTGTGGTCTTCGCCGGCGGCGGCCGCCGAGAGGAACTCGTAGTTCTCGTGGACGAAGGTGTGCTCCCAGCCGATGACGTGGCCCTCGGGCCACCAGTGGTCGATGTAGGGGTCGTCGGGAGCGGTGACGTTGATCGTCTGGAAGCCCCGATCGCCCTCGGTGAGCAGTTCCAGCTCGTTGAGCCGTTCGAGCGAGAACGAGAGGCTGCCTTTCGACCCCTCGATCGCGATCGTGTGGTCGTTCTTGCGGCCGTTGGCGAACCGGGAGGCCTCGAAGGTCGCCACCGCGCCGCTCTCGAACTCCGCCTGGGCGGTGTAGGCGTCGTCGACGGTCACCTCGCGCATCTCCGTCGATTCGCCACCTCCGCCTTCGAGCGAGCCCTCGTCGCCGCCCGGCACCGGACGCTCGTCGACGAACGTCTGGAGGTGGCCCGAGAGCCGCGAGATGTCGCCCGCCCGGTCGCCGACGAGGAATCGCGCCAGGTCGATGGTGTGGGCGCCGAGGTCGCCGAGCGCGCCCGAGCCCGCCAGCTCCTCGGAGTTGCGCCAGCTCCACGGCGCCTCGGGGTCGACCAGCCAGTCCTGCAGGTATCGCCCGCGGACGTGGTGGATCTCGCCGAGTTCGCCCGCGTCGATGAGGCTCTTCGCGTACCGGATCGCGGGGATGAACCGGTAGTTGAACGCGATGCCAGCGGTCGCCGCTGAGTCGCGGGCGGCGTCGCGCATCCGCTCGGCGTCGTCGAGCGTGTGCGCGAGCGGCTTCTCGCAGAAGACGTGGGTGTCGGCCTCCAGCGCGGCGATCGAGGGGTCGGCGTGGACGTTGTTCGGGCCGAGGTTGTAGAACACGTCGACCTCGTCGACCACGTCCGCCCAGTCGGTCGCGTAGCGCTCGAAACCCAGCTGGTCGGCCGCGTCGGCGAGCGCCTCCTCGTCGCGCCCGACGATAACCTCACGCTCGACTGCGGGCGCCTCCGGGAAGAACATCGGGAGCCGGGCGAGCGCGTTCGCGTGAGCCTTGCCCATGAAGCGATAGCCGAGCACGCCGACGGAGAGTGGTTCCTCGCTCATGGTTCAGGCCCAGTAGGCGTCGCCGGGGGTGGTCTCGAAGACGGAACGCTGGAGCACGTCGATGGCCTTCTCTAGCCCCTCGTTCGGCGAGGTCAGCGAGTCCTCGTGCTCGATGGAGAGGGCGCCGTCGTAGTCGATCATCCGCAGCGTCGACACCACGTCCTTCCAGAACTCCTCGCCGTGCCCGTAGCCGATGGAGCGGAACAGCCACGATCGGTCCGGTTCCTCCGTGTAGGGTTCGGTGTCGAGCACGCCCTTCACGCGGCTGTTGGACTCGTACACCTTCGTGTCCTTGGCGTGGAAGTGGTGGATGGCGTCCTCCTCGCCGAGGAAACGGATGGCCTCGGTGATGTCGATGCCCTGCCAGAACAGGTGGGAGGGGTCGAAGTTGGCGCCGATGTACTCGTTCGTGCGCTCGCGCAGTTCGAGCATCCCCGTCGGCTCGTACACCAGCATGTTCGGGTGCATCTCGATGCCGACGTACACGTCGTGGTCGGCGGCGTGTTCGGCCAGGTCCGACCAGTACTCCTCTGCGACCTCCCACTGGTACTCGTGGGCCTCGTGGTGTTCGTTGGGCCACGGCGCGGTGATCCAGTTGGGGACCTCGCCCGCGGGACTGCCGGCGGGCAGGCCCGAGAACGTCGTCACCGCGTCGACGCCGAGCTGGTCGGCCAGTTCGATGGCCTCGCGCAGTTCGGTGTCGGCGCGTTCCGCTCGCTCCTCGTCGGGGTGGAGCGGGTTGTTGTGCGTCGCCAGCGCCGAGACGTACAGGTCGTGTTCGTCGAGGCTGTCCTGCAGTTCGGCCTGTGCGTCCTCGTCGTCGAGGTACTCCTCGCGCGGGAGGTGGTCGTCGCCCACGAACCCGCCACAGCCCAGTTCGACGGCGTCGACGCCCTGGTCGGCCAGGTACGCGAACGCGTCGTCGAGCGATTCGCCGCCGAGTGCCACGGTCAGCACACCTACGTCCATGTGTGTTCACCTCTCTCGAACGCTCAAAAACTCTTGCGGTGGCGGTACCCCTCGCCGCGGCCTCGGGCGGTTCTGGGCGGCCGACGCGCCGAGTCGCGGGCGTCCCGCAGCCGATCCGTCGCCGCCGCCGAGGTGCGCGCGGGCTCGCGATCTGCGCTCGCGACCGCGGCCCGGCAAAACTAAATACTGGCTGTCCATCACAGTCAGTAGCATGAGATACTTCCGAGTGACGCGCGGGGACGACGAGCGGCTGGTAGTATCCGACGGAGACGACTCCTACGACCTGACGAGCGCGCCCGACGGCCCGTCGACGGTCGTCGAGTTGCTCGCGGCCGACGAGACGCGCCAGGGCCTCGACGAGGCCGCCGAGGCCTACCTCGACGACGCCGAGGAGGTCGAATTCGACGACGACGACCTCGTGCTCCCTGTCGAACCGCCGGAAGTGTGGGCGTCGGGCGTCACCTACCAGATCAGCGAGGAGGCCCGCCAGGAGGAGAGCGACAAGCCGGACGTGTACATCGACGTCTACGAGAGCGAGCGCCCGGAGGTCTTCTTCAAGGCGACACCGAGCCGGACCGTCGGTCCGAACGAGTCGGTCGGCATCCGCGGCGACTCCACCTGGGACACCCCCGAGCCCGAACTCGCCGTCGTCCTCTACCAGGGGGAGATCGTCGGGTTCACCATTGGCAACGACATGTCCAGCCGCTCGATCGAGGGCGAGAACCCTCTCTATCTCCCGCAGGCGAAAGTGTACGACCGCTGCGCCGCGCTCGGCCCGGGCGTCACTTCCGCGAGCGACGTCGACGACCCGCACGACCTGGAGATGACCATGCAGATCCACCGCGACGGCGAGGTCGTCTACGAGGGCGCCACCAACACCGGCGAGATGGTCCGGACCTGCGAGGAGCTGTCCTCCTATCTCACCCGGCACAACGTCGTCCCCGACCTGACCGTTCTGATGACCGGAACGGCGCTGGTTCCCGAAGGCGACTTCACGCTCCACGAGGACGACCTCGTCGAGATCGATATCGAGGAGATCGGGACGCTGACGAACCCGGTCACGACGGTCTGAGCTGCCGACCGACCCGATCGAATATTGGCTCGGTCCCGAGTGAATTTCTGAACGAACGTTTGCGATTGCGGAACGGTTATTACGGGCCAGTGTCTTGAGTCGGAGTATGGCGCAGACCGCGCGGAACACGGTGAAATCGGTCGAACGCACGTTCCGGATCATCGGTGGGCTTCAGGAGCTGGGGGGCGCTGGGGTGACGGAGCTGTCGACGCACCTGGATCTTCCGAAGAGCACGGTCCACAACTACCTGAGCACGCTGGAACAGGAGGCCTACGTCGTCAAGGCCGACGACGAGTACCGCATCGGCCTCCGCTTTCTCGAACACGGCGCGTACGCCCGCAACCAGTCGCAGATCTTCGAGATCGCCCGGCCGGAACTCGACCGGCTGGCCGGCGAGACAGGCGAGCTCTGCAACCTGCTCGTCGAGGAACACGGCAAGGGCACCTACCTCTACCGGACCCGCGGCGAGAACGCCGTCCGCGTGAAAGAACACGTCGGCAACCGCGTCTGTCTCCACAGCACGGCGCTGGGCAAGGCGATCCTCGCCTACTGCTCCGAGGAGCGCGTCGACGAGATCATCGACCGCCACGGCCTCCCCGAGACCACTGACCGCACCGTCACCGACCGCGACGAACTGTTCGAGACCCTCGCCGAGATCCGCGAACGCGGCGTCGCGTTCGACGACGAGGAACGCCTGTCGGGCCTCCGCTGCGTCGCCGCGCCCGTCCTCAGCAACGACGACCGCGTCCTCGGCGCTATCTCCGTCTCCGGTCCCTCCCACCGCTTCGAGGACCACCGCTTCCGCGAGGAACTCCCCAAGCGCGTCCTCGAAACCGCCAACGTCCTCGAACTCAACGTCACCTACTCGTAACCGGTCGTTACGACACTTATCTTATAATTCGTCGTTCTCTTACGACTTCCGTCTTCTCTCCGCCTTGGCCGGCCGACACAGCGTATACTGTGAATACGCTACTGTATCGAGTTACGAGCCCGTTCCACCGAGATGCCTTCGAGGGTAGTCGAATATCTGTCCCCTCGTCGTTCCGCCGGCTCTGTGGCATGTATTAGTCCAGAAACTCTCCAAGGGACGTTTTCGGGGCAAAATTCACGTTCCTCCCCCAGAGGTCTCGATACGGGCGGGATCCGTATTATACAGATGCGAATGTATATATCTTCACTGATGTTTCGAAGTGGATCTGGACGCCGAGCGCCGGAGCGGCAGACGAAACCCCCTTGTCGCGGCGTCGCCAATCGGGGAGCGTGACAGACGACCAGGGGGAGCCGTCGCTGGACCGGTTCCACGAGGCGGTCGAGGCGGCGGGTAACCCGGTGTTGACGACCGAGGAAGTCGCGCGCCACGTCGACGAACCGCGCGATGTCGTCGAGACGTGGCTCGCCGACCTCGAACGGGAGGGCTCGGTCGTGAACCGGGACGTGTCCCAGGACCCGACGGTGTGGTATCCGGCCGAGTGGACCGACTACGCCGACCGCGAGCGGTTCGTCGTCTTCCCCGACCGCCGCCAGATCGTCGTCGACCGGCCCGCGCAGTTCACGCGCGCCCAGCTCTCGCAGTTCGCCCGGCTGGTCGATACCAACGGCCAACAGGGCTACGTCTACGAGATAGACGATTCGGACGTGTGGCAGGCGCCCTACGAGGATCTGGAGGGACTGCTCGGGACGGTTCGGGACGTGCTCCCACAGCGGTATCCGACCCTGGAGGAGTGGATCGGCGACCAGTGGAAGCGGGCCCACCGGTTCACCTTGAAGACCCACGAGGACGGCTACGTCGTCCTCGAAGCGGCCACGGAGAACCTGATGGGCAACGTCGCCAGGCAGAAACTCGACGACGACCACCTCCGGGCGCCGATCTCGGACACCGAGAGCTGGGTCGCCGAGGAGGCGACCGCCGAGGTCAAACGGATCCTCTACGAGGCGGGCTATCCCGTCCAGGACGAGCGGGACCTGGACTCGGGCGAACCGCTGGATCTCACCCTGAATCTCGACCTACGGGAGTACCAGCACGACTGGGTGGCCCGGTTCATGGAGACCAAATCGGGCGTGCTCGTCGGCCCGCCGGGCAGCGGCAAGACCGTCGCTGCGATGGGCATCGTCGAGCGCGTCGGCGGCGAGACCCTGATCCTCGTCCCGAGTCGCGAGCTCGTCCGCCAGTGGCGCGACGAACTGCTCGCGCACACGACGCTCGACGAGTCCCAGGTCGGGGAGTACCACGGCGGGACCAAAGACGTCCGACCTATCACGATCGCGACCTACCAGACCGCGGGGATGGACCGCCATCGACACCTGTTCGACTCCCGCGAGTGGGGACTGATCGTCTACGACGAGGTCCAGCACGTCCCCAGCGACGTCTACCGCCGGAGCGCGAACCTCCAGACGCGGCACCGACTCGGCCTCTCGGCCTCGCCCGTCCGGGAGGACGACCTCCAGGAGGAGATCTTCACGCTGATCGGCCCGCCGATCGGCACCGACTGGGACGCGCTGTTCGACGAGGGGTTCGTCGCCGAGCCGACCGTCGAGATCCGCTACGTCCCGTGGACCGACGACGACCACCGCAACGAGTACGTCGGCAGCGAGGGCCACGAGCGCCGCCAGATCGCCGCCTCGAACCCGGCGAAAGTCGAGGAGACGCGGCGCATCCTCCGGGAGCACCCCGAGCAGAAAGCCCTGATATTCGTCGACTACCTCGACCAGGGTCGGGCGCTGGCGGCGACGCTCGACGCGCCGTTCATCAGCGGCGACACGCCCCACCACGAGCGGGCGCGGCGGTTCGAACAGTTCCGCGACGGCTCGCTGGACACGCTGGTCGTCTCCCGCGTCGGCGACGAGGGGATCGATCTGCCCGACGCGTCGCTGGCTATCGTCGCGTCGGGACTCGGCGGCTCGCGCCGGCAGGGCACCCAGCGCGCGGGCCGGACGATGCGTCCGGCCGGCCGCGCGCTCATGTACGTCCTCGCCACGCAGGGCGCCCGCGAGGAGGAGTTCGCCCGTCGGCAGATGCGCTATCTCGCCGGCAAGGGCGTCCAGGTCCGCGAGCACACCGTCGAGGAACCCGACGAGGGCGAGAGCGACGATCGGGCGAAAGACGAGCCCACGGGGGACTCCGAGTCGGTCGGCGACGCCGACGAAGCGTCTGAGCCCGCCGAAGAAGCCGACGACGAGGACGACGACGCCGGTGTCGCCTGATGGGCCAACCGCGGGCCGAACACGTTCGGCGCCAGCGCTTGGCGTGAGCGGTTCGTACGGATCGGTATGTCCGTCAGCCACGACGACGTGGAGCCGGTGACCGAGCGCGTCCACGACAACTCCTGGTCGGCGAACCTGGAGAAACCGCACCACGGCGAGGACCACGAACTGGTCGTCTCGCAGGCGAAAGACGCCGTCGAACACACGGCGCCGGGCAACCACGTCAACCTCGTCACCCACGGCGACCACGGCCACCCCGAAACGTACCTCTACGAGGCGCTGGCGGAAGCCTACGGTGACGCCGTGGTCTACGAGTACGTCGAACAGTGCGGCTGCGGCGGGCACGTCACCCGCGCGCACGTCGAAGAAGCCGTGTAGTTCGGTCCGACTGCCGACCGCACCGGCGCGGACGGTACCGTTGGGCGTTACTCCTCGGCGGCGAGTTCGTCGCGTTCGGCCCGTTTCTCCTTGACGTCGTCGATGAACGAGTCGACGCTGACTCGCTTCTCGCCGATGGTCGCGCCGACGATGGCGCCGAGGGCGCCGCCGGTGCTGGCGGCGTTGCGACCGACGAGACCACCGATGCCGGCGCCGACCGCGGCGCCGATAGCTGCGTAGCGAGCGCGACTCAGGACGCGTTTGATGCGTTTCTGCATACCGTCTCATTCGCCCATCCGAGGGATAAATGTGACCCTCCCGAGAGGTCCGCGTGTCAACCTCTGGTATACCTGCAAAAAATTTAATATAAATCCGTGTAGACGTATGCAGTACGCTTCACCCACGAGGTGAGCGGTGATCCCGATGATGACCGAACTCAGCGCGTATCCGGCACGCCAGGGGGCCGAGGCCCTCGTCTGCGGCGGTGCCGGATCTGCCGTGTCCGCCGACGGGTCGGTGGACGCCGGCAAGCGGATTCCTGCGCGCGTTCGGTTCATCGGGGTCGGCCGCAATCTCGAATCGATCGCCGCGTGAAGGTCCGCAGGTCGTCCGGGCTCCCAGTCCGGTGACGGCCGTCGATTCGAGCCACCTCGGCTCTTCCTGTGACCCTGGCGTCGTGGCCACGGGTTCGTCTCGCCCGACGACGGGTTCGGAAGTCCCGTCGGTCGAGCGCGGGGCGACCCCGTCCCCGCGACGCCGCGGTCACGGTTCGCTCAGTCCCCCAGACCCGCGCCCGTTCGGCCGGCCGCCGCTCCCGCGGTGACGCCAACGCGCCGGCCTCGCCGGCTTCGAGGACGGTCGCGGCGGTGAACCAGCGCCAGCTCTGCCGGGCAGAGGCATCGCTGCGCGCTCCGGACGCCCCTCGGAGGCAGCGGGGCGGCGCGTTCGACTCGCGCCGGGCGTCGTATGGCAGTCCATGCCAGCACCCAGGTGGAAGCGACGGCGGAGATAGACCTGTGGGTCCCCCGGGACACGATGGCGGACCTCGAGAGCGGCGTCCGGACTGTCGTCGCCGACGCGGCGGGCGTCGAGACGGCGGAGGTCACCGGCGTGACCGACGTGACGCCGCGGGCGACCGACATCCGCGTCACGGCGACGGTCTGGGTCGTCCTCCCCGACCACGAGGTCGACCCCGACGCGGTCCGGGCGACCCTCGAAGACGGCTTCGGCATCATGGAGGCGAGCGTCCTCGTGGCCGAGGCGGCCGAGGCGTGAACGGCGGTAACTACCGACGGCGACCCCGCGGCGGGGTCGTCCCGGCCATTCGCTCTCCGCGGTCACAGCGGTGTGACACCGGCGGCCGGCCGGAGCGGCGGGTTCGATCCCCGTCGGAGGGCCTGAGAGCCATGTTGTGCATCATCGCGCCCGAGTACGCGTCGCGAGACGACGAGACACGGCACCGATCGACGGACGAGGAGTCGACCGACGAGAGCGACGACGACCCGACCGACGGCGAGTTTCTGACTGCAGGCCCGGTCTGAAAACGAGTCCCGCGGTCAGGGCGACCAGCGGGCGTCCGAGAGGGTCCGCTGGACGGCCTCCTCCCCGACGGCTTCGGCGAGCATCTCGAAACCGGCGCGCTCGCCGCGGTCGCCGGCGTTGGCGACCAGCCGGGAGACGATGAACTCCGGCGTCGACCGCCCGACGGTCTCGAAGCGGGGCTGGTAGTCGACCTCCAGATCGAGGTCGGGAGTCAGCCCCTCTGCGAAGATGCCGTCGACGCGCGCTTCGGGCGGCAGCGGTTCGAGGTCGTCGGCGAGGTGGGTGACGAACACGCCCAGCGCGCTGCGGTCGACGCTCAGACGGACGAGCCCGTGGAGCAGGTCCGCGGCGCTGCCCGGTTCGGTGATCGCCTCGAACTCGTCGACGAGCATCAGCGTCCGACCCTCGTCGGTCAGCGGCGGGACGACGGAGCGCAGCGTCGACTCCAGGACGCCCGCGTTGAAGCTGGCGTGGCGGCGGTGGAAGACCACGGCGTCGACCACGCCGACCTCGGCCGAGTCCGCGGGGACCGGCAGCCCCATCTGGGCGAGCAGTTGCACCTGACACAGCGTCTCCAGCAGGGTGGTCTTCCCCCCGCTGTTGGCACCGGTGAGCACCGCGACGCGGTGGTCCCGCGGCGGCGCCGAGGCCGCTTCCACGTCGAGGTCGTGGTCGCCGATACCGTAGGTGACCGACTGGACCGGGACGCCCCCCGCGACCAGCGAGAGGTTCCGCGCGTTCTCGACGGCGACCGTCTCGCGGTCGACGAAGGTCGGCCGCCCGAGGTCGAACTCGTCGGCGAACCGCGCCAGCGAGACGTACAGCGCCACGTCGTCGACGGCCGCGACCGCCGCGTCGACCTCCCCGCGGGCCGATTCGAGCGTGTCTTCGAGCCGGTCGGCCACCTCGGCCTCGCGCTCTTCGACGGCGGTCCGCAGGTCCCCCGCGAGCGCCCGCAACGTCTCGGCCACGAAGTCGCCCGCGTCGGTCGCCTCGCCCGGCATCGCCTCGCGGACGCGCGCCACGTCCACGTCCGTCTCGCTCGTCACGTGGCGCACGAGCGTCTCCCGGAAGTCGTCGGCACCGCGCGCGCCGGACTGGACTTCCTCGGCGACGCTCTCGGGCGTGGCGGCCATGTCCTCGACGCTCGCGAGCGTCGCCCGCAGCGAGTCGAGTCGGTCGTCGGCCCCCCCGCCGATGCGGCCGTCGTCGCCGCTGAGGCCCGCGAGTGCAGCCGCGGCGTCGTCCAGCACCGCGTCGTCCAGTTCGGCGACCGGTTCGAAGACGCCCTCGGAGACGCCCGCCTCGGCGAGCGCGAGCGCGGTCCTGACCGCCGCGAGTTCGCCGCCCGCGGCGCCCTCTTCGAAGGCCGCCTCGACAGTCGCCCGGGTCTCGTCGTCGAGGGCGGTCCAGGCCTCGCGGGCTTCGAGGATCCGGTCGATGCGCTCGGCCATCTCATCGCGGGAGCCCAGCGGTGTGAGGATACGGATCCGACTGGCGGCGTCCTCGGTCAGCGCGTACTCGCCGGCCAGGTCGAGGATCTCCTTGTACACCTCGCGGGTGTCCCGCGTGGCGAGGACGTCCATCGCCTCGCCGCCCTGGGCCCGCCGGAGGATGCGCGTCGCCCGTCCCTGCGAGAGCCCGGCCGCGACCAGCGCGCGAGTGTCGGCGGTCTCGATGGCCTCGACCGCCCGCTCGACGCCCAGTTCGTCGGCCAGGAGATCCCGGGTCTTCGGCCCGATCCCCCAGTAGTCCTCCAGTCGCATGCCCGGTGGGTGGCTCCCCGCCGGTAAAGTCGTTTCTCGTCCGCTCGCCCCGATCGCAGCCCGTCCGCCGACCCGTGACGGTCGACCGGCGACCGTGACCGGGATTCTTGACGGGCGAGCGCGTAGCCCGTGCCATGGTAGATCCGGGGGACCGCGACGGCGCCCGCGACGACGGTGAGTCGAACGGCGGCGGCGCGGACGCCGCGGAACCCGGTGTCGAGGCCGACGGCGAGGCGTTCCCCTGCCCCGACTGCGGCGACCCGCTGCCGGCGGACGCGCGCTTTTGCCCCCGCTGTGCGACGCCCATCGGCGAGGACGGCGAGGTCGTCGACCTCTCGGAACTCGACGGCCGCTTCGAGGAGGACCCGACGGAACTGCTGTCCGTCGAGGCCGGCGAGCGGCGGGCGTCGGGACGGGTCATGGTCGTCGCCGGCCTCGCGGTCGCGCTCCCGCTCGCGCCGCTGGCGCTCTTTCTCGTCAACACGGTTCGGGCGCTGTCGATATGGGGAGCGGTGCTGGTCTTCCTCGGCGGGTGGCTCGCGCCGGCCGCGTACCTCGCTCGGGCCCGCGTCCCCGCGGAGGCGTTCGCGCGGAGCTGCTACCTCGTCGCCGCCGGCACCGCGCTGATCCCGGCCGGCCTGCGCTTCGGCGGGAACGGCATCGCGGCGGGCGACCTCTCGGTGTCGGTCGCGCTCGTCACCGCCGTCGCCCTGCTCGTCGCGGGGCTGGCCGTCCTGCTGGGGACGTTCATGCGCCGCCAGGCGAGCCGGCGAGTCACCGGCGACCTGCGGGCGTTCGAGGAGGCCCGGCCCGACTCGGAGGACACCGGCGAGAACTGACTCAGTCGAACATCCCGGTCGACATGTAGCGCTCGCCGCTGTCCCAGTAGACGGTGACGACGAGCGGGTCCGCCACGCCCTCCTCGACCAGGCGCTCGGCCACGCGCTTCGCGGCGAGGTTCGTCCCGCCGGAGGACTGCCCGACGAAGATCCCTTCCTCGCGGGCGAGGCGCCGACACTCCGCCTCGGCGGCGTCGAGGTCGACCGTCTCCACGCCGTCGAGCAACTCGCGGTCGAGGTTGTCGCTGACGAACCCCGGCCCCATCCCCTGGAAGTCGTCGTCGCCGGCCTCGCCCGTCGAGAGGACGGCGTTGTCGGCGGGTTCGACGGCGACGACATCCATCTCGGGGAACGCCTCGCGCAAGCGACGGCCGATGCCGGAGATCGTGCCGCCGGTGCCGACGCCGGCGACGAACGCGTCGATCTCGCGGTCGCCCACCTGGTCGAGGATCTCGGGACCGGTCGACCGGTAGTGCGCCTCGGGGTTGGCGCGGTTGTCGAACTGGCGGAGCTGGACGTACTCCCCTTCAGATTCGAGTTCGTCGGCGCGGTCCTTGGCCGCGGAGATGTCGCCGTCGACGAGTTCGATCTCGGCGCCGTAGGCCCGCATGATCTGGCGCCGCTCGGGCGACTTCGAGGCGGGCATGACCAGCGTCACGTCGTAGCCCTTCGCGGCGCCCACCATGGCCAGCCCGATGCCGGTGTTGCCGCTCGTGGGCTCGACGATGGTGTCGCCCTCGGCGAGGGTACCGTCGCGCTCGGCGGCTTCGACCATCCCCTTCGCCGGTCGGTCCTTGGCCGACCCGCCCGGGTTGAACGATTCGACTTTCGCCGCGAGCGTCGCCCCCTCCGGGGCGTCGACCTCGACCAGCGGCGACCCGATGGTGTCCAGGATGCTCGAATTCACTATCTCGCCGTAGGACGCCCGCGCTTAAATGGCCCGTGACAGCGGCAGGGAGTGCGGCAGTCGGTGACGGTGCGAAATGGCGGTAGAGACGGGCCTAAATCGGCGTATTCCGGGGTTTCCTATGCAGGCCGAACGGACTTTCGGCTACCGGGTCAACGGCAGAGTGAGCCGTTCGACGGGCGACCGTCGACGGTGACAGCACTGCGGTCTACCAGTTCAACTATGGCTTACAACAACCCCAACGACCGACGACAGCGGAGCCAGCACGACCAGCAGCAGTCCGGCGGCCAGCAAGGTCGCTCGACCGGCGGCCAGCACTCGGCCCGCTCCCAGCAGCGCACCCAACAGGGTCAGTTCACCGGCCAGCAGGGCCAGCAGCAGGGCCACACACAGCAGCACCAGCAGGGTCAGCCCAACCGGCAGAGCCATCGGGGACAGCAGCACCGGCAGCAGGCCCAGCAGCAGAACTACCAGCAGCAGGGCCGACAGCAGCGACAGGGCCAACAGCACCAGCAACAGGGCCAGCACCAGCAGCGACGGCAAGGCCAGCAGCACCAGCAGCACCCGCAGCAAGGCCAACAGCAGAACTACCGGCAGCAGGGTCAACAGCGGCAAGGCGGCCAGCAGTTCGGCGGCCAGCAGAGCCGGTCGATGGGTGGCCAGCACTCGGCCCACTCCCAGCAGCGCGACGCCCAGAGCCAGTTCACCGGCCACGGCGGTCAGCAGACTCAGCACCAGCAGGGCGGACGACAGCAACAGCGCGGGCAGCAGCAGGGCGGGCAACAGCAGTTCGGTGGCCACCAGGGCCGGTCCATCGGCGGCCAGCACTCGGCTCACTCCCAGCAACGTGACACCCAGGGCCAGTTCAGCGGTCACGGCGGTCAGCAGCAGGGCCACACACAGCAGCGCCAGCAGAGCCAGCAGTACCGGGGCGGGCAACAACATCAGCAGGGCGGCCAGCAGTTCGGCGGCCAGCAGAACCGGTCCATCGGCGGCCAGCAGTCGGCTCACTCCCAGCAGCGCGGCTCCCACGGCCAGTTCACCGGTCACCAGCCCGGCCAGCAGTCGAACCAGCAGCGCCAGTCCGGCCAGCAGTCGAACCAGCAGCGCCAGTTCGGCCAGCAGCGCGGTAGCAGTCGGAGCGACAGCGACCAGAGCAGCGGCGGCCAGGGCAACACGCAGGGCCTGACGCAGGAGGCGCGCCGACGCGGCGGCGAGCGCTCCGCCCAGGGGCAGGAACGCAACGAGAGCGGCCAGTTCACCGGCGACAACAGCTAACGACCGTCGCGTCCGAACCGGCCGGAACCGCACCGTCGGGGTGCCCCTTCGCTCACCCCGTCCACACCGACCCGCGCGGGCGGTACCTTTTCCACCGTCTCGGACGAACGGCGACGCGTGTCCGGGGCCGTCACGGAGACCTACGCCGCGGCGCTCCAGCACGACATCGCCGACCTGTCCGAGGAGGCGACACGGGTCGGCGTCGTCCGCCGGCCGACCGGCTGGTTCGGGGCGCTCGTCGACGAGAACCGGCCCGAACTCGGGCCGCCGGAGTCGCTGCTCTCCGAGACGAAAGACCGCCAGGAAGCCCTCCGGCGCCAGGGGCTGTGCGACGAGGAAGCGCACAACGCCGCCTGGGCGGAGACGGACTTCGAGACGCGCTATCGCGACTACCTCGCGACGGACGAGGCCGCTGGCGACGCGCTCGCCGACCTCGCCGAGCGGGTGCGAGCGGGAGAATCCGTCGCGCTCGTCTGTTTCGAGGGTGACTCCAAGCGGTGTCACCGGCGGATCCTCGACGACGTGGTCCGCGAGCGGGCGGCGAGCCCCGCGGAGTGATACGATCGCGAGCGGAGCGGACGCACGGGAAGCGAGCGTGAACGGAGCGTTGTCGTTAAGCCACCTCGCGCGTAAGGATCTGGTATGTCACTGGAGACCATGGACCCGAACCCGGTGTGGACCGAGGAGGCATACGCCGAGACCGTCGACGTGCTCGCGGCGCTGGGCGACGAGGTCACCTACAAGGTCTGGGGGGGCGACTGGTGTATCGACTGCCGGTCGCAACTCCCGGATTTCGGCGCGGCGCTCGACGCCGCGGGCGTCCCCGACTACCGGATCGAGGAGTACGCCGTCGAGAAAGAAGACGACGGCACGAAGGTCGGCCCGAAGGTCGAGGAGTACGACATCGAGTACATCCCGACCGTCGTCGTCGAGCGCGACGGCGAGGAGGTCGCCCGCTTCGTCGAGGAGGAACCGGTCCCTATCGCCGTCTACCTCGGTCGCGAACTCGAACACCTGGCCTCCAGTTGAGTTTCCGACCTCCCTCGCTCCGTTCCTCCGCGGTCAGTCCTGAAACCAGTCCAGCGCCTCGCTCAGGTCGTGGGTCGGCGGCGAGCAGGTCCGCGACCGGCAGGCGTACACCGTCGGCTCGCCGTCGCGACCCGCTCGACTCGCCCAGACGGGCGGTGCGGCGGTCAGTTCGAGCGCGTCGAGCCACGCCGCGAGCGCGTCGTCCGTCGCCGGTCGCGGCGCGAGCAGCCGCCGCGGGACGTAGGTGTCGGCCAGCGTCTCGCGCCAGGACCGGGGCATCGACTCCGCGGCGAGGGTGAGCTCGTGGGCGCCCGAGCGGTAGGTATCGGCGGCGAGCGCGAGCGACGGGTGCTGCTGGGGGTTCGACTCGACTCGGCCGCCGTGGGTGGCCAGGACCCCGCTCGCGACCGACTCGAAGCGGTCGTGGTCGACGAACGGGTCCAGCGATAGCAGGAGTTCGGCCGCCACGCCCGCGCTCGACGGCGTCGACTGGTCGGCCAGTTCCTGCGGACGCGCGACCAGCGACTCGCCGCTCTGGGGGGTGAAATACAGCGTCTCCTCGGACTCGTCCCAGAACTCCGCCTCGATGGTCCGCGCGAGGTCGACGGCGAACGCGAGGTGCTCGACCTCGCCGGTCGCCCCGTAGGTGTCGAACGCGCCGCGGGCGAGGAACGCGTAGTCCTCCAGATACCCCCGGATGTCCACGTTTCCGTCCTTGAACCGCCGGGAGAGACGCCCCGAATCGGCGTCCCACAGGTGTTCGCGGGCGAAGGCGAGCGCGTCGACCGCCGGTTCGGCCCAGGCGTCGTCGTCGACGATGGCGGCCTCGGCGTACGCCGAGACCATCAGCCCGTTCCAGCCGGCCAGCACCTTCTCGTCGCGGGGCGGACGGGGGCGCGCTTCCCGTGCTTCGAAGACGGCGGCTTTCGCCGAGTCGAGCAGGCCCTCGGCGTCCTCGGTCGAGAGCTCGTAGTCGTCGGCGAGCGACTCGACGCTCGCGCTGCGAGTGAGGACCGTCGTCCCGTCCTCGAAGTTTCCGGTCGCGGTGACGCCGTAGCGCTCGCGGAAGATTTCGGCGGCCAGTCCGGTCTGCTCGCCGGGGATCCCGTGTTCGGGCCCGTACTCGGCGACCGCGTCGTCGACCCCGTCGGGCGTCCAGACGTAGAAGGCGCCCTCCTCGCGGTCCCCACTCTCGTCTTCGCTCGCGGGTCGCTCCGCTCCCCGCTCGCCCGTGTCGTGGTCGCTCCCGTCGGTCTGGTCCGCTGCTCGCGGGTCGCTTCGCTCCCCGCTCGCCGTTCCGAGGTCGCTCCCGTCGGTCGCGACCTCGCTCTCGGCGTCGAGCGTGCTGTAGAAGCCGCCGTCGGGATGGGTGAGCTCGCGCTCGACGAACTCCAGCGTCTCGCGCGCCGTCTCGCGGTAGCGCTCGCGGCCGGTGAACTGGTAGCCGGTCAGGAAGACGCGGGCGAGTTCGGCGTTGTCGTAGAGCATCTTCTCGAAGTGGGGGACGACCCACTCCCGGTCGGTGGTGTAGCGGTGAAACCCGCCGCCGACGTGGTCGTAGAGGCCGCCGTCGCCCATCGCGTCGAGCGTCTCCGCGACGACCTCGCGGTAGTCGTCCCGGCCGCCCGCGCGGTGGGCGCGCATCAGCACGCGCAGGCGGCCCGGCTGGGGGAACTTCTGGCCCTTGCCCCAGCCGCCGAACTCCCGGTCGGCGCCGCGGAGGGCGGCGCTCGCGGTCGCGTCGAGCACGTCCTCGTCGGGGGCGTCGCCGGGCCCGTCGGGCGTCGACTCCAGATCGTCGGCGATCGCTTCGGTCCACTGGCGGGCGCGGGACTCCATCTCCTCGCGCTGCTCGGGGTCGGCCCACGACTCGGAGATGTCTTCGAGCAGCTGGCGGAAGCCGGGCGTGCCGCGCTTGGGTTCGGGTGGGAAGTAGGTGCCGACGTAGAAGGGCTCGCCCTCGGGCGTGAGCCAGGCGTTGAGCGGCCAGCCGCCGCGGCCGCTGACCTGCTGGCAGATGCTCATGTAGATGGAGTCGATGTCCGGGCGCTCCTCGCGGTCGACCTTGATCGGGACGAACTGTTCGTTGAGCAGCTCGGCGATCCCCTCGTCCTCGAAGCTCTCCGCCTCCATGACGTGACACCAGTGGCAGGCGGCGTAGCCGATAGAGAGGAAGATGGGCTTGTCCTGCTCCTCGGCGGCCGCTAGGGCCGCCTCGTCCCAGGGCTGCCAGTCGACGGGGTTGTCGGCGTGCTGGCGGAGATAGGGGCTCTCCTCCTCGTCGAGGCGGTTGCGGGCGGTGGGGTCGGCGTCGGTCATAGGCGACCGTACGCCGTAGACACCGAAAAGCGACCGGGAACGCGACGCGGGCCACGGACGGTAGCGGGCCGACGGCGCCGGTCCCGGACTGGCGCTCACTCGATCCAGACGGTCTTGCGGTTGACGAACTCCGTCATCCCGGCTTCGGAGAGTTCGCGGCCGTAGCCGGACTGTTTGACGCCGCCGAAGGGGACTCGCGGGTCGGACTTGGTGAGCTGGTTGACGTAGACGCAGCCGGCGTCGATCCGGCGGGCGACGCGCTCGCCCCGTTCGCGGTCCTCGGTCCAGACGCTCGCGCCGAGCCCGAACTCGGTGTCGTTGGCCCGCTCGACCGCCGCCGCCTCGCCGTCGACCTCGTAGACCGCCGCGACCGGCCCGAACAGCTCCTCAGTGTCGGCGGGACACCCCGCCGGCACGTCCGTCAGGACCGTCGGCGGGTAGTAGGCCCCCTCGCGCTCGATGGGGTCGCCCCCGGTGACGACCGTCGCGCCCGCCTCGACGCTGGCCTCGACCTGCTCGTGGAGGGCTTCGAGGAGGTCCTGTCGGGCCTGCGGGCCGACCTCGGTGTCCTCGTCCATCGGGTCGCCGACGGCGAGCGACTCGACCTCGTCGACGAAGGCGTCGAGGAAGTCGTCGTAGACGGCGGTGTGGACGACGAAGCGCTTGGCGGCGATGCAGGACTGGCCGCCGTTGAGGTTGCGCGCCCACGCGCCGGTCTCGGCGGCGTCGGCGAGGTCGGCGTCGTCGAGGACGACGAACGGGTCGCTCCCGCCGAGTTCCAGCACCGTCTTCTTCAGCTGGTCGCCGGCCGCCGAGGCGACGGCGCGACCCGCCGGACCGCTCCCCGTCAACGTGGCAGCGCGGACGCGGTCGTCGGCGACGATGTCGTCGACCAGATCGGAGGGCGCGAGCAGCGACTGGAAGACGCCCTCGGGGTAGCCCGCCTGTCGGAGCACGTCCTCGATGGCCTCGGCGCAGCCGGGGACGTTCGAGGCGTGTTTCAACACGCCGACGTTCCCGGCGGTGAGATACGGCGCGAGGAAGCGGAACACCTGCCAGAACGGGAAGTTCCACGGCATCACCGCCAGCACGACCCCCAGCGGCTCGTGGACGGTCTTGACCGCGGTCCCCGGAGGGCTCGGGTGGTGGTCGGCTTCGAGGTACGCGTGGGCGTGTTCGGCGTAGTGGTCGCAGACCCACGCGCACTTCTCGACCTCCGACTCGGCCTGGGCGACCGGCTTGCCCATCTCCCGGGTCATCAGCTCGGCGTACTCGCGTTTGCCGTCGCGGAGCACCTCGGCGGCCGCCTCGATCAGCTCCTCGCGCTCGGCCAACGGTCGCTCGCGCCACGCCCCGAAGGCCGCGTGGGCGTCCGCCAGCGTCCGTTCGACGGCCTCGTCTCCGGCCTCCTCGTACGTGTCGATGCGCTCGCCGGTGGCGGGGTTGACGACCTCCATCGCTGGTCGCACATCGACCGCGACGCACTTATTTTGGCCCCCCGGTTCGGCCGCGTCCGCCCCGCTCGCGCGGACCGTATCGCTCGAAAGGCAACCTTTAGGCATCCACCGCGCCGGATATCCGGATATGACAGAGACAGTCCTGCTGGTGGGCGGCGGCGGTCGGGAGCACGCGGTCGCCCGCGCGCTCGGCGACTCGGACGCGGACCTCTACGCCTGCGCGGGCAACCGCAACCCGGGCATCGCCCGGCTCGCCGACGGCTTCGAATCGCTGGACACCACGAACCCCTCGGCGGTCACCGCCTACGCCCGCGAGGTTGACGCCACGCTCGCGGTCGTCGGCCCCGAGGCGCCGCTGGCCGCGGGCGTCGCCGACGCGCTGGACGACGCGGGCGTCTACGCTTTCGGCCCGCGGGAGGCCGAGGCCCGCATCGAGACGGACAAGGCCTTCCAGCGCCGCTTCATGGAGCGCCACGACATCCCCGGCTGCCCGGTCTTCGAGACCTTCGAGGACATGGACGCCGCCTGCGACTTTATCGACGAGTTCGACGGCGACCTCGCCGTCAAGCCCGCCGGCCTCACCGGCGGGAAGGGCGTCAGGGTCACCGGCGACCAGATCACCAAGGCGGAGGCCAAGGAGTACGTCCGCGACTCCTCCTACGAACGGATCGTCCTCGAAGAGCGGCTGGTCGGCGAGGAGTTCACCGTCCAGGCGCTCGTCGCCAACGGCGAGGTGCGCGTGACGCCGGCCGTCCAGGACCACAAGCGCGCTTACGAGGGCGACGAGGGGCCCAACACCGGCGGGATGGGCAGCTACTCCGATTCGACCCTCGAACTCCCGTTCATGGACGAGGACGACTACATGGAGGCCGTCGACGTGCTGGAGGCGGTCGTCGACGCGCTGGACGGCTACAAGGGCGTCCTCTACGGCCAGTTCATGCTCACCGCGGAGGGCATCAAGGTCGTCGAGTTCAACGCCCGCTTCGGCGACCCCGAGGCGATGAACACGCTTCCCGTCCTGAACACGGACTTCCTCGACGTGCTGACGGCAGCGCGCGACGGCGACGCGCTCCCCCAGCTATCGTTCGCCCCGCGGGCGACCGTCTGCAAGTACGCCGTCCCCGACGGGTACCCGACCGACCCCGACAGCGGTGCCCGTGTCACCGTCGACGAGGAGAGCGCCGCCGCCGCGGCCGAAGGGACCGACGGCGAGGCGCTGCTGTACTACGCTTCGGTCGACGAGCGCGACGACGGCATCTACACGACCACCTCGCGGTCGTTCGCGGTCGTCGGACTCGCGGACACGATCGAGGCCGCCGAAGCGATCGCCGAGGACGCGCTCGCGGCCGCCGGCGACGGCGTCCGCATCCGCCACGACATCGGCAAGCCCGACCTCGTTCAGCAGCGGGTCGACCACGTCGCCGAACTCCGCGGCGAGTGACGCCGGCAAGAAAACAGGCTCGAACGGCCGTTACTCGACGGATATGCCGCCTTTCATTCCGGTCCCCTGGTGCGGACCGCAGTAGTACGTGTAGACGCCGGTCGTCTCCAGCGTGACCGAGTACGTCTCGCCCTGGTCGACCGTATCCATCTCGCCGCCCTCCGTGCCGTCGAGAGAACCGCCGTCGGGCTGGCTCTCGGGCTTGACGTTGTGCGTGGGGGATTCGAACTCGAAGTTCACCGTCGTCCCCGAGTCGACGCGGAGGTGGACGGGATCGTACACGAAATTGCCGTCCGGCCCGACTGCGACCGTGACCTCGCTCTCTCCCCGTGCGTCCTGACTGGTGTCGCCCTGCGCGTCGTCGAGGTACGAGGGCCAGGAGGGCGTCCCCTCGCTGGCACCGTCACCGCCGTCACCGCCGTCACCGCCATCGCCTCCGTCGCCACTCGTCTCCGTCGAACACCCTGCGAAGGCGCCTACGGTCGCCATCGCTCCGATACCACCGAGCAGCCGTCGACGTCGGATTCCGTCGGTCATGTCGCAACTGGATACTCGGGGCGCCAGCGAAAAGAGGGTTCGCAATACAGACCGTGATAGACCGGATCGGCCGGACGAAAGCCGGCAGATCGCCCGGTTCGGGGCGAACGTATTCGGCGGCCGAACGACCTGCCCGGCTCAGCGCAGGAACCCGAGCAGTTCGTAGTCGTGGTCGGGCTCGTACCGGCGGAACAGCAGGCTGTTGGTCAGCACGGAGACGCTGGAGATAGCCATGGCGACCGCGGCCAGCACCGGTTGGAGCAGCCCCAGCGAGGCCAGCGGGATCATCGCCGTGTTGTAGCCCAGCGCCCAGAAGAGGTTCTGCTTGATCTTCGCGAGGGTCCCCTCCGAGACGCGGACGGCCTTGACCACGTCCAGCGGGTCCGACCGCATCAGCGTCACGTCGGCGGCCTCGATGGCCACGTCGGTGCCGCTCCCGATGGCACAGCCGACGAAGGCCGTCGCCAGCGCCGGCGCGTCGTTGACGCCGTCGCCGACCATCATCGCCCGGCGGCCCTCGGACTGGAGGTCGTCGACCGCGTCGGCCTTGTCCTCCGGCAGGACGCCGGCCATCACGTTGTCGGGGTCGATCCCGACTCGCTCCGCGACTGCAGTCGCCGTCCGCTCGTTGTCGCCGGTGATCAGCCACACGTCCGTGCCCCGGTCGCGGAGTTCGCTGACGGCCGTCTCCGCCGACTCCTTGACCGTGTCCGCGTCGGCGACGACGCCGAGCAGGCGGTACGCCTCGCTCGCCGCGTCGGCGCCCTCTCCGTCGGCCAGCGCGACCAGCATCGCGGTCTTGCCCTCGCGTTCGAGCCGGTCCATCGCCTCGTCAGCGGGCGCCACGTCGACCCCCGCATCGCGCAGGAGTTTGCGGTTGCCCACGAGCACGCGGCCGCGGCTCGTCGTCGCTTTCACGCCCTGGCCGGGGACGTTCTCGAACGCTTCAGCGTCCTCGACCTCGATACCGCGCTCGCGGGCGCCCTCGACGATGGCCTCGGCGAGCGGGTGTTCGCTGCCGGACTCGGCGCTCGCGGCGACTTCGAGGACGAACTCCTCGGTGACTTCGGGACCCACGAGAGCACCCCCGTCGGTCGCCGCGTCGCCGTCCGGGGACGCTTCGCCCTCGACGCTGCCGCCGTCGGTGGCGGGCAGCGCGACCACGTCGGTCAGTTCCATCTCGCCTTTCGTCAGGGTGCCGGTCTTGTCGAAGACGACGGTGTCCACGTCGCGGACCCGTTCAAGGATGTCCCCCCCCTCGAAGAGGACGCCGTTGCGCGCGCCGATGGTCGTCCCGACCATCGTCGCCGCCGGCGTCGCCAGCCCGAGCGCGCAGGGACAGGCGATCAGCACCGCCGACGCGAAGACGACGACCGCGAACTCGAAGACGCCCACCGCGGCGGGACCGCCCGCGGCGAGCCCCCACACCGGCAGCGACCCGACGAACCCGGCCAGCGCCTCGGGGAAGGCGTACCAGACCGCCCCCCAGAACAGCGCGTTGACGATGACCGCCGGGACGAAATACGAGGAGATGCGGTCGGCGACGTTCTGGATCTCCGGCTGGCGGCTCTGGGCGTCCTTGACGCGGGCGACGATTTGCTGGATCGCCGTCTCCTCGCCCACCTTGGTGGCCTCGACCACGAGGACACCGTTCCGGTTGACCGTCGAGCCGATCACCTCGTCGCCCGGCTCCTTCGAGACGGGCACCGACTCGCCGGTGACCATCGACTCGTCGACCGCGCTGTCGCCGTCGACGACCTCGGCGTCGGTGGGAATCTTCTCTCCGGGGCGGACCTTCAGGCGGTCGCCGACCTCGACCGCCGAGAGCGGAACCTCCTCTTCGACTACGGCGGCTTCGCCGCCTCCGTGAGGCGTCTCCGACGCCTCTCCGTCCTCGTGGACCAGCGTCGCCGTGTCGGCCTCCATCTCCAGCAGCGAGCGGATCGCCTCGGAGGCCTGGCCTTTCGAGCGGGCTTCGAGGAAGTTGCCCAGCGTGATGAACACCAAGATCAGCGCGGCGGTGTCGAAGTACAGCCCCTCGCCGGGGAACCCGAGCAGGCGCGCCACGGAGTAGAGATACGCCGTCGACGAGCCCAGGGCGATCAGCACGTCCATGTTCGCCGTCCGGTTCTTCACGAGCGCCGTGTAGGAGTTCTCGTAGAACTCCTTGCCCAGCGCGTACTGGACGGGCGTCGCGAGCGCGAAGGCGACCCAGCCCAGCGGGATCCCCTCGAAGGTGGCGTCCATCCACCCGGGCGCGAAGAGGTGCCCGGCCATCATCGCCAGCAGCGGCAGCGACAGCACCGCACCGAAGAGCGTCAGATTTCGCTGGCGCCGGATCTCCGCGTCGCGTGCGGCCTGCTGTGGATCGGTCGAGGAATCGCTGTCCTCTCCGCCAGCGCCGTCCTCGCCGTCGGCGCCACGTTCGCCCTCGCGGACGGGGGAGTAGCCGGCGCCCTCGATGGCGTCGTAGACGTCCGCCAGCGACGCCTCGGCGGGGTTGTACGTCACCGTCCCCTCGTCGGTCGCGTAGTTCACGTCCGCGTCGATCACTCCCGGCGTGTCCAGCAGCGCGGACTCGTTGGTCTCCGCGCAGTTCGCACAGGACATGTCCGTGATGCCCACGGAGACCGTCTCGCTGGCCGCCTCGTAGCCCGCGTCCTCGATGGCGTCGTAGATCTCGCGGAGGGTCGTCTCGTCGGGGTCGTACGTGACGCTCCCCTCGTCGGTCGCGTAGTTCGCGTCGACCGACGAGACGCCCGCCAGCGAGCCCACGCGCTCCTCGATCGTCCCCGAACAGTTCGCGCAGCTCATCCCGTGGAGCTGTAGTCTGGAAGTGCGCTCGGTCATCTTGTCTCTAGATAGGGGCTCCCTATTCATGCGGTTTGTCCCTGTGTTTCGAAATTCAAATCGCCGGTAAATTTTCGAATCGAAGTCAGAATAGGTGAGAAATTCGATTCTACCGCTAGTCGACCCGCCGCGTGAACGTCACCCGTTTCGGTTCGAACCCGTTGTCCCGGTAGAACCGGCGGGCACCGTCGTTGTGCCACTCGCAGGAGACCTCGACGTAGTCGACGCCGCGGTCGCGGGCGAGCTGTTCGACCGCGTCGAGTGCGGCGCTGCCGTATCCCTCGTTACGGTGGGCCTCGGCCACGAACAGGTCGACGATGTCGAGGGACTCCGAGTTGGTCCGCGAGGGGTGGGTACCGACGCTGAGGACCAGCGAGCCGACGATATCGTCGTCCACGGTGAGCAAGTAGGCGGTGGTGTCGTCGCTGTCGAGCCAGCCCTCGACTCCCGACTCGGCGGGTTCGGGGCCGTCGTATGCGATCTCGTTCAGTTCGTCGTACGGTTCCATCTCCGTGGCGAGTGCGTACCAGTGCTCGGCGAGCAACTCCACGTCCTTGCGCGTCGCTTCGACGAGTTCCATACGCGCCGCACAGGCGGGACTCGCTTACGACTTGTCCCGGTTCGGGGCGCGATCCCAGGTGAGAGGGGTTCGCACGGCACGGAAACGCATTTGTGGGGCGCTCGAATAGTCGGGGGTAGGATGGACAAGAGCCCGAGGTCGGGCCGCGCCCTCCGACTCGCGTAGACCGTCGACGGCAGCGGCGGTCGCGTGGGCAGGGCGGGTTCGACCGGCTCGCCGGCTGTGCGCCGTTCGGACGCGCGTTCGGGTCGCTGCCGAACGCGTCTCGTCCCCGGACGGTCGCGCTTTCGGCACCCGGCGCCGCGCTTCGCGGACAGCGGCGCCCGTCTTCTCGACGGCGTCTCCCCGTAGCGATAGCCCCGAGGCGCGGCTCTGAGTCGGTCGACGACCGCCAGCCCTGCCGACCATCCGAATGCTACGCCACACACGCCCGCGACCGCACAGCCTCGACGACCACCGAACCGCACACCGCCGGACCCCGGCTCGTCCGACACCGAACCGCTCGCCCGACCGGGGCCACCGCTCCGGGCCAGAGGGTCGACAATGACCCCTCGCCGCGAGCCGCTGGTCCTCGACGCCAGGACCGACGCCGGCCCCGACCGCTTCGAGTTCCACACGGCCGACGGCGTCGGCGCCGCCGACGCGTTCTGTCCCGGCGAACTGCTCGCGCTCGAACACCTGTGGGACCGCGACCTCGGACGGCTCCGGACGGTCGGCGCCCGCTACGGCGTCGGCGGCGTCGTCCTCGCCGACCGCGCCAGTCCCGTCACCATCACGACCCCGAGCGCTCGCGCGGCCGCGCTCTGCGAGCGCAACGCCGCCACCAACGGCGTCGACGCGACCGTCGAGGTCGCGACCGGCCTCGGGTCGGTCGACGGCCCGGTCGGCGAGCCCGTCGACACCGCCGTCTTCGTTCCCGAAGCGTACACTCCCATCGAGGTCGGGATCCGGCGTCTCCGATCGGCGCTCGACTCGCTCGCCGGCGACGGTGCGCTCTACGTCGCCGCGAAGCCCGAAACCGGACTGGGTCGATACGGGGACGCGCTCGCCGAGACCGCGTCGACGGTGTCGACCGTCCGCGAGCGAGACGGCTGGTCGCTCCTGCGTGCGACCGTCCCGCGATCCGCCGATGGCGCCCGGCGCGAGCCCGATCCCCCCTTCGACCGAACCGACGCGACCGTCGACGGCGTCGACCTGGACCTCGTGACCGCACCGGGACTGTTCGCGGCCGGCGGCCTCGACCACGGGACGCGACTACTCGCCGAGACCGCGACCATCGGCGACGGGGACAGGGTGTTGGACCTCTGTTGTGGCTACGGCTCGCTGGCGGCCTACGCCGGACGAGTCGCCGACTGCTCTGTCCGGGCCAGCGACGACGACGCGCTCGCGACGGCGGCCGCCCGGCGAACGCTCGCCGCCAACGACGTCGACGGCCGAGTCGTCACCGCGGACTGCACCCCAGAGGTCACCGACGCGACGTTCGACGCGATCCTCTGTAACCCGCCGACCCACGCCGGCGACGGCGTGCTCGCCGACCTGTTCCGCGGCGCGGCGGACGCCCTCCGAGGGGACGGCCGCTGCTGGGTCGTTCACCACCGCGCGCTCGACCTGGCGGACTCGCTCGCCGCGTTCGGAAGCGTCGAGACCGTCGTCAGCGGCGCCGAACACGTCGTTCGGCTCGCCCGACGCTGAGAGAGCAGCACGGACGAGTCGGATTCAGCCCTCGGCGCCCTCCCGCAACTCCTCGTACATCTCGACGAACGAGGCCTCGCAGGACGCACAGCAGAAGTGGTAGGTCTCGCCGTCGAACTCGCGGGTCTCGCCCTCGGCGCTGACGGTGTTGCCGCACTCGTCGCAGGTCAGCGCCAGCTCGGCCTCGGCGACGGAGGGATTCCACGACCGATCCGACAGCAGCGACACCTCGTAGTCGCGCACGTCCTCCATCGCGACGGCCGAGTCGAGCAGCGAGAGCACGTCGCCCTCGGGGACGGTCGCGGTGAAGACGACGCGCTCCTCGGCGGTGGTGAAGACGTGTTCGACGGCCTCGGCGTCTCCGAGCGAGTCCGCGACGGCCGAGGCGGCCCGCGGGGTGACGTTCAGGGTCACGAGCACGGGCGCGCCCTCGCGGAGCTTCGAGCGGTCGACGTCGAGGGTGAACCCGCGGATGACGCCCAGGTCTTCGAGGCGCTCGACGCGGTCGGCGACCGCGGGCGGCGAGAGGTCGACGACGTCGGCGATGTCGCGCCAGGAGCGGCGGGCGTCGTCGAGCAGGAGTCCGAGGATCGTCCGGTCGGTGTCGTCGAGGTCGCGCATACGACGGACGAGCGGCGCCCGGGGGAAACTGGTTTCGGCTGTCGGGGACCACCGAGAAGGGGAGAACGAGACGACTCAGGCGGCGCCGCTCGCGCTCTCGGCGGTCTCTTCGGGCGCGCCGACGAAGATGGTCCCGGCGACGCCGTCGGGGAGCGAGACGGTCTCGCCGGCCTCGACGAGCGCGACGGTCACCATCCCGATGGGTGCGACCTCCTCGACGACGAGCTCGGTGCCGGGCGTGATGCCGGCCTCGTCGAGGTAGGCCAGCTCCTCGGAGTCGCGGTCGCGGACGCGCCGGACGACGACGGTCTCGCCCTCGGCGCACTCGTCGAGGGTGTGGCCGGCGGTCTCGTCGACCGGGTCGAGCGCGTCGGTCGGGATCGGGTCCCCGTGGGGGTCGACGACGGGGTCGTCGAGCATCGCCGCGACCCGCCGCTCGAACTCCTCGCTGATGTGGTGTTCGAGCCGGTCGGCCTCGTCGTGGACCTCCGCCCAGTCGTACCCCAGCTCCTCGGTGAGATAGGTCTCCAGCAGCCGGTGGTGCCGGACGACCTCCAGCGCCACGGTCTCCCCCTCGGGCGTCAGCCGGACGCCCTTGTACTTCTCGCGCTCCACGAGCTCGCGCTCTTCGAGCTTCTCCATCATGCTGGTCGCCGTGGGCGCCGTCACGTCCAGCAACTCCGCGATGTGCGAGGTAGCGGCCGGCTCCTCGCCCTCCCGCTGGAGCTCGTAGATCGCCTTCAGGTAATCCTCCATCTTGGCGCTGAGCATCACCCGAGATTAGACCCATCTAATCCTTAAGGGTGTTGCACCGAACGGCCGCCGTTTCGATCGGATCGACAGCGCGACGGTTCGACGGCCGCTCGGCCCGGAGCGCGTCAGCGGCCCAGTTCGTAGAACTCGTCGTTCGGTCGCATGTCGGCGAGGTGGGCCATCCGGTTCGAGAGGTTGAAGAAGGCGGTCACGCTGCCGATGTCCCAGATCGCGCGCTCGGAGTAGCCGTGGTCCTGCAAGCGCTCGAAGTCCGTCTCGTCGACCTCGGCCTGGTTCTCGGTCAGCTTGACGGCGAAGTCGAGCATCGCGCGGCGGTCGTCGGAGACGTTCGCGGTGCGGTGGTTGCTCGCCAGTTGCTCGGCGATCTGCGGGTCGTCGGCGTAGATCCGCGCGAGCGCGCCGTGGGCGACGTTGCAGTACAGGCAGTCGTTGGCGCCGCTGACGGCGACGATAATCATCTCGATCTCGGCCCGGTCGAGTTCGGTGTGTTCAACCAGCGCGTCGTAGTACTGGAAGAACGCCCGGAAGTGCGAGGGCCGGTAGGCGTAGGCGAGGAAGACGTTGGGGACGAAGCCGGCGTCGGCTTCCTCCTCGGCGATACGCTCCTGGAGGTCGTCGGGCAGTTCGTCCACGTCCGGGACCGGGAACCGCGTCATCGCTGGGTCGCTCATACCGGATCCCCGTCCGGAGCGGGCTTCAGTGCTCGGGCGCCAGGCCGGCCACCCCGAGGGCGTAAGTACCGTGGCGGTCACAGCTACGAACGGCGATGTACAAGACGGGTCACTACGGGGCCGCGTTGCTCGTCTACGCGCCGGTCGGCGGCGCGCTGCTGGCCGCGGGGTTCGACGTCGCGGCGCTGGGCGGCGGCGCCGTCGTCGTCGGGCTCTCGGGGCTGCCCGACGTGGACCAGTGGATCCCGTTCGTCGAACACCGCGGTCCCACGCACACCGTTGGCTTCCTCGTTCTCGTCGCGCTCGCCGTCGGCGGGGCCGGCGTCGCGGTCGGGGACGCGGTCGGGACCGGCGAGATAGCTACGGTCGGGCGGACGGCGGCGCTGGGCGCGTTCGGCTTTCTCCTCGGGTCGCTCGCGATCGCCTCGCACCTGTTGGCCGACGCGCTGACGCCGATGGGGATCACGCCCTTTCGGCCGCTCTCGGACGCCCACTACACGATCTCGTTGACCCGGGCGGACAACGCGGCGGCGAACTACCTGCTGTTGGGCCTCGGCGTGGCGGTGACGGTCGCGACGGCGCTGGTCGCCGGCGGGTGAGGGCGGTTCGTCGCCCGCAGTTAGAACAGGTCCTGGTCGTCGAGCTGGTCCATGATGTCGTCGACGAACGCGTCGACGTTGTCGTAGGGGAAGTTCCCGCTCCCGAGCTTCGTGTTGAGCTCCATCGCGGTCATCGAGAAGTCGCCCGACTCGAACTTCGTGCCCGGACCGTTGGGCAGCGCCGGCACCAGGTCCATCGGACTGGAGATCGGATAGTCCGCGCCTTCGAACGCCTCGGTGAACTGTTCGCGGAGGTCTTGCCTGTCAACCATACCCGTACCATGTCGGCAGGGCAGTAAAAAAGGTTCGAGATTCACATCTCCAAACGAGTTGCTCGTTTATTCCGTCCGCCGACCGCCGCGGACCCAAGCTTCCTTTCACTGGAGCACGAAATCGACCTATGACCGACGAGGGACTGACGCGGCGGCGCGCGCTCGCGATGAGCGGACTGGCACTGACCGGCGGTCTCGCGGGTTGCGGGAGCGACTCGAACGGCGGCGGACCGGGGGGCGACCCGTCGAGTCCGGGCGGAACTGCGACCGGGGGGCCCGACGACGGCACCCCGACGAGCGGAGCGACGGCGGCGACCGACGGATCGACTGACGCGACCGACGGCGGGGGAGACGGGACGACCCCCGGCACGGCGGCGTTCGAGGACCTGACGGTCCGCGCCGAGCGCGTCGCCTCGGGGTTCACGTCGCCGCTGGCGCTCGCGATCCCCGAACCGGGTCGGCGGTTCGTCGTCGACCAGACGGGCCAGATCTACCTGCAGGCGGACGGGACGCTCCGGGAGGAGCCGTTCCTCGACGTGTCCGACCGGATGGTGGACGTGAGCGGCTACACCGAACAGGGACTGCTCGGGCTGGCCTTCCACCCCGAGTTCGCCGACAACGGCCGGTTTTTCGTCCGCTACAGCGCGCCCTCGCGCGAGTGGGTGCCCGACGACTACTCCCACACGTTCGTCCTCTCGGAGTTCCGCGCCGACCCGGGCGCGGCGACCGCCGACCCAGACTCCGAGCGGGTCGTCATGGAGATCGCCGAGCCCCAGTGGAACCACAACGCCGGCGCCATCGCGTTCGGCCCGGACGGCTACCTCTACGTCGCGACCGGCGACGGCGGTCAGGGCAACGACCAGGGCACCGGCCACGTCGACGACTGGTACGACGCCGTCGACGGCGGCAACGGCCAGGACCTCACCGGGAACCTGCTCGGGAGCATGCTGCGGATCGACGTGGACGGCGAGGGATCGACGGCCGGGACCGCGACGGGTAGCGGGAACGGCGGCGCCGGCTCGGACGGACCCGCCCGGAACTACGCGGTGCCCGAGGACAACCCGCTCGTGGGGAGCGACGGGCTCGACGAGCAGTACGCCTGGGGCTTCCGGAACCCGTGGCGGTTCTCCTTCGGGCCGGACGGCCGGCTGTTCGTCGGCGACGTGGGCCAGGGCGCCTGGGAGGAGGTGTCGGTGGTCGAGCGCGGCGGCAACTACGGCTGGAACGTCAAGGAGGGGACCCACTGCTTCCAAGCCGACGACTGCCCGGACCGGAGCCCGCGCGGTCGGCCGCTGCGCGACCCCGTGATCGAGTACCCCCACGGCGGCGAGGACGTGAGCGGCATCGCCGTCATCGGCGGGTATCTCTACGACGGCGACGCGATGCCCGCGATGCGGGGGCGGTACCTCTTCGCCGACTGGCGGGCGGGCGGACGGCTGTACGCCGCCCGCGAGACCGACGAGGGGCTGTGGCCGACGACGACCGTCTCCGTCGACTCGGAGGCGCAGTTCGGGCCGATGGTGCTCTCGTTCGGGCGGAATCCCGACGGCGAGCTGTTCGTCTGCACGACCGCGAGCGGGCAGGTCTCGGGCGAGAGCGGCGCTGTGTTCCGGCTGACGGGCGCGTAACCCTCGAAAAATACGGCGGCTCAGTCCGCGGTGACGGGCTGGCCGTGCTGTACGTCCGTGCCGAGCACGTCGAGGAACGCGGCGATCCACTCGGGGTGGTCGGGCCAGGCCTGCGCGGTGACGAGGTTCTCGTCGGTGACGACGCCCTCGGCCCACTCGCCGCCCACGGCGCGCACGTCGGCTTCGAGCGCGGGGTAGGCCGTGCAGGTCCGTCCCTCGACGGCGTCGGCGGCGACGAGGATCTGCATCGCGTGGCAGATGGCCGCGACCGGCTTCTCCTCGGCGAAGAAGTGCTCGACGGCGTCGATCACGTCGTCGTAGTTGCGGAGGTACTCCGGGGCGCGGCCGCCCGGGAGCACGAGTCCGTCGTAGTCGGCGGGGTCGATCTCGTCGAGCGTCGCCGTCAGCTCGAAGTCGTGGCCGCGTTCCTCGAGGTAGGTCTGGTCGCCCCGGAAGTCGTGGACCGCGGTCTTGACCGTCTCGCCCGCCTCTTTGTCCGGACAGACGGCGTCGACCTCGTGGCCGACCGCCCGGAGCGCCTGGAACGGTACCATTACCTCGTAGTCCTCCCCGAAGTCGCCGGTGATGAGCAGTAGCTTCTTGCCAGTCATGGTGTCTCTGAACCCCACTGGATTCACATATTAGTTGGCCGTGCGACAAGATAAAGCTATCTCCACCTGTCGGAATCGGGACCCGAGCGTCGTCGTTGGGGACGTGAGAGCGCATCTCTCCCTCAGTCCAGCAACGCGGGCAGGTCGGCCAGCGAGTCGAGGACAGCGTCGGGATCGACCTCGCTGTCGGCGGCGTCGGTTCGGCCCGAGACGCCGGTGAGCACGAGCGCGGTCGCCATCCCGTGGTCGGCGCCCATCCGCAGGTCCGTGTCGAGGCGATCGCCGACGACGAGACAGTCCTCGGCCGGGACGCCGAGTCGTGCCAGCGCGTCCTCGGCGGCCTCCGGCGAGGGCTTGCCGAGCACGCGGTCAGGCTCGCGTCCGATCGTGCGGGCGACGGCGCCGACGATAGCGCCCGATCCCGGGACGAACCCCTCGGCTGCGGGGATCGTCCGGTCGGGATCGGTCCCGAGGAAGGTCGTCTCGTCGTCGACGCCGGCGAGCGCGTCGCGCATGTCGCCGTAGTCGAAGCGCTCGTCCCACGAGGCGACGAACACCGAGGCCGCCCGCGGGTCGTCGACGAGCCGTTGCCCGGACTCCCGGAGGTACTCGCCCAGCGAGTCGGAGCCGAGGAGGTAGGTCGGATCGTCGGCGTGGTGGTCTCGGAGGTAGTCGCGGGTGACGGTCGACGCGGGGAGGATCGCCGATTCGTCGGCCTCGATCCCCATGCCCGCGAGGCGGTCGACGTACTCGGCGGGCGTCTTCGTCGGGTTGTTCGAGCAGAAGCAGACGGCGATCCCCCGGTCACGGAGGGTCGCGACGGCCTCGGCCGCGCCCGGGAGGACGCCGTCGCCGCGGTAGACCGTCCCGTCGAGGTCGAGGACGACGCCGCGGATCCCGGTCAGCGGACGCTCGGTGTCTGGCGTGGTGGACATTCGGTCGTCGTCCAGCGATACGGGCCGTCGCGGCAAAAGGAGGGCGGTCGGGGCAGGCCGACGGGCGGGCGGCGGGCGGGGCGGCGACCGGCGACCGCTCACCGCAGTTTCCGCTGCCAGCGCGGTCCCGCGCGCTCCGAGAGGACGACGCCGACCGCCGCGGCGACGAGTGAGACGCCCACGGAGACGCCGACCGCGACGGTCGGCGCCTCGGTGTAGGCCAGGGCCGCGACGACCAGCGGGACGGCGACGGCCGCCAGCGCCGCGCCGAAGGCGACGAACAGCGGCGTGTCGAACAGCAGTTCGTTCGGCGCGAAGCCGGTGACGTAGGCGGTCACGCCGAAGACGTAGACAGCGATGAAGGGGAACACGACCGCGCCGACCGCGACCTGAACTGGGGGGAGCCAGACCAGCGACCCGACGAGGTAGACCAGCCCGGCGGGCACGGACAGCAGGAGGAAGGCGGTTCGCTTGCCGGCGAACGCGTCCGAGAGCGACAGCGGCAGGCGGCGGTACTCCTCGGCCGAGTCGAACTGCGTCACCCAGCTGTAGGTGGTAAAGGAGCCGAGCCCGAGCAGGGTGCCCACGGCGATACCGTAGGAGGGGGCGAGCGTCGTCGCCCGCGCGACCTCCCGGACGAGCAGGACCGTGACGCCGAACAGCACGCCCATCGAGAACAGCACTTTCCACACCGACCCCGACGAGCGGGCGACCTCCAGCAGCGTCCGGGTGGCGACCCCGCCGTCGTCGCGGATCGCCGAGCGGACCCGCTCGTACCGCTGGGGCGCCGACCGCGCGCCCCCGCTCTCGACCGGCTGGAACGCCAGCGGGCCGGCAACCGCGAGCGCGAGCGCGGGACCGAACCCGAGGGCCGCCGACCGGAGCGTCGGGTCGAGGTAGAAGCCGTACGGCGAGAGCGCGACGGCGTCGAGCCGCCCCGTCGCGATCCCGGCGGCGACCGCGAGGACGAGCGCGAGCACGGCCGCCCGACTCCGGGTGCCGACGCCGGTGAGCGTGAGACTGGTCCCGACGCCGAGCGCGAACGCGCCGGTCGTCGTCACCCACAGCAGCGCGACGCGGCCGGGCGGGACCCCCGCCGAGAGCGCGACGGCGGCGTAGCCGACCGCCATCGGCACGAGGAACAGGCCGGAGTAGTACAGCAGATCCTTGACGACGAAGACCCCGAGGAGGCGCCGCCAGGTGACCGGGAGCGTCCGCGCCGAGAAGACCAGCAGCGTCACGTCGCCCAGCACGTCACGCAGCGCGTCCCGGCCCACGAGGCCGATAGTGCCGACCTGGAGCCCGAAGAAGAACACGAGGCCGTGCAGCCCCGCGGCCACCGCGTCGATGGAGGTCCCGGCCACGGTCAGCAGCCAGACGCCGAGGCCGGCGAAGACGGCGATCACGACCGGGAACGCGGCGAAGCGGTCGCCGAACAGCTCCGCCTGCAGGCGCCACTCCTCGCGGATCATCCGGACGAGCAGCCGCGTCGAGAGGCCGCCGCGGCGGTTCGGTGTCGCCGTGTCCCCGCCGCTCATGGTTCGCGCCCGTCGGCCCCGGCCGAAGTCGCCGCGGGTCCGGCAACGGCACCGCTCTCGGCTCCCGCCCCGCCCGCCCCGGGTTCGACCTCGCGTCGGAAGTAGTCGAGCAGTTGCTCGTCGGGGTCGAGGTCGCGGGGGTCGCGCTCGGCGACGAGGTCGCCGTCGCGGACGATCCCCACCGAGGTACACAGCTCCTCGGCGACCTCCAGGAAGTGCGTCGAGAGGAAGAGGGTGTTACCCCGCTCGCAGTAGTCGCGCATGTGGTCTTTGACCTCCGCCTGCATGATCGGGTCGAGGTTGACCAGCGGCTCGTCGATGAACACGAGGTCGGGCTCGTGGATGAACGTCTGGGCGAGCATCACGCGCTGGCGCTCGCCCTCCGACAGATCGGTCGAGATGGTGTCGAGCGTGTCGACGAAGCCCAGCCGGTCGGCCCACTCGTCGATGCGGTCCTCGACCCCCGTCAGGTCGCGCACGTCGCCGACGAACTGGAGGTACTCCCGCGGCGTGAGGAAGCTCGGCGGGTCCTCGCGCTCCGGGAGGATCCCGACCGCTTCGCGGACCGCGAGCGGGTCGCCCACCGGGTCGTGGCCCAGCACGCTCGCGCTGCCGGCCGTCGGGTCGAGCTGGCCGGTGAGTATCTCGATGGTCGTCGTCTTCCCGGAGCCGTTGGGGCCGAGCAGGCCGAACAGCTCACCCTCCGGGACGGACAGTGAGAGCGACGACAGCGCCGCCACGTCGCCGTACCGCTTCGTCAGGTCCTCGGTCTCGATAGCAGGCATGTGTGTCTCCGTCGGGCCCGCCGCGCCCGATAGCTGTCCGATATCGACCGCGGACCCGTATAGTGATTTGGACCTTCAGAACGACTGTCAGAAGAGGGGAGCGCCGCTACTCGTCGGCCGACTCGGTGTCGTCGCGGGTCTCGGCCGCGTCAGTGTCGGCGTCGTCCTCGGTTCCGATGTCGACGGTCACGTCGGCGGCGTCGCCGGCGTCGGTGTCGTCTTCGGGGGTGTCGATCCGGTCGATACCGTCGAAGTTCGCCCCCGTCGAGTCGTCGTCCTCGCTCGCGGACTCCGCGCGACTCTCGAGGAGCAGCGCGGTGCCGCCGGCGGCGAGCATGCCGACGCCGGTCGCCCGGACGGCGCGGACGTACCAGTCGGTCGGCTCGAGTTCGCCGGTGTTCTCGAAGCCCGGGAGCGACAGCGTCGCCGCGATCCGGGCGCTCAGTCGGGGCGCGACCGTCGCGAACAGTCCTTTGAGGGCGATCGACGCGTAGGCTACCTTTCGGAGTCCTGCGGGGATCATCCGCCGGAGCTACGGCTCGGTGATCCCTCAATGCACGAGAAGCGGCAATCCCCGTCGGCCGAAGGGCGGCGGGCTCGGACCGGCCCGGTCTCGCCATCCCGACGGCGGCGTCAGTCGCCGGGAGAGCCGGTCTCGCCGCCGGGTGATCCCGGTCGGGCGGTGTCGGAGACGTCGACGCCGGTGGGACCCGAGCGCTCGCGCCCCTGGCGCCGACGGGCGAGCGCCCCGTAGAGTTCGTCGGAGACTTCCTCGCGGAGCCGCTCGGCGGTCTCGGCGTCGATGTCGACGGCTTTGGCGTCCTGACCGGTGATGCTCTGGGAGCCGGCGGTGTCGACGGTGACCGTCGCCAGGTCGCGCCGGCGCTGGAAGACCGTCTGGGAGCTGAAGACTGTCTGGACGCGGTGGTAGGGGACGACCTTCTGCCGGCGGACCCAGAACCCGTTGCGGGTGACGACGTGTTCCTCGCCGAGCGCGTAGCCGCGATTTTTCCACTTGTAGTGGGCGGCGACGGGGACGAGCGGTACGGCGGCCAGCGGGACGTACCAGTACAGTTGGAAGGTCGAGAGGACCGTCCCGCCGTACAGCAGCGCGACGAGGATCGCCAGGCCGATGGCGTAGCGGAAGCCGTAGCGCAGGCGCGCCCGTTTCGGCGGCCGTTCGAGGTGGTCGTCCTCGAACGCCTCCAGCGACCGGGCCAGCGAGACGACCCGGTCGCGCTCGGCGACCGGGATCGCCGACTGGGACCCGTTCGACTCCCCGCCCGTCGGCGTGTACCCGGCCGTCTCGATAGTCAGCGCGGCGTAGCCCAGCGCCCGCGCGAGGACGTTCTCCTCAAGGGTGAGCGTCTGGACCTTCGAGAGGGGGATCGTCCCGCGGAACTTCTGGAGGAGCCCGCGCTCGTAGCGCAGTTCCTCTTCCCCGCGGTCGAGGCGGAACCCGTAGTAGCGGGCGGCGTTGAGCACGCCCGAGACGAGCGCGAGCGCCGCGATGGCACCCAGCGCGGCCAGCGGCCCCAGGAACGCGCCGACCAGGCTGTCCAAACCGAAGCCGTACTCCCACCAGCTGTCCGGCTGGGCCATCGAGGCGGCCGACGGCGCGAAGATCGACGCGCCGAAGAAGAGGAACGAGGCGATCCGGAGGTCAACGGAGATCAGCGCGAGGACCCCGAGTTCGCGCTCGGTGATCGAGAACACCGTCTCGAAGCGCTCCTCGTCGGTCGCGGTCGTCTCGCCGTCTTCGGCCTTCGCGACGCGGCTCAGGCGGCTTATCTCCGACTGGAGCGCCTCGGCGTCGTCGACGGTGACGTACCGGAGCTGGGCCTCCGTCCCGCCGCCGCCGGCCGTCTCCAGACCGACCTCGGCGATCCCGAGGGCGCGCTGGACGACGTTCTGGCTGATGTCGACGTTCTGGATGCGACGCAGCGGGATCTCCCGCGTGCGCCGCGAGAGCACGCCCGACCTGATGTCGAACGTGTCCGCGGTGAGCTCGTACTCGAAGCGACGGTAGCGGGCGACGAAGTAGCCGACGAACGCCACGATGCCGAGGACGATCGCGACGATCGCGCCGATCGCCAGCAGGCTCTGCCCCGAGCCGAACAGCGCCGACACGCCGCCCCCGCCGAACACGAAGATCGCGATGACGATGCTGATCCCCTGCTGGGCGATCTGGTAGGGGACCGTCAGCACGTTCAGTTGCTGTGGCCCCTCGATCCGCGGCGCCGCCGGCGAGGGGCCGGCCGCCTCGCTCTCCTCGGCGGCGGCCGCGCCGACCGTCTCGCGCTCCGTGCCGTCGGTCCGGGGATCGTCCGCTGGTGGGCCGTCCGCTGGTGGGCCGTCCGCTGGTGGGCCGTCGCCGGTCGGAGGGTCCTCGATCGGTGAGCCGTCGGTCGAGGGGTCGTCGTCGCTCATACGGCGTCTTCGTCCTCGGAGGCGATCGCGAGCCGTTCGAGCCGGGACTGGAGGTCATCGGCCGTGTCGGGCGTGAGTCCGGGGATCGTCACGTCGGCGCCTCTGGAGCCGGCGGTGTAGACGACCAGCGTCGAGAGGCCGAGCACGCGCTCGAAGGCCGACCGGCGCGTGTCGATGTGCTGGACGCGCACGTACGGGACCACGGTCTGAACCGTGGTGAGGACCCCGCGGGTGAGATACAGCGACTCGTCGCGGACGACGTAGCGCCACGACCGATAGAGGAAGACGGCCCGGACAGCGCCGTACACCGCGAACAGGACGAACAGGCCGGCGCCGACGGCGACCGCGCTCGGCAGCCGGTCGTAGGGGAGGTACTCGGCGGCGACCGCCCAGGTGATGAACCCGGCGACCAGCGCCGTCAGGAGGGCGCCGACGAGCGGGCCGACGATCCACTCGATGCGGACCGTCGGGTCGAGCGTCCGCGGTTCGCCGGGGGTCTCGACGGACTCGGCGACCGGACGGTCGTCGGTGTCGGACTCGGGCGCCGGGGCCTCGGCGGCCCCCGGAGCGTCGTCCGACGGCGACCGGTCGGCGCCGACCCGGGCGTCGTCGCCCGACTCCGCGCCGGCGGCGCCCTCGGCGGGATGGGCGGTGCCGTCGGCGGGCGGCGCGGCGTCGTCCGGGGACGGATCCGCCCCGTCGGCGTCGTCGCGGGGATCTGTCATCGCCTCAGTCGTGGGCCGGGCCCGGTTTAGTGGTATCGGCGTCGGATCGCGCGACCACTCACTCGTGGCCCGAGACGCGAACCGGCTCGTAGGGCTCTTCGAGGTACTCCGCGTCCGAATCGGACAGCGAGATGTTCAGCGCCTCGACGGCCTGTTCGAGGTGTTCGACGCTCGTCGTCCCCACGATGGGCGCGTCGACCCAGTCCTTGTCGAGCAGCCACGCCAGGCCGATCTGGGCCATCGTCGCGCCGTACTCGTCGGCCAGCTCCGCACAGCGCTCGTTGATCTCCCGCCCCCCGCCCTCGAAGTAGGGGTGTTCCCGGGCGTAGTCGTCGGTCTCGCCCCGGGTCGTCGCGTCGTACTCCTCGTGCGGACGGGTGAGATAGCCCCGCGCCAGCGGCGACCAGGGGATGACCCCCACGTCTTCCTGCTCACAGTACGGGAGCATCTCCCGCTCCTCCTCGCGGTAGAGGAGGTTGTAGTGGTTCTGCATCGTCTGGAACCGTTCGAGGCCCAGTCGGTCGCTGGCGTGCAGCGCGTCGGCGAACTGGCGGGTCCACATCGACGACGCGCCGATGTACCGGACCTTCTCCCGGCGGACCGCGTCGTCGAGCGCGCGAAGCGTCTCCTCGATGGGCGTGTCGTAGTCCCAGCGGTGGATCTGGTACAGATCGACGGTGTCCATGCCCAGCCGCTCCAGGGAGTCGTCGAGCGCCTGCTCGATGGCCTTCCGCGAGAGCCCGCCCGAGTTGGGGTCGTCGTCGTCCATCTGGAAGAAGCCCTTCGTCGCGACGACGCTCTCCTCGCGGTGGCCCTCCAGCGCCGTCCCGAGGACGCGTTCGGACTCGCCGAGCGAGTACATGTTCGCGGTGTCGAAGAAGTTGATACCGAGATCGCGGGCCCGCTCAACGAGTTCGATACCCTCCTCCTCGTCGAGGACCCACTCGCGCCAGTCCGACGAGCCGAAGCTCATGCAACCGAGACAGATGCGACTGACCTCGACGCCGGTCGATCCGAGTGTCGTGTACTCCATACGCTCCGGAGGGCTCCGCGGCGCAAAAAGGTGGGTTCCCCGGGCGCTGTCGCCGGCTCTCTGCGGAGGTCCTGAGAAGGGGCCGGCACGGCTCAGAGCCCTTCGGGGTCGGTCCGCGCGACGAGTCGACGGGCGCCGACGAACAGGACGGCCGCGGCGACGGCGTAGGCGGCGACGTGGACGGTCGTCACCGCGGTGGAGCTGTCGACGGCGAGTTTCGCGACCGTCGTCGCCGGGTGTTCGAGCGCGAATAGGCGTTCGGCGACGAAGGAGTTCCCGGACGCGGCCGTCAGCGCACCGAAGCCGAAGATCACGAGGACGGAGTACAGCAGCTGGGCCTGCCGGCGTTTGGCCGTGAGCACGCCCAGCGAGAGCCCGAGCGTGACGACGAGCGTCGTCATCGCGGTGACGACCAGTAGCAACTGCGGGACGTTCGCGACGGCGATGCCGTTGAATCCCAGCAGGCCGATCCACATCGCCGCCTGGACGGGCGCGATGAGGATCATCGCCAGGGCCTTCCCGTCGACGATGTCGACCAGCGACAGGGGCGCGACCCGCAGGAGTTCCAGCGTCCCGCGTTCGATCTCCTCGGTCAGCGCGTCGACGGCGACCGAGCCGCTGATGAACGGGGGGAGAAAGAGGAGCAGCGGGACGAGCACCGTGTAGGTGAACCCGAAGTAGGGGCTGGCGTCGACGTCGTCGGGGAGCGGGACCGTCGAGCGGTCCAGGGAGTCCGAGCGGGCGATCCGCTCGGTGCGCTCGAGCGACTCGAGGAGCGTGCGCACCTGGTCGACGATCAGCGTCGTCTCGATGCTCTCGGTCGGCGCGATCACCGTCACGTCGATCCGGTCGCCCGAATCGCCGGCCAACAGCGTGGCGTGGACGTTCCCGTCGTGGTAGGCGTCACGGGCGGCCCCGGGGTTCGGGTAGACGATCGCGCGGAGGCCCCGCTGGTCGTTGGCCGCCCGGACCAGCGCGTCGTCGTGCTCGCCGGCGACGCCGACGACTACCTCGCCGGCCGAGACCGACCCCGGACTGTACAGCGAGGTGAGCCCGACGACGAGGAACGACGAGAACGCCGCGACGAACAGCTGGATCAACAGCGCGAGGACGATCGTCTTCTCGCGGCTGAGCGACGCCAGGTCCCGCTTGGCGACGGTGAGTCGCGGGTCCGACAACAGCGACCGACCCGAGGACGCATCGTCGGCGCTCGGTCCGCCGCCGTCTCCCGGTCGTCCGTCGGACTCGGCCGCCGTCGACCCCGGCTGCGGGGCCGGCGAGGAGTCACCCGACAAGGCTACTCACCACCGTGAGGTTGTAGGCGACGTGAACCGCGACCGCGACCACCAGCGCGACCGCGTACGAGCGCCGGCCGCGCCTGGCGCCCAGCGCCGATATCGACGCCGTGACGACGTGCAGCGCCAGCGGCGCCAGCAACAGCGCGACCAGCAGTATCGGGAGCGGGACGCCGATCCCGACGGCCGCCTGCTCGCCCACGAGGGTCTGACCCACGGGGAGCGTCTGCAGGTCCGCGAGGCGGACGATCAGCGTGAGCTTCTCGGCGAGGAAAAAGCCCAGGCCGCTGAAGAAGCCGACGACCAGCGCCGTCCGCAGCCGGTCGTCGAACAGCGAGTGGGCGTAGCCGGCGTAGACGTGGAGGCTCTTGGCGAGTTCCTCGACGACGGCCAGGCCGATCAGCATCACGACGACGATGATCCCGACCGGAATCTCCGCCTGCCACAGCGGGTACGCGAACGCGGCGACGATCAGCTCGGCGACGAGGACGAACGGCAACAGGACGGCCGTCACGAGCGCGACGCTCCGTCGGCGCTCGATCGGTCCCGCCAGCGCGTCGAGCACCTTGTAGGGGATCGGCCGCTGGGTGAACATGTCCTCCTCGCGGTAGAGGCCGGCACCGAGACCGAAACAGACCAGCGCCGTCAGCGTCGGCGGCAGCGTCGAGAAGACGAACTGCCCGAGCCCGATCGCCTGGCCCTGGAGGTCCCTGACGACGAGCGTCAGCGGCGAGATGAGTGCGATCGGCGTCACGTCCGTGAAGATCGCCGGGACGAACGCGTAGGAGGTGAGCGAGACGGTGATCGTCACCGTGACGAAGGTCAGCTCCTTGAACGACCGCGCGAACATCGCGCCGAGGAAGGTCGCGGCGAGGAACAGCATCGCCAGGGGGACGACGGCGAGGACGGAGACGACCGACCCGCCGAGGCCGAGGCCGACCTGGAGGACGAGCGTGATCCCCGTCGCGACGCCGAGGGCGGCCGCGAAGTACGGCAGCGTCTTCCCGACGATGATGTCCCCGCGCGAGACGGGCGCGACCAGCAGGAGTTCGCCCCGGCGGTTGATCCGCTCGCTGAGGATCGTCGAGCCGTAGGCCTGGATGACGAAGTTCAGCGGCAGGACGAACACGAACGCGAGCACGAGCGACCGGAACGGGAACGGGGGCGTGATGTCCGACGGGGCACCGGTGGCGCTCCCGCCGGTCAGCCGCGCGCCGATGCTCGACCCGGCGACGTTGGACCCCTCGCCCGGTCTGGTCACGTCTCCGGACCCGTCACCGCCGTCGCTCGAACCGTCGCCGGACTCGTCGCTTGAACTCCCGTCCGCGCTCCCGTCGCTCCCGGTCCCGGAACCGGTTCCATTGCCGTCGTCCGACCCGCCGCCGTCCCCGCCGCCGGCGGAGCCGTCGCCGCTTCCGGCTTCGTCCTCGTCGGTCTGAATAGGGATCGTCCGCGTCTGCGAGACCGCGACCCGCGTCGACTCGCGGTCGACGTAGGTCAGGTTCACCACGACCGGGAACGCCGCCGACTGGTTGTCCTCCAGGTCCATGATCCCGTCGTTGTACCGCTTGACCGTCGACCGCAGCTCCGCGACCGCGGCCCGCCCCTTCGTCGAGTTGGCGTACTCGCGGACCTGTGGTCCGACGACCATGACCTCCTGGTAGCCCGCTTCGACCGCCGACTCGCTCGGGTCCTGCACCCGGAAGGTAGGGTCGAGGTACGCGGGGTCGTAGAGGGGGTCCTCCTCCACGACGCCGACCCGGTAGATCCCCTGGTCGAGCGCGACGCCCTGGCTCACCGCGACGGGCGCCATCGCGCCGAGTCCGAGGACCGCCAGCAGCGCGATGACGACCGTCCGCCGGTCGACGCCGCCGGCGTTTTTCGTCACCTCCCAGCGGGCGATCCGGGCGACGTTCTCGACGCGCGTGCGGAGCCAGCGGGCGAACCGCTGGGCGGCGGACGCGTCGCTTCCCGTCCCCGACTCCCCGCCGGAGCGGTCGTCGCCGCCGGCCGGCGGCGGGCCGCTCACGCTCGCGGCCCCGAGGTCCGCTCGGCCTCGGGGTCGGACTCGGCGACGTTGAGGAACACCTCTTCCAGGCTGGACTCCTCGGTCCGGATGTCGACGACCTCGCCGCCCGCGGCCTGGGCCGCCTCGCGCGTCTCGTCGACCGCGTCCATGCTCTCGACGGTACGCCGATGATAGCCGTTCTCGCGCGCGCTCTCGGGCACCTCGACGGTCGTGTAGACGTGGTACTCCGTCCGGCCGTACTCGGCCTGGAGTTCGTCCAGATCCCCTTTGGCGACGATGCGGCCCTCGTTCATGATGGCGACGCGGTCGCAGATGCTCTCGACGTGGTAGAGGTTGTGGGCGCTGAAGACGATGGTCTTGCCCTGCTCGCCGAGTTCCCGCGTGAAGTCGATGATGTAGTTCGTGGTCAGCGGGTCCAGCCCGCTGCCGGGTTCGTCGTAGATCAGCACGTCCGGGTCGTTGATGAGCGACCGCGCGATGGCGACCTTCCGTTTCATCCCCTTGGACATGTCGCCCAGGGGGCGGTCGCGGTGGTCGAGTTCGAGCCGTTCGAGCGTGTCGTGGATGCGCCGGTCCGCGACGCCCTCGGGCACGTCGTAGAGGTCCGCGAAGAAGTGCAGGTAGGAGACGGGCGTCATCTCCTCGTACAGCGGCGACTCCTCCGGGAGGAAGCCCAGCCGTCGGCGCATCTCCGTCTCGCCGGCGTCGAAGCCGGCGACCGAGACCTCGCCGTCGGTCGGTTCGACGAGGCCGGCGAGCATCTTCAGCGTCGTCGTCTTGCCGGCCCCGTTCGGGCCGATGATGCCGAAGACCTCGCCCTCCTCGACCGTGAACGTGCTCCCTTCCACCGCGACGAAGCCGCCGTACTCCTTTCGCAGGTCGCGGGCCGTGATCATTCGACCGTCGCTTACGGCCGGGGGGTTGTATAGGTTGGTCCCCCGTTATCGGATCTGGGTATCGGCTGCTGGGAGTGTCACGTTGCAAATAGCTACTGGATACAGCGAGTGGCGCGCGCTGTCGAGCGGTGCGAGGCGCGCGTGGCGCGACTAGTGCGGGACCGGAGGTCCCGCATACCATGCGTACGGCGCGAAACGCCGTGAGCAGACGAAGTGAGCGCCACGGCTGGCCGAACGGTGAGCGGAGCAAACCGTGAGTCGCGCTCGCGTGCAGTTCAGTCGCTGAGCGGGCTACTATCCGCGCGGGCGGTGCGGAGAGCGCGGATCTCTCGCTTCAGCGACCGCGAGAGCGAGGTCGACCGAAGGGAGACCTCGACACGCGAACGAGAGAGCGGAGCGACCCGTGAGCGAGCGGGTCAAGGGCTTTCAGCACCGATTCCCGACTGCGGTCGAATCACTCACGCCTCGGGACGGGGCATCGCTTCGAGTTCCTTGATCTCGGTGGTCTTCTCGACGCGGTCGTACTGTCGCTGCCACGCCTCGGCGGGGAACAGGCCGTTGCGGTCGAACAGCTCCCGGGCCTCGTCGGTCACCCGGTAGAACTTGTAGGGGTAGCCCCGCGTGCGCTGGCCCGCCGGGACCGTCAGCTCCTCGACGACGCCCGCGTCGGCGAGCACCTTCAGATGGTTGCGGATGGTGTCCGCTTCGAGGCTCGGATTCGTGTAGTCGAGTTCGTCGACACTGGGCGCGCCCTTCGGGTGGCCGACCACGTCCGCGACGATGTTCGCCCGCGTCGAGTCGGTGACCCGCTGGAGCGCGAGCCAGGAATCGAACCCCTCGCTCGCCTCGTCCCCCCTGGGTTCGGCCGTGTCGGGTCGCATATCTCGCTGTACGACCCCCGGCGTGATAAACACTTGGACGCTGAGTGCCAGTAGTTCTCGACTATTCGTCGAACGATCGTCGAACGATTCTCCGACAGACGGAAGACACTTGCCACGCCCGGGAGTCGGGCCGGCATGGTCGAAGACGGGAACGCGTCGGGGGACGCCAGCGACGAGGGACGAGGGGGCGACCGAACAGCGGGAACGGAGAGCGATCCGGACTACGTCGACGGCGTCGACGGCGCGGGACTCGTCGACGCGAGTCCGGATTCGCTGACGCTCACCCCACGGCAGCACGAGCGGCTGAAGACGCACCTCCACGGCGACCGGCTCAACGACATCCAGTACAGCGACCGCCGATATCTGGTCGTCGGCCGCGGCGGCGACGACGGTCCCGGCCAGCGCCGCCGCCGGGTTCGGGACCTGCTCGACGACCGCCGCGAGGCGACGGCGTTCATGCTGGAGGACTTCGGGCTCTCCGGCGACGAGATCGATCTGTGGGCGCCCGCCTTCGAGATCCTCTGCGAGCAGGCGACCCACGTCGTCGGCGTCCTCGAAGACTACGGCGGCGGCCACGTCTGGGAGCTCGGGTATCTCTATCACGAACAGAGCCGTGTTCGAGACGTGCTGTGGCTGCTGAAACGCGCCTACGAGAGCGACGAACGACGGCGCGAGCGCTACGACAACGGGATGGCCGCCGCCCACCTCGCGGCACTCGAACGCGCCGCGGACGAGCGCGTCGTCCACTGGCGCGGTGCGTCCGACCTCGACCGGGCGGTCGGCGAGATCCCCTGACGGGCGAGCGCAGACGGCGGACCGTCCGGAGTCGGCTCCTGCCCCGACACCCAAGTCCGAGCGGCTCCAACGGGCACACATGGCTTCGCTGCCGCGGATCGAGCGGACGCCGGACGGTCGGCGCCTCGTCGTAGACCGCGTCGTCGGCGCCGACGCCGACACCGTCTGGCGGACCCTGACCGACACGGAGCAGTGGCCCGAGTGGGGTCCGAGCGTCACCGCCGTCCGCTCGCGACACCGATACGTCGAACCCGGAGCGCGAGGTGAGGTGCAGGTCGCGGGCGGTCCGTGGATCCCCTTCGAGGTCGAGACCTGCGGGAACTACCGCTGGACGTGGCGCGTGGCGGAGATCCCGGCGACCGGCCACGCGGTCACGCCGCTGGGCGAGGACCGCTCGCGGGTCGCCTTCGAGATCCCGCTGCTCGCGGGCGGGTACGCCGTCGTCTGCCATCGAGCGCTCGACCGGATCGCGTCGATCGCCGAGAACGACGAGCTATCGACGGAATAGCACCGCTCGGTGAAAATCGGGGAGCCGCGGTCGTCAGACCGACTTCTCGATGCGTACGTCGCTGACGTTGTGGATGTCCTCGCCCATCCCCTCGCCGTCGCAGTCGTCGCTGGGGCATCGATAGTGCCAGCCGTCCTCCGTGGCCGTCCGCTCCGCGAACCGCTCGCCGCACTCGTCGCAGAAGAGATCCCCCTGCGAGCACGTGTCACGGTGGAGTTCGAGCTCGAGTTCCGTACTGAACGTGCGTTTGCAGTTACGGCAGACGTTGGTCATATTCGAAAGTTCGACATCGCCCCATATATCAACACCGGAACGTTCACGCCCCCGAGAACCGCTCACAGGAGGACCGTGACCGCCCGACGACGGTCAGTAATCTCACACAACCGCGGTGATCAACTCTCCAGAACCGCCGTGGTCCTGCGATCGTCGGAGCAGGTCGGCGAGCGGACCGACCGGTCCGTTCCGGCCGGCGGCGAGCGGCCGGGCGTCGATGTCGTGGCCCCGGGCCTACCGGGTGTCGATGTCGTCCTCGTCTTTGAGGATACGCGTCTCGGCCTCGCCGCTGGAGACCTCGTTGACGAGGTCGTAGAACTCGTTTTGCATCCCGGCGGGGAACTCGACGACGCCGACCCAGGAGCCGTCGGGCTGCCACTCCTCGCGTTCGAGGTCGCCGAACTCCCTCACTTGCGCCTGGCCGCTGCCGGCGTAGTCCGCGGGCAGCTGGGCGGCGACTTTCACGGTGTCGAAGCGGATGGGGATCACCGGCCGGAGCGCGTCCAGCGCGTCGTCGACCTGGTTCTCGACGGGCTCCATCGGATCGACCTTGAAGTCGGCCTGCTCCAGCGCGCTCTCGATGCGGTCGGGCGGGTGGGGCGCGTCGTCCATCTGGGGGTTGACCGCGTTGCGCGTGATGCGGTTGACCAGGTCCCGGTACTTGCGCTCCTGCATCTCCTTGCGCTGCTCGGCGGTGATCTGGATCTCGCCGCGTTCGACGACCTCGGGGATGATCGCTAGCGGGTCGGTCGTCCCGAACACCTCCTCGAGCGCGTTCTCCGGCGGGCGGTCCCCGCGGGAGGCGTTCTCGAAGACGTCCTCGGCGGCGATCACGTCCTCCAGTTCCCCGTCGAACTCGCCGCGCTTCATCGCGAGGGCGGCGTCGGGTTCGACGAGCACTTCGAAGCGCTCACCGTGGGACTCGAGACGCGCCGTCACGGCCTCGTCGAGCGATATCATACCCTGAGGTAACACCGTGTGGGTAAAAAGGTGTGTGGGCGCGGACCGCACGCCGGCGGCCGCCGACCCGTCTCGCGACGAGCCACCGAAAGCGACCGGGCGCCGCTCGGGGCGGCGTTACTCCTCGTCGCTCTCGTCTTCGTCGTCCTCTTCGACGGCGAGGAGGTCGAGCTCGTCGAGGTGGGACTCCTTCTCGGCGTCGCTCATCTCGGCGAACGCCTCGTCGTCGACGCTGATGGTGGCGATGCCGATGCCCTCGGGGGCGAGCTCGCCGTCGTTGACCGACGCGAGCGCCTCCAGGGCGAGGCCGACGCCGCCGTCGAGGTCCATCTCCTCGTCGTAGTTGTCCTCGAGGTACTCGCGGATGTCGCCGCGGTCGGCGCCGACGGCCAGGGCCTTCCACTCGTAGGGGGTGCCCGACGGGTCGGTCTCGTAGAGGCGGGGCTCGCCGTTGGCGATGCCGCCGATGATGAGCGCGACGCCGAACGGGCGGGCGCCGCCGACCTGGGTGTACTGCTGGATGTGGTCGGTGACCGACTTCGTGAGCGTCTCGACGCCGATGGGCTCGCCGTAGCGCAGCTGGTTGACCTGCGCCTGGCGGCGGGCGAAGTCGATGAGCTGGCGCGCGTCGGCGACGTGGCCGGCGCTGGCGATGCCGATGTGGTCGTCGGCCTTGTGGATCTTCTCGACGGACGAACGCTCCATCAGCGGCGAACGGATGCGCTTGTCCACCGCCAGCACGACTCCGTCAGCTGTTCGTACGCCGATACTCGCCGTGCCGCGCTTGACGGCTTCGCGGGCGTACTCGACCTGGTAGAGCCGGCCGTCCGGCGAGAAGATCGTGATCCCGCGGTCGTACGCCTGCTGTTGCGATTGTCCCTGCATATTTATAGATCGAGTTCGGTCGCCCCGACGAACGCGTCGTCGGCCCGCACGTCGATTCGGCCGTCGCGACCGACGGCACGCCGCTCGGCGTTCTCGAAGACGACGTTTCTCTGGTCAGAAGGTTCCGGTCGGCGTCGTATATACTTTTCTTCACAGGCACGCACCGTGCCGCTAACCCCCCGCACGCGGACGCCCACCTCCGCGCCGTCGACCCCGTCCAGACACGCCAGCACCGCCCGCGCGCGGTCGACCTCGCCCCGGCGCGCCCGCACGATGGCGTGGCCCGCGCCGTCGTCGAACGAGAAGCGAACCACCGACAGGTCCGCCTCCGCGCTCCCGGCGTCGCCGACCAGGTTCTGCGCCGCGAACCACAGCTCGCGCTGGAACGCCCGGCGGTCGACCTCCGCGTCGGGCCACGCCTCCAGCTCGACCGCGAGGTAGCGCCACCGCGGTCGCAGGTGTTTCGGGAGGTGTTTCACGAGCCGCCCTCCGCGTCGGCGGCGTCGGGCCCACCGACCGGTTCGGCCGGCTCCCCGACGGGAACCACGCGCTCGGCGACGAGGACGCCCACCTGGTCGTGGACTCGTTCGACCGCCGTCAGCGCGTAGCCCGCGGCGGTGAACGCGTCCGCGAGCGTCCCGACCGTCGCCGGGTCGTCGACCTCCGGGCTGTAGAAGGGGTCGTCGGGGTCGGGGCCGTCGAAGAACATCACGTCACCGAGCACGACTCGTCGCGGTTCGAGCCCGGCGATCGCGTCGAGCGTCTCGCGCTTCTCGGCGTCCGAGAGGTGGTGCATCGCGAAGTTCGTCGTCACCACGTCCACGTCGGCGTCGTCGGGGACGGCCGGCTCGCGGAACCGCCCCTCGCCGAACTCGACGTTCGAGAGTCCGCGGTCGGTCGCCTTCTCGCGGGCCTCCTCGAGCATCCCCTCGCTGATGTCCCGGCCGATCACGCGCTCGGCCTCCTCGGCCAGGGGGAGGGCGATGGCGCCCGTTCCGGTCCCCAGGTCGAGGACGGTGTCGCCGGGGCGGGGATCGGCGTGTTCGACGACCAGCGACGCGCAGGCGCGGTACTCGTCGCTCTCGTCGTCGTCGTAGTCGGCCGCCATCTCGTCGAAGCGGGCGGCGTGCTCGTCGAGCGAGCGTTTCATGGCACCGAGTTCGGCCCGGGGGGCAAAGAACGCCTCGCTCCCGGTCGGTAGCCCCGGCTCGCGCTCGGCGACCTACCGGTCGTCCACGTCGGCGCCGTCCTCGGCGGCGGCCTCGCGGTAGACGCCCGGCTCGACGAACGCGTCGCTCGCCAGCCGGCGGTTCCGGTCGACGAGCCGACCCCACTCGGCCAGCCCCGTCCGGATCTGGTCGGCGTCGAAGCCCAGCACCTCGCCGACGGCGACGAGTTCGCGGGGCGCCCGGAGCTGGAGGTGACTGCGCGGGTCGGCGCTGACGACGTAGGGCGCACCGGCGTCCTCGACGATCTCGCGGAGCTTCCGGAGACCGCGGATCGCCTGGACGCGCCGGCCGCCGTCGGCCCGGAGCACTCGCCGGAAGGAGAACTCGAAGCGGACGCCGTTCTCGGCGGCCGCGTTCGCCAGGACGTGGTTCACGTCGCCGTCGCCGGCCATCGGATGGGCGAGCACGTCGACGGCCGGCTGCTCGACGGCGAAGCGGTTGATCGCCGCCGACCCGCCGTGGACCGCCACGACCGTCTTCGACCGTCGGTGGTTGCCGACGAACCCGCTCGCTCGCGAGGGGTCTTCCGCCCGGATCTCGACGCCCTCGACGACTTCGACGTCGTACGTCTCGGCTATCTCCTCGGCGTCGAACTCGGCGAGGGCGTCGCCGTGGTTGCGGACGACGATCCCGTCGAAGCCGTACTCGGCGGCGGTCGTCGCCTGGCGGGCGACGGTCGCCTCGCCGTCGGGACGGGCGTGGACGGCTTCGTACATCGCGGTCACGCCACCGTCAGAGCGCCTCGAAGACCTCGCGGGCGTTCTCGACGGCCGCGGGCTTGTCGGCGGGGTAGGCCTCGACCTTCGAGCGGAAGGTGATGCCGTCGCCGCGCTCGATCTCGCCCCGGAACGCCGCCTGCTTGTCCAGCGTCAGGTAGAAGGCGCAGTTGTCGTCGACCCGCTCGTCGAGTTCGGAGACGACGGCGTCGACGTCGTCGAGTTCGCCCAGTCTGTCGAGGACGTGACGGATCTCATCGGCGCGCTCGACGCGCGCCGAGAGGACGACGATGCGGTCGCCGTGGTGCCCCTCCGAGGCCGCGCGTTCGATCTCGAAGTCCTCGGGGAGGAACGCGCGCAGCGCCGACTCGACGCGCTCCTCGTCCTCGGTGACGTAGCAGAACGCTCGCAGGTCGACGTAGTGCAGCGGGACGGAGGCCATCGACCGGGAGTTACTCCTCGGCGGCTTCGAGCTGGTCCTCGGAGACGCCGGCTTCCTGCCCGTCCTCGAAGGAGACGGTGTAGTTCTCGTCGCCGAACATCGTCTCGACGACCTGCGTGACCGTGCCCGCTTCGCCGTCGTACTCGCTGTGCTCGTCGCGGAGGATGACGCTGTCGTCCTCTTCGAATGCCATGGGCGGCGGTACTCGACGGCCCGTCAAAAAGGGATTGATCCGTCTCACTCGGTCCCGCTCGCCGCTCCGCTGGGGACCCCCGGATCGCCGCCGTCGGTGACGACGGCGCGACCCGTCGAATCGGCCGACGACTCCGAGGCGTCGGTCGGTGCGGCGGCCGTCGTGTCGCCGGCCCGCCGCTCGGTTCCGACCACGGCGTCGAACAGCGTCCGGAGCGTCGCCAGGGTCGCCCCGTCGTGTGCGCCCGGGTCGACCGAGACGTACGCGGTCGCGCCGGCCGAGCGGACCCGCGCGACCAGCGCGTGCAGGAACCGAAACGCGCGTTCGAGGTCGGCGTACTGCAGCAGCGTCGACAGCGAGTCGAGACAGACGACGGGTTGCTCGTCGGCGTCGCGGGCGCGCAGCCACTCGCCGACGGCGATGGCGACGCCGGTGAGGTCGGTCGGGTCCGAGACGTTGCGGACCGGGAGGCGGTCGCAGCTCCGGTCCGCGTCCGCCACGGGACCGACGGCGGCGACCGCGGCCGAGTCGACCCGGTCGCATCGCGTCCGAAGCGCCGTCGTCCACGCTTGTACGTCGTGGCGATACAACACTCCGAGGACGCTCCGCGCGCTCTCGCCGTTCAGCGCGCGGTCGAGCTGGCCCGCCGCGTCCGCGCGGAACGCCGGTTCGCACACCAGTGCGACCGAACCGGTCCCGACCTCGTCGGCGTCGCCGGTCCCGTCCTCGCCCGCGTCGGAGCCGTCACCGCGCTCGCTCGATCGCACACCCTCGTTCGCCCGCCTGACACCCTCGGTCATCGATATCTGGTCTCTCGACGCGATTCATAAATACCCGTCAGACGCCCGGCAGACACACGCTGGCGCCGGCTCGGGACGTACGGAAGCGGCTCCTAACGGCAGCGAACTGGCCCGGAGGTCGAAAACTTATGGCGGAGACTCGCGAACGTGAGGCCATGACCGAGCGAACGCGCGCTGACCGGCGGTGGCGTTTGCCGGGGGGACCGCGCCCGTCGAGCAGACCGCATCCGCCGACACCGGTTCGATGACCGCCGTCGACAACCTCTGGTACCTCGCCACCGAGGCCCGCCAGGAGGCCGAACAGGTGTACCACCGGTTCGCCGACGAGTACGACGACTTCGTCGAGTTCCGGACCGCCCGGACGGTCTCGCGCGACCGCTTCCGGACCGTCGCCGAACGCATCGAAGCGCAGGGCCTCCCCTACGGCGCCCACACGCTCGCCTATCGGCCCTCCGGCGAACTCCTGCTCGTCGAGCAGGCCGCCATCGACACCTGGGTGCTCCCCGGCGGCGAGGTCGAACCCGACGAGTCCGTCCGCGAGGGGGCACGACGCGAACTCGGCGAGGAGGCCGGGATCGACGTGACCTACGACGGCCTGGGCGTCCTCGGCGAGGTCCGCTTCCACAGCGACGGCCACGAGACCTGGGGCGTCCTCCCCATCTTCGAGGGCCAAGCGGAGTCGACCGATCTGGCGGTGTGTGACCCCGACGGCGAGATCACCGACGCTCGCTGGTTCGACGAACTGCCCGAGAACACCCGGGACCGGTCGGTCCTGCGGGAGTGGCGCCGCGACCGCTTCGGCGAGTGAGTGACCGCCCTGTCGCGTTGCCGGTCTCCGCTATTCGGGCCCGAACTGCTCGCCTTCGCGGGCGTCGGCCTCTAGCCGCCGGATCGTGGCCCGGGCGTTGCTGGCGTCGTAGCCGAACAGCACCGACTCGGCGTACTCGTCGGCGACCTCCGTCGCGTGGACGAGGTCGTCGATGTCGACCTCGACCGCGTAGAGTTCGATCGAGAAGGGGGAATCGAGCTCGTCGACGAACCCCTTGGCGAGGATCTCCAGCCAGTAGGTCGTCGAGTAGGCCATGTCGTACAGCGGGACGACGAACTCGTCGACGTACTCCGCCAGCGCGTCCACCTCCAGCCCCGCCCGGTCGTAGATGTGTCCCGGATAGGGGTCGGGGTAGAGCGTGAGATACAGGTCGCCCGGCACCCGCTCGCGGGCCTCGGCGACGAACTCGGTGATGACGCTCGCGCGCCAGGCGCGCCAGTCGTCGAACTCGCTGTCGTCGAAGGCGGCCTCACAGCGGTCGCAGTGGCAGTACTCCTCGCGGGGAAAGCCCACGTCGTCGAGGCGCACGTCCTCGTTCGCGTCGGCGGCGTCCTCGATTATCTCAAGCAGCCCCTCGCGGTAGCGCTCGTGGGTGGGGCAGACGTAGGCCCAGTCGAAGTAGGGCCGATCACGGGTGGCGGGCTCGCCCTCGGCGCTCTCGGGGACCAGGTCGGGGTTGTCGGCGGCGGCCTTGTTGTCCCCGAAACAGGAGACCATGTTGACGCCGTTGTCGACGGGTTCGGCCGCGCGCCCGGTCACGTCCTTGACCTCGTAGAAGGCGCGGTCGAACTCCGCCCACTCCAGTTCGGGCTCGTTGCGCGTGACGACGCCGTACATACCCGTGGATTGGGGGCGGGCGGTGTAAGTCGTTCGAAAAGGCGGTCGGAGAGCGATGCCTCGCCGGCGCTGGTGCGCCTGAGATCCCCCTTACTCGGCGAGCGCCGTCTTGTAGACGACGGCGACCGCGACCAGGGCGACCAGCACGACCAGTGATTTCTTCGACATCGCTCGTACGTTCGTGGCAACCGGTTAAAGTGTTTCTGGTGCGAAACGACCGAGCGACCGATCGGATCGCGGGCGACCGCTCGTTCGCCGGGCGACCGCTCGGTCGGCGACGGACGCGCCGTCGACCGCGCTCAGTCGTCGTCGCTCGCCACCTCGTTGTGCGTGTCGGGGTCGGCCGCGGAGATGTCCCGCATCGCGCCCTCCATGTCGCCCTCCCAGACGAACGAGAAGTCCTCCGTCCCGTCGACGGACGGGCCCTGCGTCCACGGGGCCTCGTACTCCTCGCCGTCGCGGGTGGTCGACATAAAGGAGTAGTCGAACTCGTCGGGCATCTCCTCTTCGGGGAAGGTGTTGGGGATGGGGAGGTGGTCGAAGGGGTCCTCGGGGTCGCCCAGCGTGTGCAGCGCCTTCAGCCACTGGTTCTGGTGCATCGCGTCGCGAGCGACCAGGTACGACAGCATGTCCTTCATCCCCGGGTCGTCGGTCATCTCCCAGAGCCGCGCCGCCAGCAGGCGACCGGTCGACTCGGCCATGACGTTGGCGTACATGTCCGCCGCGAGGTTGCCGCTGGCGACCACGTAGCTGGCGTCGAAGGGGTTGCCGTTCGCGTCGATCGGCATCGCGTTCATGCCCGCCGAGAGGTACTGCCGTGGCAGCATTCCGGACATCGCCGCGTTGACGGCCCCGTCCGAACTCATCTCTTCGCGCAACTCCGTGGGAGCGCCCTCGAGGTTCTTCGCGACGGCCGTCGCGAGCATCTCGATGTGGCCGATCTCCTCGACGGCAGTCTCCATGAGGAGCTTGCGGTACTCGGCGTGTTCGTCCGGGACGCCGAACGCCTGGAACATGTACTGCAGGCAGACGCGCATCTCGCCTTCGACGCCGCCGATGGCCTCCTGCAGCATCTTCGCGAACGCCGGGTCGGGTTCCTCTACTTCGACCGGGTACTGGAGTTTGTCGTCGTGGTAGAACACTGGAAGCCCTCCACCGGCCACTCGAAGGGTCTGTCAATAGGCGACTCCCTTTCGCCCGCAAGCCGCCGAAACCGCGCTCAGATGCCGCCTAGCAGCGAAAGCGATCAGGCCACGTCGATCTGCTCGGGGATGGAGTCGCGGACGATGGTGTCGCAGTAGGTGCAGCGGATGCCGTCGTCGAGCACGTCGAAGCGGGACTCGACGGGCTCGTCCTCGGTCGTGATGCAGTGGCGGTTCGGACAGGAGAGGACGCCGACGACTTCCGAGGGGCGCTCGACGCGGTGTTTCTTCACCACGTCGAAGTCCTGGACGATGTTGATCGTCGCGGCGGGGGCGATCAGCGACAGCACGTCCACCTCGTCCTGACTCAGCTCGCGGCCCTCGACCTTGACGATGTCCTTGCTGCCGAGGCGGTCGCTGGGGACGCGCATGCCGACGCTGACGGTCTCGCCGCTGTCGGCGTCGATGCCGAGGATGGCCAGCACGTTCAGCGCCTGGCCGGCGGTGATGTGGTCGACGACGGTGCCGTTGCGGATCTTGGAGACGCGGAGTTCGCGGTCGCTCATTCGTCACCTCCGAGGACGAGGTCCAGCAGCGCCATCCTGACGGGGACGCCGTTGTGGGCCTGCTGGAAGTAGTGGGCGTAGTCGGTGTCGTCGATCTCGTGGGCGATCTCGTCGACGCGCGGGAGCGGGTGCATGACCGTCAGGTCGTCGCGGGCCGCATCCAGCGTCTCGGTGTCGATCTGGTACTCGCCGGCGATCGCCCGGTACTCGCTCTCGTCGGGGAACCGCTCGGCCTGGATCCGGGTGACGTACAGCACGTCCAGCTCCGGCAGCACCGGGTCCAGCTCCGTGTGCTCGCGGATCGACGCGCCCTCCTCGTGGAGGTCGTAGCGGACGCTCCGGGGGAGCTTGAGGCTCTCCGGGCTGATGAAGTGCTGGTCGGCGTCGAAGTTCGTCAGCGCGTGGGCCAGCGAGTGGACCGTCCGCCCGTACTTCAGGTCGCCCATGATCCCGATCGTCAGGTCGTCGAAGCCCGCCGACTCGCGGATCGTGTACAGATCCAGCAGGGTCTGGGTGGGGTGTTGGCCCGCGCCGTCGCCGGCGTTGATCAGCGGCACGTCGACGAACTCGCTGGCCATCTGTGCCGACCCCTCGCTGGGGTGGCGAAGGACGAGCGCGTCGGCGTAGCCCTCGACCACCCGGACCGTGTCGGCGAGGCTCTCGCCCTTCTTGACGCTGGAGGACTCGACGGTGCCCATGTCCACGACGTCGCCGCCCAGCCGCTTTATCGCCGCGGTGAAGCTCATCTTCGTCCGCGTGCTCGGTTCGAAGAAACAGAGCCCGAGCAGGGCGTTCTCGTGGCGGTCGGCGAACGACTCCGGGTCGGCGGCCACCTCCGCCGCCCGGTCGAGCACCGCCTCGATGTCCGCCCGCGAGAGTTGTTTCGCACTGATAATGTGGTCGTGACGCATCGAGTAGAGTCGCGCCCTCGATTGTCTTGAAACTCCCGACACGGGGTCACCCGCGCCGAAGGTTCAAGTACGAGAGCCCGACCACGCCGACCCATGCTCGCGATCGCCGGCGGCAAGGGTGGCTGCGGGAAGACGACCACGGCGCTGGGGCTGGCGGCCGCGCTCGCGCGGGACGGCGGCCGACCGCTCGTCGTCGACGCCGACTGCGACATGCCGAACCTGCACACGATGGCCGATACGGACCGCTCGCCGGGCGTCGACGCCGTCGCCGACGGCGACTCGATCGCCGCGGTGACCCACCGGAGCACCGTCGTTCCCGGCGTCGACGTGCTCCCGTCCGGGAACGCCTCCGGACCGCTCGACCGGACGGCGCTCCGCCGGCTCGGGCGCGCTCGTCAGCGGGTGATCCTCGACTGCCCGGCGGGCGCGACGGACGCGGCTGCCGCGCCGCTGCGTCACGCCGACGCGGCGCTGGTCGTCTCGACCGGCGAGCCGGCGAGCCTCGACGACGCCGCCAAGACCGCGCGGATGGCCGAGACGCTGGACGCCCGAGTCGCGGGGAGCGTCCTCACCCGGACCGACGACCCGCCGTCGGCCGTCTCGGCTTCGGCGGACCTCGCTCGCGCGGTCGAGCCGGTACTGGCGACGGTTCCGGAGATCGCGGGTGACGTGCTGGGCGACCGGGTCGGACGCACGTCGTACGATCGGCTCGCAACGGCGCTCGTGAGGCGGAATGTTTAATCTGGTGGGATCGTAATGACTCGATAGCATGGTCAACCGGCTGAACACGGGCATCGATGTCCTCGATCGGAAGCTCGGGGGTGGAATCCCGGAGGGGAGCATCGTCGCTCTCAGCGCCCAGCCGGCCAGCCAGGCGGAGCTGTTCCTCTACGAACTCACCGCGACCCGCGGCACGCTGTACCTCTCGCTCGACCGCACCGCCCAGTCGGTCACGGCAAGCATCGAGCAGTCGCCCACCGACACCGGCGACCCCACGGTCCGCCACATCTCGGGCGAGGCGCCGCTGGACAACGCGAGCAAGCTCGTCAGCGCGCTCCCCGAGACCTCGAATCTCATCGTCGACCCGCTCGACGTGCTCGAGGCACAGGAGCCGCCGTCGCGGTACCGCTCCTTCATGAACGACCTGCAGAACCACATCGTCAACACGGGCAGCCTCGCCATCGTCCACTGCCTCGACGGGCGCAGCGTGCCGCCGCTGCGCGACACCACCGAACACTTCGCGGACGTGATCTTCGAGCTGAAGACCACGACCGACTCCGACGAGGTCGAGAACCGCCTCGCGATCCCCAAGTTCCGCGGCGGCCGCGCTCCGACCGACATCATCAAGCTCGACCTCGTCGAGCAGGTCTCGATCGACACGAGCCGGGACATTGCCTAGCCGTCTCGGGTCTGCTCTTTCTCCGGCAGTTCGCACGTCGAGGATTTCAGCGCTTCAGGTCCGCGCCGTCACCGGACGGAACGTGCCCGAGCGCGAGCGCCGCGAGCAGGACGACGACGGCGACGAACAGGGAGACGACGGAGACGAGCGGCACCGACGAGGGGCCGACGCCGTACAGGCCGGTCGCGGCGACGACGGCGACGACTCCGACTGCGAGGGACCCGACGAGGTGCGCCGCCGACGCTCCGACGGTCGCCCCCGCGCGGCCCACGTCGGCGCCGAGGCCGACCGCGTGGTCGGCGGCGTCCCACGCCAGGATCGTCGCGGCGAGGGCGACGAGCAGCGAGATCCGGCCGGTCGCGGCCAGGAACCCCCGTACGACCACGGCGGCGACCGAGAGCGCGGTCGCGAGGGCGACCAGTCGGCCGGCCCACGAGCGACGCAGCGGGACGAGGCCGACGGCGAGCACGCCCGGTCCGAGCGTCCCGAGGACGAGCGCCGCCTTCGTGACTAAACCGGCGGGGTAGACGACCGCGAGCCCGACCGCGACGAGGACGGTCACGAGTCCGACCGACAGCGCGAGCGGGGCGACCAGCCGACGGCCGCGGAATCGCAGATAGCCGCCGGCGAGGAGACACCCGGTTCCGACCGCGTCGACGGCCACGACGGCGAACTCAGACGGGTCGGTCGCGAGCAGTGCCGCCGCGCTCAGTGCGGCGACCACCGCGACCGCACTACCCGGGAACGCCGGGCCTCTATCGGGCGAGCGGTCGACACCCATCTCAGCGGTCACCTCCGCCGGCCCGAGACCACCGCACGGGGTCGCCGGGTCGCCAGTCGCCGACCGGGACGCCCGTGGACCGCAACGCCTCGATCCGGTTGCGGCGCTCGACGCCGACGACCTCGGCCCCCAGCGATCCGTCGCCCGTCACGTCCGGGCTGAGCGTCGCGACGCCCCGTCCCCGTTCGGCGGCGCGGCGCGCGACGTCGACGCCGAACTCGTCGAGCAGCGGCGTCACCAGCACGAACTCTACGGCGCCGCCGGTCCGTTCCAGCACCTCGTCGACCTGCCCCCGGAACTCGTCGGCCGAACCCGACGGGACCGCCGGTCCGCCGGCGCCGTCGGTCGCTGCAGCGGGGTCCGCAGCCGCGTTCCCACCGTCGGACGCGGCGCTCGGGCCGTCGGTCGAGTCGGTCAGCAGCGTCGTGATTCGTTCGCGGTGGTGGCGACCGCCGCCGGGGCCGACCAGTTCGAACCGGGGGCCGAGGCGGGCGACGCCGACCCGGGCCCCGCGGTCGAGCAGCGTCGTCGCGAGGGCGGCCGCCGCGGCCCCGCCGGCGGTCACGGCGTCCGCGTCGCCGTCACCGGCTCGGCGGACCGACCGCGGCCGCGCATCGAGACAGACGACGACCGACCGCCGGCGGTCCGGTCGGTACTCGACGGTCGTCAGGTCGCCGGTGCGGGCGTAGCGCCGCCAGTCGATCCGGTCGGCGGGGTCGCCCGGTCGATACTCCCGAGTGCGGTCGAACTCGACGCCCGACCCGCTCGCGTCGACGACCGTCCGTCCCGTCGCCCGCGCCGTCCGCCGGGGCGGCGGGACCCCTTCGACCGGGACCGAACACTCCAGGGTCGACACGGCTTCGGTATCGTCCGTCTCACCGTCTCCGTCGGCTTCGCCGGTCTCGTTCGCCTCGTCGGCGCGACCGGACCCGGTTCCGACCCCGAGCTCGGTCTCGACGCGGACGCCGCCGCTACGGTCGTAGCAGGTCACCGTCGCCGGTTCGAACCGATGGGTTCCGAGTTCGGCCTCGACGACGTAGCGGACGGTCGCGGACTCGCCAGGCCCGAGCGCGACGGCGCGGCGGGGCGTCCCGCCCCTGACCGCCAGCCTCGGCGGGACGCCGTCGACGAACCGAACGTCCGGCAGGGTCCGCGACCCCGTGTTCGTCAGCGTCGCTGTGACGGTCACCGCGTCGCCGTACGCGGGCGAGGCGTCGTCGACGGCCCGCGTGAGCGCGAGGGTGGCCGTCGGCCCGGCCGTCACGAGCGGATAGGCCGTGTAGGCGAGACCGACGACGGCCGCGAGGAGCAGCGCCGGGCGTCCGAAGTAGACTCCGGCCGACCCGACCACGAGCGCGACCGCCACGGCGGTCAGCCACCGTCCAGTCCGTTCGCCCCCGGAGAGCCCGTCGCCGGAGTCGTTCGAGGTCCCGTCGCCGCCGTCGGTCACGGCTCGTCCCTCCCATCGGCCGCGACGACGGCGCGAGCGGCCCGGCGCGCCTGGTACCGGGACGCGAGCCGCGTCGAGATCCGCCGCCGTAGGCGGACGCGACGCGGTTCGATCGAGTCGCCGAGGAACGCGGCGGCCGCGTCGTCGTCGGTCCAGTCGCCGTTCTCGACGAGGCGCTCGGCTCGCTCCCGAGAGACCGACCGCCGACGCGCGACCGTCCGAACCGCGGTCTCCCGGAGCCGGTCGCGCAGCCGCTGGCGCGCCGCTTCCGTGCGGTGACCCGACGGGAACACGCCCCCGAGCGCCTCGTCGAAGTCGGCGCCGGTCCGGGGGACGGTTGTCGCGGACTCCGGCGTCTCCGCCGACACGGTCGACGAGCGGCCGAGCAGCCATTGGTGGTTCACGACGAGCGCGAGCGCGCAAACGGCCACCGTCGCGAACCCCGCGACCACGGCCGAATCACCCCACGGGGGGCGCACCCACTCGGACGGAACGACGCCCGCGGTCACCGCCCAGTCGAGGGCGAGTGCGAACGCGAGCGCCACGGCGCCGACGGCGGTCGTCGCTCGCCGGATCCGGGTTCTCCACCCCGTCATCCGGCCTCGTCCCCCTCGTCGTCGGCCAGCGCCCGCCGGGCCCGACGGACGGCGGTCCGCCGGGGTTCGGCGGGCGGCTCCCCACCGTACCTGCTCGCTCGGAACGCCTCCGTGAGGGTCTCGACCGCCTCGGGGTCCAGCCCCGATTCGACCGCGGTTCGGCTGACCTCCGCGGGCGTGCGAGCGGCCGGGTCGGCGATGTCTGCGCGCTCGACGAGATCGACCCAGGCCCGTGCGACCGTCTCGTCGGGGTCACCCCGCGGCCACGCCGCCGGGGTGCGACCTCCGTCGTCGCCGGCCGACGGACCGCCCGTTCGCCGACGACGGGCCAGGCTACCGAGACCGCCGCCCCGCCGAGAGACGAGGGTCGCCAGGGTCAGGACCGTGACCGCGCCGACCAGCGCGAGTCGGTGCCGGTAGACCGCGCCCACCGCGGCGAGCAGCGCCCGGAACGTGGACCCGCCACCGATCCCGCCGCCGGTCATCTCGAAGGGGATCCCGAACACCGAGAGCAACGCCTCGACGAGTGCGAACAGCAGCGCGAACAGGGACGTCCCGCCGGCGGTCGAGCCTCCCGGGTCGGGCGCGACCGGCGTCGAGAGCGACCCGTCGAGCGCCGTCGCCGCGCTCGCGAGCGCGACCGCACAGAGCGCGGCGGCTGTCGCTGCGAGCGCGCGCTTCCGGCCGGTCGGTCCTCGGTGCTGCATGTACTGGAGGGAGTTGGGGTTCGAGACGGAGTTCTCCGGGGACGAGCGGTCGAGTGGCGTCGTGAGTGTGCTGTCGACGGGCAGTCTGATAAACGTCGGGTCCGACGGCGCGGCGGGTCCGGCCCACAGATTGAAACCGCTCTGTCACGTTGGGCCGGCTATGGCCGACGAACGATACCAGCCGCTCCTCCAGTTGGTTCACAGCAGAGCCGGCGACGCCTTCCGCGGGGCGGTCCGGTACGACGCCGACGGCTGGGACGCGCTGTATCTCCGCGACGACGTAGCGACCGAGGACCTGAAAAACGCGCTTCCGACCATCACGGACCGGGCGCGCGCCAACGAGTCGATCGTCCCTCCCGAGCAGTACGACCGGCTCGGCGAGCGGCAGGCGACCGTCGAACTGCACGACCGCGCCGCGGTCCTCCACTTCCGTGAGTCCGCGGACAGCGGTATCGTCGTCTCGCTCGACCGGGAGGTCGCCCAGGGGCTCGGACAGTTCGTCAACAGCTGTAACGCGGTGCTGGACGGGGGACAGCCGCGCGGCGCCGACGGCTGAGACCGGGGGAAAACGCGGCGTCGGCGCGCTTACTCCTCGGCGCCTTCGAGTTCGTCGACGATCTCCTCGGCGTCGATGTCCTCGTCTTCGAGCGCCTCTTCGAGTTCGGCGCCCTCCGCGCCGCCCATACCGCCCATCATGCCGCCCATGCCGCCCATCATGCCCATGCCGCCGCCGAGCTCCTCCTGGACGATGATGCGGTCGATGTCGAGCAGGTTCGTGAGCTGCTGGGCGATCTGCTGTTTGCCCATCATCCACTGCTGGTTCATCGTCAGCTGCGGCGTCGCCTCGATGTACAGCGTCTCCTTCTCGACCTCGACGGTCTCGTACTCGGGCTCGCTCTCCTCGTCCTCCTCGTCGTCATCGTCCTCGACGAGTTGCTCCTCCTCGACGGTGTCCGTCTCGAACCACACGTCGAGGTCCATGTCGAGGAACACGTCGAGCAGCGCGCTCGCGCGCTGTTCGCGGTCCTCGACCTCCGAGAGGACCTCCCAGTCGTACTCGATGTCCTCGCCGGCGAGCGGGTGGTTGAAGTCGACGCGGGCGCGGCCGCCGATGATCGTGTTGATGTGGCCGTGCTCGCCGTCGATGTCGACGTGCGCACCGGGGTAGCGGTCGTCCTCGGGGATGCGGTCGGCGCTGATGGTGCGGACCTCCTCGTCGTCGAACTCGCCGAACGCGTCGACGGCCGGGACGGTCACGGTACCGGTGTCGCCGACCTCGCTACCGACGATGTCCTCCTCGACGGCGTCGAAGACGTGGCCCTCGCCGAGGACGATCGTGCGGGGACCGAACTCCTGGTCCTCGCCGACGCCCTCCTCCTCGGCGACCTCGGGGTCGGTCGTGTCGACCAGGTCGCCGCCCTCGACCGTGCGGGCGGTGTAGTCCAGTTCGATGAAGTCGCCGTGCTGGAGTCCCTCGGCTTCGGCCTGTTCCTCGGTCTCCTCGGCTGCGTCCTGCGCTGTCTCCTCGGACTCGGACTCGTTGCTCATACCGACACGACTCGCGTTGCACTCTTAAGAACAACGTTTCGGGGCTATCGCACCGGAGCCGGGACGCCGCCGGGCGTGCGGGCGGGACCGGGCGTCACGCGACCTCGGACGGTCCGGTGGCGAGCCGTCCCTCGACGAAGGCGGCGAAGTCGTCGGTGAACGACTCGACCTCGGCCCAGTCGGTGTACTCGTAGTCACGCGAGGTATCGGTGTCGCCGGTCGCCTCGCGGGCGATCCGTTTCATCAGCAGCCGCTTGAGGAAGCCGTACTTCGAGTAGCGGAGCGCGCCGCCGAACCGGGCGATCCGGTCGGGGTGAAAGCCGGTGTCTTCGAGGAACTCCTCGACGTATCGGGCGGCCTCGGCGCGGCGTTCGGGGTCGTCGCCGACCGAGGACAGCGAGACCTGGAAGAACGCGGTCGGCAGCGCCGCGAGCGCGTCGGCGTTCGCGTCGACGAACGAGCGGATCGACGCCTGGTGTTTCCCGACGTGGATCGAGGATCCGACCACGACCGCGTCGAAGTCGGCCAGCGAGTAGTCGGTCTCCAGCGCGCCCGCGTCGACGGCCGTCGCGTCGTGGCTCCGGTTGCGCAGGCGCGCGGCGATCCGGTCGGCGATCTTCGCGGTCTGTCCCTCGCTCGATCCGTAGCAGACCAGAAACGAGCCCATGGCAACCCGACGCCGGGCGGAGTGAAAAACACCGCGTCGCTTCGCCCGGTAAGGCCGGATTTGTCGCAGGTAAGGTCCGCCGACGGTCGCGAGCGGGCGACCGAACCGGCGGTAGGCTCCCTCAGTACTCGACGCGTGACCGGAACTCGGGGACGCCTTCGACGCCGAGGTCGACTTCGAACAGCGCGCCCGCGCCGTCGCCCTCCTCCTCGCGGGTGCCGGCCGGGCCCTCGCCGGGGCCGAGCGCGGTCGTCACGTAGGCGGTCCCGTAGTCGGGGTCGCCGAAGGTGACCGCCGACACCTTCTTCGCCGGGAACTCGACCCGCGCCAGTTCCGTTCCGTCGGGGTCGTAGCGGGCGATCCGGCCGCCGTCCCAGAAGGCCGCCCAGACGCAGCCCTCCGCGTCGACGGTCATCCCGTCGGGATGGCCGTCCAGGTCGCTCGCGTCGAGGAACGGCTCCCGGTCGGAGAGCTCGCCCGTCGCCCGGTCGTAGCGGTACCGCGAGATCCGACCGGCCTCGGTCTCCGTGAAGTAGAGCTCCTGGCGGTCCGGGGTGAACCCGAGCCCGTTCGAGAGCTGGGCGTCTTCGACGGCGACCGACAGCGAGCCGTCGGTGTCGAGCCGGTAGAGCGTCCCGGGCTCGCCGTCCGGGGTCGGCATCGTCCCGCAGAACACGCGGCCCTCCGGATCGGCGATCACGTCGTTGAACCGCGATTCGCTCTCCCCGTCGATGGATTCGACGAGGGGGTCGCCGAGCCCCGATTCGGGGGACCACGGCTGGATCCGGCCCTCGTCGCAGAACAGGAGCAACTCGCCTGACTCCTGGATCGTGAACCCGCCGATGGCCCCCTCGGAATCGAGGACGCGCTCGTGGGACTCCTCGGCGGGGTCGTAGCGGTAGAGGTCGGCCGAGGGGATGTCGAGGAAGTAGACGACCGCCTCGTCGGGATGGTAGAGCGGCCCCTCGCCGGTGTGACAGCGCGTGTCGGCGACCCGTCGGGGGTCCGGCGCGTCGTCGGCGCCGTCGGTCGCCATCTCAGGCACCCCCCTCTGCGGATTCGAGCAGACCGCGCATGTAGCCGATCGCGAAGAGCCGTCCCTTGGTGTGATAGCCCGGGTTCGAGTTGTCCTCGCCGGCCATCGTCGGGACGTGGTCGGGACGCATCGGGCCGTCGAAGCCGACATCGACGAACGCGTCCATCGCGGCCTGCATGTCCGTCGGGCCGTCGTCGTGCCAGGTCTCGACGAAGCGGTCGGCGTCGCCCGCCACGTCGCGGAAGTGCGCGAAGTTGATCCTCTCGCCGAAGTGTCGGATCGTCTCGGGGATGTCGACGCCCATCGCGGCGAAGTTGCCCTGGCAGAACGTGACGCCGTTGTACTCGCTGTCGACGATGTCCAGCACGCGGTCGTAGTTCTCGACGCTGTTGGCGATCCGCGGGATCTCACCCACGGACTCGCGCGGCGGGTCGTCGGGGTGGAGCCCGAGCTTGACACCGGCCTCCTCGGCGACCGGGACGACCGCCTCCAGGAAGTACTCGATGGCCTCCCACACCTGCTCGCGAGTCACGTCCGCCGCGTCGGCCCCGGGGCCGGTCCGCATCTTCGCGTTGTCGTAGCCGGTGGTGTACGACCCGCCCCGGGACTGGAGGTGGGCCTCGGTGCGCGCCCAGCGGACGCCGGCCATCCAGTCGTAGCAGACGACGGGGATATCCAGGTCACCGCAGTCCCGGAGGAACTGTTTGAACTCCGTGATGTCCTCGTCGCGCCCCTCCAGGCCGAGTCGGATGCGGTCGCTGATGGGGACGCTGCCCTCCAGCACGCCGAACGCCAGGCCGGCGTCTTCGAGCCAGTTCTTCGTCCCCAGCAGGTCGTCGTACGACCAGTGTGTCTTGTCGTCGCCCACCTCCAGCGGGTGGACGACCGCCTGTTCGACGCCCATCTGCTTCGCGAGCTGCCAGCGTTCGTCGGGCTGGCGGGGTAAAACGAGCGATAGCTGGACCATACTCGCCGTTGGACGCCTCTCCGTTATCGGCGTTCCGGTCGCGGAAGGGGGCGCGGGAGGGGCAACCTACTCGTTTTTCTTGCCGCCCTCGCAGATGTTCCCGGTGGCCCACACCTCGTTGTCTTCGGTGAGCTCGATCCCGATCCCGAGGCGGTTAATCTCGGGGTAGTCGAGCACGTCACGGTAGACCGGGTTCGACTTCCACTCCTGGAAGATGTCGCGCGCGACCGCGGTCTCGTTTTCGTGGTAGACCGTCTCGCCACCCTCCTCGTAGTTGCGGCCGGCGTAGGTCTTGTGGAGCACCTCGAACTGGTAGGCGTCGTTCTCGGGGTCGACGATGTACTGGGCGTCCTGCTTCTTGAACTTGCAGCGGTCGGCGAGGCCGAACGCGCGGTACCGCTCGCCCGTCGAGAGGCCGTTCGACTCGTGGACAAGCTCCCCGTTCTCCGACATCGCGACGCTGTGGTTCGTCGCCATGCGGTTTATCTGCTTGACGAGGCTCCCGTTGGCGTTGGTGAACGGCTGGAGCCCCTTCCGGTCGCGCCAGTCGTTTATCATCCGGCGGAGCTCGAGTTCGATCTCCCGTTCCTCGAACTTGCGGGGCAGGATCGGCGTCCGCGTCGGGATCGCCGTGGGCGTCGGCGTGACCGTCGGGGTCCCCGTGGCGGTCGGCGTGGGCGCCGACGTGGGCGTCACCGTCGGGAACGCCGTCGCCGTCCCGTTGGTTCCGTTCGCAGCGGTCCCGTTCCCGGTTCCGTTCGCCGCGGTCCCGTCACCGGCGGTCGTCGCGGCCGGTGTCGGCGTCGCCGCGGACCCGCCGTCACTTCCGTCGTCTGCGTCGTCCTCGCCGTCGTCGGGGGTCGGCGTGTCGCCGCCGCCACCGCCGAGGACCATCGCACCCGCGATCCCCCCGATCACGAGCACGGCGACCACGGCGACGGCGCCACCGACGACCACCTTCCGATCGACCATACCGTTCGGTGCCCGAGTCGAGACTTAAATCTTCCCAATACACTACAGGAAGGTGATACGTCCGCGGTCACCGGGGCCGTTCGAGCAGGCGGTCGACCCGCGCCGCCGCCTCGTCGATAGCGGCCTCGTCGGTGGCGTGAGAGAGCCGGACGTCGTGAACCGCGCGACACTCGGACGACCCTCAAGCGCGCATCGCGGGCGTGCGCTCGTCGACCGGGTCCGTCTCGTCGACGAACTCCTTGACGATCTTCTCCTCGGCGCGGTGGAGCGTCTCGCTGCAGGTCGACTTGGCGATGTCGGACTCGTCGGCCAGCTCGGTGAGCGTACACTCGCGGGGCGTGTCGTAGTACCCCTCCTCGACCGCGGTCTGGACGAGCCGGAGCTGTTTGGGCGTGAGCAGCTGCTCGGTCTCCATCTCCTGGCGGACGGCCATGACCTCGAACTCGATGCCGAACTGCCGGAGCTGGTCGCCGAGCGCCGAGAGCCGGTCCCGGGGCGCCGTGACCTCCCACTCGACGCTCCCGTCGACGACGGAGAAGGGGAGTTCCAGCGGCGTCCCGGCGTTGCGCACCGGTAGCAGGAGGACCGGGTTCGAGGTCTCGAACTGCACCAGCGCCGTCTCCGCCGTCCGCTGGAGGAACTCCGTGTTCGTCACCGCCTCGTAGTCGTCCATCGCCAACACGACCTCCTCGACGGCGTCGGCGGTTATCTCCGCCAGCGCGACGCCGCCCTCGTCCTTCGGGAAGACCGTGAGGATCTCGAACTGTGCGTCCGGGTAGTCGCGCGACAACTCGCCGATCCACACCGAGTCCGGCACGGTGATCTCCAGATTGGCCCGCGGCATGTGTGACCCTTACGCGGCGCGAGGACTATCAGTGTTCGCGAACATATTCGGCTCGTTCCCCCGAGTCGGTCCGGTCGACCGAACGTCGTTCGGGGGCGCGCGGGACAACCGGCGGAGACTGCTCCCTCCGGCAGGGGTTTGCGGGGTCGTCCGGTACTCCGTCGTATGCGACTCGGAGGACCGGTCTTCGCCGACTACGAGACCCCGGAGGAGTGGATCGACGCGCTGGACGACCTCGGGTACGGGGCGGCCTACTGCCCCGTCGACCCGGGCGCCGACCCGGAAACCGTCCGCGCCTACCGCGAGGCGGCCGCCGACGCGGACGTGGTGATCGCCGAAGTCGGCGCCTGGGGGGTGAACCCGGTCGGTCCGGATCCCGACGAGCGCGCCGACGCCGTCGGTTCCTGCGCCCGTCACCTCGAACTCGCGGACGCGATAGGCGCGAACTGCGCCGTCAACGTCGCCGGCTCCCGCGGGGACTCGTGGGCCGGTCCCCACCCCGAGAACTTCGACGCCGACACCTTCGATCTGGTCGTCGAGTCTGTGCAGGCGATCGTCGACGCGGCCGACCCCGACGCGGCCAGCTACACCCTCGAAGCGATGCCGACGATGGTGCCCGACTCCGTCGAGAGCTACCGCCGCCTGCTCGACGCGGTCGACCGCGACGCGTTCGCCGTTCACTTCGACCCGGTCAACCTCGTCGCGTCGCCGCGCCGCTACGCCGACACCGCCGGCCTCGTCGAGGCGTTCGTCGACGAGTTCGACGACGCGATACAGTGCGTCCACCTCAAAGACGTGACGATGGGTGACGACCCGCTCGTCCACCTCTCGGAGGTGCCGCCGGGCGAGGGGGACCTCGACTACCCCTCCCTCCTCCGGGCGCTCGGCGACCTCGACGACGACCTGCCGATCATGCTGGAACACCTCGACGGTCCCGGGGAGTACGAACGGGCGGCCGACCACGTCCGGAGCGTCGCCGACGAGGTCGGTGCGACGGTCTGAACGACGGAGCCGCGACCGGACACCCGACCGCTCACCGCGTCATCGTCGCCCACTGCTCGCGGGGGATGCGATGGTCGAGCGACCCCCCGTCCCTCCAGCGCTCGATGTCGTCGAGGACCGCGGCCGTCAGCGGCGGCCGGATCTGCGAGCCGCCGACGTGGGGCGTCGCGACGACGTTCTCCAGGTCCCGGAGTTCGTGGTCGGTCGGGAGCGGCTCCTCGTGGTACACGTCCAGCGCCGCCGCGATCCTGCCCGCGCGGAGTTCCGAGAGGAAGGCGGCCTCCTCGACGATCTCGGCTCGGGCGGTGTTGAGGAGGAGTCCGCCGTCGGGGACCCGCGCGAGTCCGTCGGCGTCGACCATTCCGACGGTCTCGTCCGTGCGAGCGGCGTGGATCGAGACCACCGCCGAGTCCAGCGCCGCGTCGAGGTCCCCGAGCGACGCGAAGGGCCACGCCGAGAGCGCCGCTGGTTCGACGTACGGGTCGTAGACGGTCACGTCGGGCTCGAACGACGCGAGGTGGTCGAGCAGTTTCCGCCCGATCGTCCCGAGGCCGACCAGCCCCACCTCGGCGTCGTGGAGCGTCCGGATGTCGGGCCCGCCCGGGTCCCACGCGCCCTCGGCCATCGACCGGTCGAGCGACGGGACCGACCGCAGGTGACCGAGCAGCAGCGCGAGCGCGTGCTCGGCGGTGTGGTCGGCCATCACGTCGTTGGCGCTGACGACCGCGACCCCGGCGTCGTAGACGGCCTCCGCGACGACCGGCGCGACGCTCCCGCCGGTGTGCGCTACCAGTCCGAGGTCGGCGGCGGCCTCGACGACTTCGGCGGTGACCCGCGGGCTCTCCCAGCCCGTCACGAGGGCGTCGACGCCGTCGATCCGGTCGACGAGATCCGACTCCGATATGGACCGGTCGGCCCACTCGACGGTTCCGAGCGATTCGAGACGGGCGCGCAGGTCCGGCGGGAAGAACGACTCGCGGAGGTCACCGGGTGGGAGCGTAACGAGGGCGTCCATGCCACCGATCCCCCGGCCGGCGGACAAAAATCGACCGACTCGGTCGGCTCGCGGACCGTGCGACTACCCCGGGCGGCGGCGAGGGGTCACTGTTCGTCGTTCGCGGGCTGGAACGCCCGCTCCGTGGCGTCGTTGAGCAGCTCCCAGTACCGCAGCAGCGTCGCGGCGTGCCCCTCCTCGGGGCCCGCACGGCGGACGGTCGCCTTGTACGCCTCGTGGACGGCCGCGTTGATCGGGAGGGCGGTCCCGGTCTCCCGGGCTACATCGCGCGCGTAGCCGATGTCCTTGTGCCAGATCGCGAGCCCGCCGAGCCCCTCGATGCCCTGGGCGAACTCCCGGTCGAGGAGTCGCTCGGACACGTCCATGCCGAAGAAGTCGCGCAGATGCGCGGGGTCGACGCCGTTGTCCCGCGTGAACTCGACGATCTCCGCGTCGAGCGCGTTCCGGCCGGCGTAGCGCATCTGGAGGGCGAGTTTCAGGACCGTCGCCGTCCCGGCCGCGCCGACGTGGAGGTGGTCGTCGCTCAGGACCGCGATCAGGTCGCGGGCCGACTCGTAGGCCGCCTCCGTCCCGCCGACCATCATGTGCGCGCCGTCCCGGGGCGCCGCGCGAGTGATCGGCGCCTCGACGAACGCCGCGTCGCGGCTCTCGCACCACCGCTCGCAGTCCCGGGAGGTGTCCGGGCGGGTCGTCGTCGCGTCGACGACGGTCTGCCCCGTCGAGAGCGCCCCGAGGACTCCGTCGTCGCTCTCCATCACCGCCTCGACCTCCGGCGTGCCGGGAAGCGCGAGGACGACGAACTCCGACCGGCGCGTCAGGTCAGCGGGGCTGTCGGCCGCGGTCGCGCCGCGCTCGGTCGCGGCGGCGACCTGCGATTCGTCCACGTCGTAGGCGACGGTGTCGTACTCGGTGTCGGCCAGCCGATCGAGGAACCGTTTCCCGATGTAGCCGACGCCGACCACTCCGACTGTGGGCATGTGACGACGGACGCCCACCGAGCGCATAAACGTTCGAGTCGGCGACGATCCCGCTGGTTCCCGCTCACCCTCGACCGCTCGAACGGCCCCGCGTTCAGGACTCGTCCTGCGCGTCGAGGGTCGCGACCGCCGCCAGGTTCACGATGTCTTTGACCTCGTCGTCGCGCTGGAGGACGTGGACGGGTTCGGCCATCCCGGCGAGCATCGGGCCGACCGCCTCCGCGCCGCCGAGCCGCTGGAGGAGCTTGTAGACGATGTTGCCCGCTTCGAGGTTCGGGAGCACGAGCACGTTGGCCGGCTCGTCGATCTCGGCGAACTCGTAGTCGCCGACGAGCAGGTCCTCGACGACGGCGGTGTCGGCCTGCATCTCCCCGTCGACCGGGAACTCCACCGCGGGGTCCTCGCGGAGCCGCTTCGCCGCCCCTCTGGGCTTTCTGGTCCCCTCGTTGTCGACGCTCCCGAAGTCCGAGTACGACAGCAGCGCCGCCCGCGGCTCCACGTCGAACCGCCGGGCGACCCCCGCGGCGTGGCGCGTCACCTCCGCCAGCGTCGCCTCATCGGGGTCCTGGTTGACCGTCGCGTCCGCGACGAACACGACCCGGTTCTCGAACGAGAGCATGTACACCCCGGCGGCGTGGTCGACGCCGTCTTCGGTGCCGATGACCCGCAGCGGCGGCCGGAGCGCGGACGGGTAGTGGTGGGTCAGCCCCGTCAGCATGGCGTCGGCGTCGCCGCGCTCGACCATCACCGAGGCGAAGTGGTCGCCGTCGCGGACCGTCTCCGCGGCCTCACGGCGCGTCATCCCCTTGCGCTGGCGCAGCTCGTACAGTCGGTCGGCGTACTCGTCGTACTCGCCCGTCGCCGGATCGACGACCTCGGGGTCGAACTCCAGGTTCAGCCCCTCGACCTTCCGCTCGATGGTCGTCCGGTTGCCGATCAGGACCGGCTCGGCGATCCCCTCCTCGGTCATCTGGTGGGCGGCGCGGATGATCTTCTCGTTGGCCCCCTCCGCCAGCGCGAGCCGCTTGGGGTCGCTCTTGGCCTTGTTCAGGACGATCCGCATCATCTCGCGGGACTTGCCCAGCCGCGCCTCCAGCCGCTCGACGTAGGCGTCGGGGTCGAGGTCGTCGCGGGCCGCGCCCGACTCGACGGCCGCCTCGGCGACCGCGGGCGCCACCTCGAAGAGCACGCGCGTGTCCAGCGGTTTCGGGATGATGTACTCGGGGCCGAACTGCAGCGGCTGGTCGCCGTAGGCCCGCCGGACCGCGTCCGGTACGTCCCGTTTCGCCAGGTCTGCCAGCGCCTCCGCCGCCGCGACCTTCATCGCCTCGTTGATCTCCGTCGCCCGCACGTCTAAGGCCCCGCGGAACAGGAACGGGAACCCCAGCACGTTGTTCACCTGGTTGGGGTAATCGGAGCGACCGGTCGCCATGATGACCGTGTCGTCGCGGGCGGCTTTGGCCGCCTCGTAGCCGATCTCCGGGTCGGGGTTGGCCATCGCGAAGACGATCGGGTCCTCGGCCATCGACCGGACCATCTCCCCGTCGACGATCCCGCCCGCCGAGAGGCCGACGAGCATGTCCGCACCGACCATCGCGTCCGCGAGGTCGCCCTCCGGCACGTCGCTGGCGAACTCGCGGTTGTACTCGTTGAGGTCGCCCGCCTCCGCCCGCTCGGTCGTGAGGATCCCGTCGATGTCGACCATCGTGATGTTCTCCCGACGCACGCCCAGCGAGACGTAGAACTTCGCCGTCGCGATGGCCGCCGCGCCCGCGCCGGCGAAGGTGACTTCCAGCGACTCCAGGTCCTTCCCGCCGATCTCCGCGGCGTTGAGCAGGGCGGCCCCGGAGATGATGGCGGTGCCGTGCTGGTCGTCGTGGAACACGGGGATCTCCATCCGCTCGCGCAGGCGCTCCTCGATGACGAAGCACTTCGGCGCCGCGATGTCCTCCAGGTTGATCCCACCGAACGTCGACTCCATCCCCGCCACGGCGTCGACGAAGTCGCCGGCCTCGGTGTGGTCGACCTCGATGTCGAACACGTCGATGTCGGCGAAACGCTTGAACAGCACGCCCTTGCCCTCCATGACGGGTTTCGACGCCTGCGGCCCGATGTCGCCCAGTCCCAGCACCGCGGAGCCGTCGGAGACGACGCCGACGAGGTTCCCCTTCGACGTGTACTCGTAGGCCGCTTCGGGGTCCTCGTCGATGGCTCGGCAGGGGCCGGCGACGCCCGGCGAGTACGCCAGGCTCAGGTCACGTTGCGTGCTGGTCGACTTCGTCGTCCGGATCTCGATCTTCCCCGGCGGGTCCTCGCTGTGGTACTCCAGCGAGTCCTCTTCGAGAGTCATACGCCTTCTACCCGACTGAGTCAGTAAAGCTATGTGATGGACGCAATTGCGGCGAGCGACCCGACGGCCTCGCTGTCGCTCGTCGGTTCGAGTATCGAAGGATGCTCCGTCAGGGATTCGAACCCTGGTCCTTGCCGTGAGAGGGCAAGATGATTGGCCGGACTACACCAACGGAGCGCACACGCCCTCTGTGTGTACCAAATCGTAGCGAGGATACGGGTTTAACGGTTGCGCTTCGGACCCGTATCGGTACGCCGTCGCACACTCACTCGTCGTCGAACGGGGAGCCCGCCGCTTCCGGTTCGTTACCGCTGAGGCTGATGATGTTCTCCCGGCCGACTCGGAGCTTGCTGATCGCTTCCTCCTCCTCCATCTCCGAGAGGAGCATGCTGACCTTGGACTTCGACCAGCCGGTTTCGTCGACGATCCGGGCCTGTTTCATCCGACCCTCGTTCGATTCGAGGATGTCGACGATGAGTTCCCGATCCGTCTTGCCCGCGGGCTCGTCGGGTTCGGTCTTCGACTCGGCCGTCGGATCCGGTTCGGACGGGGCCTCGGTCGTCGCCGGGCCGTCCGGTTCGGTCGTCGAGCCGCCTTCGGAGGAACTCCCGGTCGAGCCGAGCGACGGGAGCCCGGAGTGCCAGGCGGCGACGCCGCCGAGGCCGAGGACGACCAGAACCACGGCGGCGACCATCATGCCGCCGACATCGCCCGCGCTGGCGGACTGTAGGACGCCGACCGGCGGCTCGGCGACGGTCGAGAACGACGGCGACCCGCGCGCGTCGGTCGCTCGCGCTGTCCCGGCCCCGGCCGCCAGTGCTCCCCCGACAGCGTCGCCGCCCAACCACTGCAGCATCTATCGTAACATGCCGAGGTCGGTATAAAAACGCTGTGAATACGCGTATTTCCCGCCCGTCGATCGCCGGACGAGAGCGGGGCCTCAGGCGAGCCCGACGGTCGGGACGGCGGCCTGCTGGAACACGCCCGCGAGGTCCAGCAGCGCGACGAGCAGCGTGGTGACGACGATGGCCACGGACGGCGGGTCGAGGTGGGTGTCGGCGTGGGCGTACAGGACGCGCTGGGCGAGTTCGCCGACCAGGCCGGCGAGGACGCCGAAGGCGCCGCCGACGAGGACCGCGACGGTCGGGCCGGCGTTCGGGAGCGCGAGCGCGGCGATGCCGGCGGGCAGCGCCATGTGGTGGGTGACGGGGAACCGCTCGACGCCGGCGGTCAGGAAGAGGAGTCCGGTGGCGGCGATGCCGAACGCGAGGAAGTAACTCCCCGTGGCGACGGCGACGAAGCCGCCGAAGACGCCGACGACGAGCCCCAGGACGGAGACGGAGAGCCACTCGGACTGGTAGGGGAGCCACGGTTCGACGACGTACCGGCCGGCCAGCGACCGGGCGCCGTCGCCGTCGGCGGCCATCCGCCGGTCGCCGTCGCGGTACGGCGACATGTCGAGCAGGTCGGTGTCGAGGCGGCCCAGGAGCGGGTAGCCGAAGACGGCCCGGTGGAGCAGCGCGGAGACGACGACGCTGGCGGCGACCGGGTCCCAGGGCAGCCCCAGTCGGAGCGACAGCCCAGCGAGCCAGTAGCCGAGGACGCCGAAGACGCCGCCGACCGCCAGCGCGCCCGGTCGCGGTCCGAGCGGCGCCGCGAGGTGCTTGGCCTCGTGGTAGGGGAAGTCGGTGTCGAGGTGGCCCTTGCGGCCGGCGTAGGCGGCGGCCGCGGCACCGCCCGCGAACGCGACGTGCGGTCCCAGAACCGGTCCGTAGCCGACCAGGCCGGTGACGCCCGCGTTCGCGAGGTCGGCCGAATCGGCGACGAGCGGCGAGCCGCCCGCGCCGCTCGTGACGCGTGCGATCTCGCCGACCGTGACGACGAGTCCGGCGAGACCGTAGGCCGCGTAGCCGCCGAGCGCCGCGCCCACGGCACCGCCGGCGAACGCCACGAGCAACACGTCGATCGCGAGCAAGCCGCCGTCAACTGCCATCGGTCTCACCCGCCGGCGCGCCCGGTCGAGGCACACGGCCGGGCCGACCGCACTGTCGTGTCATAGGGGACGAGAGTCGGAGCCGGTAGTTAGTACTGACGGATACCCGACGCGGGTCGAAGGAAAGAGCGTGCGTCGTTCGGTTCGCGGTCAGTCGCGTCTCGTCAGGCCGACGAACGACAGCAGTCCGCCGCCCAGCAGGGCGAGCAGCGTCGCCGGTGCCGCGGTCGAGGGTTCGACGAGCGAAGAGCCGGTCGAGCCGTTCGTCGCGCCGTCGGCGCCGGAGCCGCTCGCGGTGCCGACGGCGGTCGCGGTCCCGGTGTCCGTCGCGGCCCCGGTGTCCGTCGCGGTCCCGGTGTCCGCCGGAGTCGCCGTGGCCGTCGCGCCGTCGGGGGTGGTCGTGTCGCCGCTCGCGTCGTCCGCGCCAGACCCGTTGCCGGCGGTCTCGTTACCGGCGGTCTCGTTACCGGCGGTCTCGTTGCCGGGCTGGTTGATCTCGAGCGAGCGCGCCTGCCCCTTCTCGAGGGTGACCGTCGAGGGCGACTCGTCCTCGCCGAGGACCTGCCCCTCGGTCACGTCGACTGTTCCCCCGTAGCGGAACGTGTGGGACTCGTTGGTGGTCATGTCGGTCCTGAGTTGATACGAGGAGTTCGCGGTGACGCTCGGCTCGGTGTAGCCCTCCTCGGTACCCCACTCGCCGTAGCCGGTCGTCGAGTAGGGGACCGTCATCGTGAACGTCCCGTCGTCGCCGGTCTCGGCCTGCTGGCGGTAGACGAACGTCGAGTTCGTCGAGGGGACCTGCATCTCGACGGCCGCCGTGACCGTCGCGTTCGCGGGCCCTTCACCCTCGATAGTCCCGCCGGGGACGCGCTCGAACGACTTCACCCAGTTCGAACTGCTGGGCTGGAGCGCGCCGAGCACACCGGGCTGGCGCAGCGAGGTCTGGAAGGCGCCCTGAGCCGTCTTCCGGAGGCCGAGCTGGTACCGCTGCGATTCGAGGGAGCTGTTGTCGCTCCCGTGGACCATCCGGTAGTGCTCCAGTGCGGGCACGCGCTCGCTCGGGAACTGCCCGACGCCGCCGATCTTCGAGGTCGGGTCGTTCTCGACGTACTCGCGGGCCTCGGCCATCGTGTCGAAGTTGATCGTCCCGTTGCTCATCCGGATCTGCCCCTGCCCGCTCTGTGCGTCCTGTAGCTCCCAGTCGACGACGATGGGAGTCGGCTCCACGGCGCTCCCGTGGAAGTTGTACAGGCGGACGGCCGTGGAGTTGTAGTACTTCTGATGCTGCAGTCGGAAGGTCTGGTAGGAGCCCTGCTGGCCGGTCTGGTAGTAGATCCAGTCCCCTCTTTCGGTGTAGTACTCCCCTTGAGAGATGTTCCCGTCGGAGTAGAACTGGAAGGGCGCGAAGTACTTGCCGCCGAGCCGGAGCGACCCGCCGTTAGGCCGGAAGTAGGACTGAGCGGTCTCGGTCATCTTCCAGTCGACCATGACGTAGCGGGTCTCGGCGTCATCCTCGCTCACGTCGTTCATGACCTCGTTGGCGGCCGACTCGTTGGTCGACAGCAGGAAGTTCGCGGCCTGATCGGCGCCCTGCTGGAAGGGGTTCGCGACCGGTATCCGCTCGCCCATGACGGTGATGTAGTGGCCGTAGTCCCACCACGACATCACGCCGTAGTACCCGTCGGGATAGTCGAAGTCGTCGGTCCGTTCGAAGGTGCCGTAGTAGGGGACGGCGTCGGCGTTGTCCGCGCCGCCGTACGTGCCTTCATCCGGCGTGTTGCCCTCCATCCAGCCGAGCGTACCGTTCCAGGCGACAGAGCCCTGGCCGGCGCCCCCGCTCCCGCTCGTCGCCTGCATCGACACCGCCGCCGGATACACCAGCGGCGCGAACAGGACGAGGACGATCGCGACGATAGACAGTATCTGATAGGTTTCGATGTCGGTATCAGGTCGAGAGATGCCGGAGAACCTGGCGAGCTGTCCGATGACCAGCGCGGTCATCACGGCGACGGTGATCGAGAAGTAGTAGTCGAACCGGCGCTGCGTGAGCGTCGCCAGCAGCATGAACACCGTCCAGACGGCCAGCAGAGACCACTCGGCGTCAGGCCGGTCGTAGAAGTGCCGCACCGCGACGAACGCGACGCCCAGGAGCGCGATGAAGAGCGTGAAGCCGTACTCGGGGAACAGGTTCCCGAACGGCATCGGCTGGGCCTCGGCGACGGTGCCCGCGGTGTCGGTCACCGTGAGGCCGACGACGCGCGTCGTCTGGTTGACGAAGAATCCCCAGATGTCCGGAAGCGCCAGCGCCATCGCGACGGCGATACCCAGGAGGATACCGCCGACCGCGAGCGGGTACTGATAGTTCGGGAGGCCGCGAGATTCCCACTCCCGGGCGAACCAGGCGAGGAAGACGCAGCCGGCTGCGACGCCGAACGCCAGCATCGGCTGGACCAGATTGTAGCTCGTCGCGCTGAGCGCGATCTCTTCCATCGCGGCGAGACTCAGGACGCCGGCCGTCGAGAGCGTGACCGCGCCCGCGATGGCGACGTGTTCCGGGCTCTCGCCGTGGGCATACTCCGAAGCGAGTTCGATCGTGAAGTAGACGCCGAGGATGCCGAGGAGGAAGACGCCCGGCGCCCACGTCCAGAGGTAGACCGCGATGGCGGTCCCTGCGACGATCGACCAGCCGACCGGGCGGCGCAGCGCGTCGACGTCGCGCGCTTTGAACAGCTCCCAGACGGGCTTTTCGTCCTGCGCGACCGACACCGCGACCATCGTCGCCAGGACCGCGATCGTCTGGAACAGGGCCTCGGCGACGTGGTGGTCGTAGAAGCCGACGGTACCGCGCTGTGCGAACGTGCTCCCCGCCAGCGCCAGCGCCGCGACCGCCACAACGCCGCCAAACTTGCCGGTGACCCGTTTCCCGATGAGATACACCGGAATGGCCGCGAGCGTTCCGAAGACCGCAGGGGCGAACAGGGCGACCAGACGGACAGTGTGATCGCTCGGGTTCCCGAGACCGACCACCAGGGCGGCGGTGGCGACCAGCTGGTCCATCACGGTACCGAACTGGCTGGAGTGCGTACCGGTTGGGAACCGCGTCCAGGGGTCGAACGGACTCGTCGCGGGCCAATGCTGGACAGTGTACTGTACCATCCTGTAGTGATACCACGGGTCGTAACCGCCGAAATAGACGGTTCCCTCTACCAGAAAGTCCTTCCAGTTTCTGACCCGACTCCACAGCATGAACCCGAGGAGGGCGACCATCGCCGGGATGTGGTAGTACTCACCCACCACGTCGGCGAGATCACCGGGTTCGTCGATGTTTTCGATCTGACCACGCCACTGACTCATTGACGGAACCAGTCCCATGGCGCGCATAAGCCTTTTGACTGGGAGGTGGATGACGAAATTATCGGCCTGGAACGGCTGAAACTCGGGATCCGGAGTTCCCAGCGAGCACCACAGGCTCACCGAACGGTCGATACGGCTGATTCAGGTCCGCCCCGATGGGGGCTGTCCGACGATCCGATGACTGGACCCGGTACGCCAGGCCGGTTTGATAGAGCAGCGCCCAGATTAGGTGAAAATAAACGAGTCACCGCCACCAATAGATGAAACCAGGCGGTATCGTCGATCCGGCGCGAGGAGTCACTTCGGAGGGCGAGACGGCCACATTCGATGCATTAGTGAGTTGTCACGACCGTCTTCGGGAGCCGTATCGACAGGTTCGGTCAGACGGACGATCGAGACCACGCTAGCGGCCTCACTCGGAAACCGTCTCGGAGACCCACGTGTCCAGATCGACAGCGATCAGCGGTTTGACCCGTTCGGCGGTGCGAGTCGGCAGTGTCTCGAGATGGTCGTCGAGCGCTTCCTTGCGCGCCCGCAGTCGCGCGAGCGCCTCGTCTTCCGGTAGCAGACTCCAGACGTTCCACGGATACGCTTCGTCACCGTACTGGAAGCCGTCCAGCAGGAGCTGGTCCAGCTCGAAGTACAGGGTACCGATCGCCGCGTACCGCTCGACAGTCTCCCGGTCGGCGCCAGCGACGACACCGCACGTCCCGGTCATCGAACCGAACAAGTTCGCCTGTTTGGTGAGGATATCGAAGTACGTCTCGGCGCTCGGTTCTGCCGTCAGTTCGTCGGTGAAACACTCCACCATCCAGACGGCGTCGTCACACCAGTACGACCGCGCTTCGGGGCCCAGTCGGCCGACGTGATCGGCCAGGACCGGCATCAGGTACTCGTGTGTGATGAACACCTCCGCTTCCTTCCCGTGGGCGACGTCACCGTCGATGATGTCGTCGGTGATATCGTAGTACTCCTGGACAAGGAGCGTGAACCGCAAGAGGTCCTCGAGTGCGTCCGTGTCCGAGTCCCGCGCGAGGTACAGCTGTTCGACGAGGTATTCGATCCGTCTGGTCGGCCGGCGTTTCCGCTTCGGGAGGGCGTCGTTCTGCGAGAACGCGATCGTTCGGACCCAGTCCCGTCCAGTTTCCGAGGGCATCTCGGCCACGATATCGTCTGTCAACCTGCGTATTTTCTCGTCGAACTCCTTCATTTCGGGCTTCAAGCGCTGAATCTCCTCGTCCGTCAGGAGTGTCGGTTTCCGTACGAGCACAGTGGTTGACACCTTCCGGCCCTCGGTTAAAAAATTATCGACAAATTATATTATGAGTCGATAGGTGTCGGAGCGGCCGCCTGTTCGTCTCGACGGACTCCCGGGTAGCGCCGGTAGGCGCCGAACACCGTCGAGACACGACACTGAATCATCCGCTAGATCCATTTGATAGAGATAAACTTAACACAAATTTTATTACGTACCTACATTTATCGATCGAATGCCTGCTATGTCAGATAGATATAACTCGACGACGAATTCGAGTGTCAATCGCCGGAACGTGCTTCGATCGATCGGTGCGACGGGTGCGACCGCGGCGGGGTTGAGTGGGGTCGCGTCCGCGGATACCCGTCGGGAGTTCAGTGCTGCCGAGATCGAGGCAGTCCGATCGGAGTATCGGGATCTCGAGTCGATCGAGTCCGCACTCGCCGAGGAACAGGAGCTACTCGACGCCCTCTCCGAAGAAGGTATCATCCCTCGAGCCACGGTGAGCACGCTGGGGATCGAAACGCTCGGCAAGCCAAGTTCGCCGGGAGATATGAACGTCACGGTGACGCCTGCAGACACTGACGACGGAGTGACCCCGAGGATCGTGGTCGACGGTGTGATCGGGGAGAGTGTCGTCAGTCTCAAGTTCGAACCCGATACGGAGAACGCCCAGGCGATCGTGAAGCGACCGTCCGCCTCCGAGTTCGAACAGCTGTACTCGGCGGGTTCGAGCGGTTGTGGCAGCGACTGCGACAACTGTAAGTGTACGTGCAGCTCGGTAAACATGTCTGTCTGCTGTAGCTGGGACTACTCGAAGAACCCCGCCGAGTGTCAGGGATACAAGCAAGAACCGGATTGTTACTGCAACGACGGCTGGTAACAATCCGGGTCCGAGGTCCCGTCCTCGACAGACGAACTGCTGAAACGCGGCGATACAATTTTTTTCGGGAACTGGGATTTCGACCCGAGACTGCTGACGGGTCCCATCGGCTGCAAATCATGTCGCTAGTAATTAATAATAGGAAGTGATTTATCCCGAAATATTTTTACAGCTTCGTTGAAACTTTCGACACGCCGCCATGAACGATAGCAACGAAGACGTGACGGCAGAGCCGGGAATCAATCGACGACGTGTCCTCCGCTCTATCGGCGCGACGGGCGCCACAGCGGCAGGGATGAGCGGTATCGCCTCCGCCGGATCTCGCGAGGAGTTCAGCGAATCGGAGGTCGAAGCCGTTCGAGCGGAGTATCGGGACCGATCGTCCGTTGTCGCCGCCCTCGCCGACGAGACGGCACTCCTCGAAACCCTGGCCGACGCCGACACCATCGACGAACCGTCCGCCGAAGCGGTCGGTATCGAGTCGGTGGGGTCCCCGGAATCGGCCACCGACATGAACGTCACCGTCCAGCCTACCGAAGACTCCGGCGACGTGACACCGGAGATCGTCGTCGACGGCGACATCGACGGGACGACGGTCCAGATCCAGTTCGAACCGGAAGGGTCCGGAGCTCTCGCCGTCGTGAAGTCAGACGACTCGTCCGGCTACGATCAGGTGTACTCCGCCGCGGACGCCGGCTGTGGGAGCGACTGTGACGACTGTAACTGCACCTGCGTCTACAACAACTTCTCGACGCTGTGCGACGGGACGTACCGGCAGATCGCCGAGTGTCACTGTAACGACGGCTGGTGAGCCGTCGATCGGGTGCCCGTGACGCCTCGGTGACGGATCCAGTCTGGTGACCGGTCGGTCCGGGCCGGTCCACCAGCGGTCGTAGAGATCGAGAATTAGCAGATTTAAAATATGTAGGTCTGTAGTGTGCTTAAGAAAGTATTAAATATATACCGTTTCAAACCACTGTCGGAGTTTGCCAATGTCACGAAGCACCGAACGAGACGGTTTCAATCGGCGTAGCGTGCTCAAATCCGTCGCGGCAGGGACTGCAGCTACCGTCGGGGCCAGCGGGGTCGCGAGCGCGTCGTCCTCCGGTAGCTCGATCAGTCTCGCGACGAAGCGCGATATCACGGCCGGGTACAGGGACATCGACACCGTCCGCCAGCAGTTCCGGGCCCACAGAGACCTCCTGGAAGCCGCAGTCGAGGCTGGACACGTGGACGAGGCGTCGTTCGATATCTTTGACATCGAGGTCGACGGGATGACCTCGGAGCGAGGCGACGGCCTCGGCTTCAACGCGCGCGAAGTCGACGGAGAAGTGATCCCCGAGATCCGCGTGCTCCACCGGACCGACGAGGGCGAAGTGATGTTCGGTATCCGACCGACGGAGGACGCCGGCTACGTGAACTACTTCCCCGCCGGGGAGGAAAACACGGTCGAACGCGTCTACGAGAGGAACTGGAGTTACAACTCGGCCGACTGCTGCGCTACCTGTATGACGTGTGGCGGCAACTGCAACGACAACGAGTCGTGCGAGACCCTGACGTCCTCCTGTTGTTGCTGGGCGACGTGTAAGAATATGACGTGCGCCGGCTACCGCTGCGTCTGTGAGAGCGACTGCGGCTGGCTGTAGGCGACTGTTCGCCGTGAGCGGGCCCGCATGAGCGGCTGCCGTCCGCTGCGGCGAACGCCACTCCGCCCCGCGTTCGTCGGACCTGTCACACGCTCGTCGGGCCGCATTATCGAGCGACGACTTGCGTGTCGTCTCTGCGACCGAATAGTCAACATTTCAATGATATAGAAAAATTAATATTTGGTCAGTATCCATTTCGTGGTGATGCTCGAACAACTCAAACAGAAAGAGTATACGGGGTCAAACAGGTGTCTCCCCTGCACCGTGGTCAACACTGTTATCGCGCTCGTCGTCGGTGCAGTGATCGGGAGGTCCTCGAAACGAGCGGGCGCGGTGGCCATCGTCGTCTCGGGTGTGCTCATCTATCTGCGCGGCTATCTGGTCCCGGGGACCCCGACACTGACGAAGGAGTACATGCCCGAGTGGGCGCTCGAATTGTTCGGCAAGGAACCGCCGACGACGGGCGGAATCGAAGTCGACAGGGACGAGGAGGAGGCGGAGTTCGAGCTGGACGCGGAGCAGTTCCTCCACGGTGTCGACGCCATCGAACCGTGCCCGGACGCGGACGACGACTGCCTCGTCGACGAGTTCGGCAGACGCTGGCACAGCGAGATGGAGTCGTTGCAGGGCCGAGAAGGCCTGAAACCGGTCGTGAGCGACCGGTTCGACCTGGACGAGTCGGAGTTCGAGATAGAACCCCACGACGACGCCCGGTTGCTGATCGTCGAGGGCGACCACGTCGCGAAGTGGCCGTCAGAAGCGGCACTGATCGTGGATCTGGCAAGTGCGGGAATTCTCGCCGAGCGGTCGGATCGCTGGGACGACCTCGGAACCGTCCAGCGCGGGCAGGTCCTGCGAGGCCTGCGGATCTTCCTCGACACGTGTCCGACCTCGGACGAGCCGGTGACGATGGGCGAGGAGACGGTCGAATCCTGTTGCAGCACGCGCGACGTGGTCGCGGTCACCTGTGCGGAGAGCGGCGCGCGCCTGTTCGAACAGCCGATCGCCGACTGAGGCGGTCCGACGGCGCGAGCGCGGTCCGGCCGGTCACCGCGGGATCGAACGGAAACCATATCTTCCCGGTCACCCTCACCGGAGGCATGCGCGTCTCCGTCGTGCTCTGCGAGCACACGATGGACCGCTACGACGCGGTCACCGAGGCCGCTCGTAGCGTCCTCGACCAGACGTACGACGACGTGGAACTCGTCTTCGTCAGCGACGGCAACCCCGAGGTCTACGAGCGATTCGAGGCCGACTTCGGCGACCGCGAGGACGTCGTCACCCGGTGCAACGACGGGAACCGCGGCCTGCTCGTCAGTCGCAACAACGGCGCCGAGGCCGCCAGCGGCGACGTGGTCGCCTTCCTCGACGACGACGCGGTCGCCCACCCCGAGTGGATCGAGCGGCTCGTCGCCACCTACGAGGACGACGACGCCGTCGCTGCCGGGGGCCGGATGGCCCCCATCTGGGTCGACGGTCCGGTCGACTTCCTGCCGGCGGAGTTCTACTTCCTGATCGGCGCCACCTACCGCGGGTTCGGCGACGGCCGCGACACCCCCGGGGAGGTCCGCAACACCAACGGGTCGAACATCTCCTTCCGGCGGGACGTGTTCCTCGACCTGGGCGGGTTCGACGACGAGATCGGCGGCCGCAAGGGCGACAAGAACCTCCAGGGCGGCGAGACGGAGGTCTGCGCCCGGCTGCAGGCGGAGTACGGCGAGGGCGTCAGCTACGTCCCCGACGCGAAAGTTGGTCACAAGGTGTTCGCCTACCGCACCGAGCCGGCGTGGCTGCTCGACCGGGCGTTCTGGCAGGGCTACTCCAAGCGCGGCATGCAGCAGTTCGTCCCCGGTTCGGCCGAAGAGGAGGGCGACTTCCTCGGAAAGATCCTCGGCGAGTACGTTCCGGGGCGGCTCGCCGGGCTGCTCCGCGACCCCGACGCCACCGCCGCGAAACAGCTCGTCTGGCTCCTCGTCCTGACCGGCGTCGTCGGCCTCGGCTACCTCTACGGGGTCGTCAAGTGGCGGTGAGCTGCGGGTGAGGACGACCGACGAGCGGGACGACCGGCGGTGGGGATGAGTAGCGTTAAGCGACTGCCGGAGCCACCCCATCGGTAATGGCGGACCTGCCCGATGTGTGCGTCGTCACGCACCCGCTGGCGGCGGCCGGCGAGAACGCCACGCGGAGCCTGCTGGACATCCTCTCGGCGGTGACCGGCGTCGCGCTCGTCACCGCTGACCTGCCCGCCGACTCGGAGATCCGCGACCGCCACGAACTCGTCGAACTCACGCGGAAGGGCGCCGGCGACTCCGTCGCCGTCGCCGCCGTCCGATTCGTCCTGAACCAGCTCCGGATGTGTCGCGTCCTCGCCGGCCGCGACGAGGAGGTCGTCCTCTTCTACGGCGCCACGTCGTACCTCCTGCCGATCCTGTTCGCCCGGGCCGTCGGGAAGACCGTCCTCGTCGAACCGCGCGGCGACGTGCCGCTGACGCTCCGCATCGCCTGGGAGGAGTCGCTCCCCTCGCCCGTCGCGCGGGCGCTGGCGGGACTCGTCCGCGCGCTCGAACGCGCGGGCTTCGCGGCCGCCCACGGGGTCGTGACCTACACCCCCTCGATGGCCGAGCAACTCGACCTCGACCCCGACGGCCCGGACGTGTACCCGACCGGCGCGCGCTACGTCCGGACCGACGCGTTCGACGTGCGGACGCCGCTCGAAGACCGCGAGCGTCGCGTCGGCTTCCTCGGCCGACTCGACGAGGAGAAGAACGTCCGCGAACTCGCCGCCGCGGCGAAGGGCCTGCCCGACGACGTGACGTTCACCTTCATCGGCGACGGCGACCTTCGCGAGTGGCTGGAGACGGAACTCGCGGACGAGATCGAGGCCGGCCAGGTGGAGATGCGCGGGTGGGTCGACCACGACGACGTGCCCGCCGAACTCGACCGGCTGCGACTGGTCGTCCTCCCCTCCGAGCCGACGGAGGGGCTGCCGACGACGATCCTCGAGGCGCTGGCCTGCGGGACGCCTGTCTACGCGACGCCGGTCTCGGGCGTCCCTGACGTGGTCCGCGACGGCGAGACAGGCTTCCTGATGGACAGCACCGACCCCGACGACATCCGCCGGGAACTGCTCGCGGTCCTCGACCGCGAGGACCTGCCCGCGATCAGCCGCAACGGGCGCGAACTGATCGAATCGGAGTACAGTTTCGAGGCTTCGCAGGACCGGTATCGGGAGATACTGCAGCGAGTCGTCCGGCGTCGCCGCCGGTAGCGACGGGGCGGCCGGTCAGGTAGCGACCGGGGGAGTCCGGTTCGGTCGCGACCGGGCGAACCCGCCCGGTGAGGGCCGGACCGCCGGCTCAGTACTTCTGGTTGCGGCCGATCAGGAAGTACAGCACGAGTCCCAGCAGCGGGGCCAGGAAGACGACGATGGCCCAGAGGAACGCGGGGTGGCTGCTGTTCTTCTGGGCGTCGCTGTACGTCCAGAAGATCAGTGCGATCCCGACGGCGAACACCAGCAGGGCGAACAGGAGGACGAACGCCGCCTCGCCCGTCTGTAGCGGTATCGTGGTCGGTATGGTGGAGGGCATCAGTGCCGAGAAACCGGCTACCGGGACAAATGCTTTGTGTTCGTTCAGTCGTTTTCGAGCAGGATCTTCCCGACGAAGTCGCCGTCCTCGCCGAGGCGGTGGGCGTCGGCGACCGCGTCGAAGGCGAACCGTTCGTCGATGTGAGGTTCGACGGCGCCGTCGTCGACGAGCGCCGCGATGTCGGCCAGTTCCTCGCCGACGCGCTCCTGTCGCTCCCCGAGCAGCACCGGCAGGATGACGAGCACGACGCCCAGCTCCAGCGAGTTGGCGTGCAGCGCCGACACGTCCTGGGTCGAACTCGATTCGGTGGTCACGACGGTCCCGAACGGGCGGACCGCCTCGAAGGCCGTCTGGAGGTGGTCGTCGCCGACCGGGTCGAAGACCACGTCGAAGCCGGCGCCGTCGGCGTACTCCTCGACGTACGAGGCCGCGTCCGTCGTAGTGTAGTCGACGGTGGCGTCGGCGCCCAGATCGGCGGCGAACGCCCGTTTCGCCTCGGTCGAGCCGGTCGCGGTCACGTCGGCGCCGAGCCAGCGGGCGATCTGGACGCCGACGTGGCCGACGCCGCCGCTGGCCCCGTAGACGAGCACGTCGTCGCTCACGTCGACCGTCGCCTTGTCGGCGAGCATCTCCCAGGCCGTCAGCGCGACGACGGGGAGCGCGGCGGCGTCAGCCAGCGGGAGCGTCTCGGGCGCGTGGGCGAAGGTCCCAGCGTGGCCGACGACGTAGTCGGCGAGTGCGCCGTCCCGGCCGGCGCCGCCGGGCATCCCGTAGACCTCGTCGCCCGCGTCGAAGCGGTCGACGCTCTCGCCGACCGCGTCGACGACGCCCGCCACGTCGCAGTGGAGGACGGCGGGGAACTCCGGCGTGAAATCCGGGATCTCGCCGCGGCGGATCTTGTAGTCGACCGGGTTGAGACTGCTGGCGCGGACCTCGACGCGAACTTCGTTCGGCCCCGGTTCGGGCACCTCGACCGTCCGCTCGGTGAACACGTCCGGGTCGCCGAACTCGTCGATAACGTAGGCTGTCATCTCCGAAGGCATATCGCCCGATGCTTCGGCCTCGACAGGGGAATGGGCAACGGATCCGGCCGGGGTCATCGCTCGGTCGAGTCCCGCCTCACCGGCACCGTCTCGCGTCACTCCGCCCGGCGACTCCCCGATGCCGTCACGTCGACGCCGGGGCTGTAGCGGAAGACCGGGTCGCTCTCGGGCGTCGCGAAGCCGTTGGTCTCGAACACCTCGTTGTCGCCGAGGTCGACTTCGGCCTCGTAGAGCGGCCACGGCCGATGCCGAATCTGTGCGTAGCGCAACTCCCCGCCGGGCGTCTCCGTGTAGTAGCGGTAGCGCTCGGTGAGAAACTCGTCGAGCGAGCCCGGTTCGAACCGGAACTGCTCGCCCGTGGGACCGTACCGGGCGTCGAAGTTACAGGGGCGCCCGCCGGGGTGCCAGCGCTCGCTCTCGAAGGCGATCCGCGAGCCGTCGGTCGCGAGCGACATGCTCGCGAAGTAGTACGGCAGGTGATGGAAGACGCGCGCACCGGTCACCCCGAGGACCCCGTCGGCGTCGAGGCTGAAGAAGTAGACGCCGCGGTCGGCGGCGGGACCGTCGCCGGTCGGGCCAGCGCCGTCGGTCGCCCCGGCGTCGCCCGCGGCTCGCTCGCGCTCGCCGTCGTGGCTCACGTACGTCCGCAGGTTCAGCTCGGGGAGGCGGAAGCCGGTCCACTCGGGGAAGCCGTGCGGGCGGACCGCGACGTTGGTGAACGGGACGACCGAGAGCCACGCCCGCCCGTCGTGGGTGTCGACGGTCAGCGACTCGGGGAGGTGCGCCCGGACGATCTCGGGGTCGACCGGCCAGTTGGCGAACAGGACGTGGCGCCAGCCCATCTCGACCGGGAGGTCGAGCAGCGAACGGAGGGACATCTGGTGTCAGCACCTACGGGCTGGTTGCGTATTACTTCGGGGACTCCCCGGGCTCCTCTCGGGCCCGCTTCGCTCACTCCATGTAGCCGAGTTCGGTCAGTCGGTCGGCCACCTCGTCAGAGGGGCCGCCCGCTCCGGCGTCCTCGTGGTCGATGGGGTCCTGCGTGCCCACGTCGGGGTCGTCGACGAAGACGTCGAGCACCTCGCCGTCCATGTCGGTCGGGGTGTCGACGCCGTGGTTGGCGAGGATCGTCGGCGCGATGTCGCGGATGTCGATCTCGGGGATCTCGCCCCGGCTCCGGAAGTCGGGGCCGTTGGCCACGAAGATTCCCGTCGGCGTGTTCTCGGCGGCCCAGCGGTCGGGCTCGGTCTGGACGGCGTCGCCGCCCATCCCGTCGTTGACGTGGACGCCCGGACGCTGGTCGACGACCACGTCCGGCCCGATGTCGACGTAGGGGCCGTCGTACACCTCTTCCGCGCGGTAGACGCCGGTGAACAGCGGCTCGCCGCCCTCGTCCGTGACCTCCCGGAGGTCGGCGATGAGGTCCTCGCGGACCGACTCCACGTCGAAGCGGGGGTTGACGTAGATCGGTCCCTGGCCGCTGGCGAGGGCTTTGGTCTCTTCGGGGACGATCAGCTCCATCTTGCGTTCGCGCTTGGCGCCGGCGCTCTGGGGAACCAGTTCCTGGACGCGCTGGGGGACGGTCTCGGCGAGGAACTCCACGAGGCCGAAGCGTTTCGCCACGTCGAGGGCGGTCTCGCGGGTCAGGCCCACCCGCTGGAAGTAGTCCTCGACGCCGCCGGCCCGGGTGAGATAGCCGTTCTCGGCCAGCCACTCGTTGACGTAGAACTCCGTCGTCGTCGCGGCCGCGCCGTGGTCGGACATGATCACGAGGTTGGTGTCGTCCAGATCGGCCAGCTCGCCGAGCCACTCGTCGACCAGTTGCCACGCCCGCTTGGTCGGTTCCTCGTCCCAGAAGAAGTGATGCAGCACGTTCAGGTAGAAGAGGGTGACGTGGGTGAACTCCAGTTCCTCCTCCAGAAACAGGTCCTTGGCGACCTGCAACCGGCGCTCGAACAGGCGCAGGATCTCCTCGACCTCGGCGCCGCGCTCGTCGTTCGAGGACAGCAGCGGGTCGGGGTGGACCTGATAGTCGTATCGCTCGGCGAGTTCCGCCTCGAACTCGGGAGGGTGGGTGTAGCCCGAATCGAGCGAGCGGTACTCGCCCTCGACGGCGTCGGGGCCCCCAGAGACCACGTAGCCGTCGATCTCCCGCGGGGGGTACATCGAGGGCATGTTGACGACGGCCGCGCGCTGGCCGTCGGCGTTGAGGTAATCCCAGAGCTCGGCGGTCTTGTAGTCGCTGCTGCTCATGATGTCGATTCGCTCGTCGGCCAGGTCGATGCGTTCCCACCAGTAGACGCTGTGCTTGCCGGGATTCTTCCCGGAGGCGTAGCACTTCCAGTTGGGGTAGGTGACCGGCGGGAGGCAACTGCGGCTGGTCGCGTAGGTGCCCGACTGGCGGAGGGCGGCGAGGTTGGGGAGGGTCCCCTCTTCGATCCAGGGCTCGGTCAACAGCCAGCTGGCGCCGTCGAGCCCGACGACGAAGGTCCGCGTCATTGTCGGAATCCCGTGAGGCCGGCGGAAATACGTTTCGTTCGTACCGACGGTAAGCCCTCCATAGACCGGTTTCGGCGCCCGGGTTCGGCCCGACGCGGGCGGCGCCGGCTACCCCTCGCCGCCCTCACCCCGGGCGAACAGCTCCGCGAAGTCGAGGTTCGCGGCGGGGGGCCAGCCCAGCACAGCGGGCAGGTAGACGCCGAAGGTCCGGTCGAGGAGGACGACGACCGGCGCGAGTGTCGGGGCGACGCCCAGCGCGACGAGCACCGCGGTCGCCGAGGCCTCCGCGACCCCGACGCCGCCGGGCGTCAGCGGCAGCACGGTCACGCTGTAGGCCGTGACGAGTACGACCGGCAGGGCGACGGCGGGTTCGAACGTCCCGCCCAGCGCCGTGAGCAACACCCAGACGCGTAGCGCGGGGAAGACCATCAGCGTCCCCGCCCACCCGAGCGCGTACGGCCCCACGACCGAGGGCGTCACGGAGAGTCGCCGGAAGACGCTCGCCGAGTCGGCAGTGAACGACGGCAGAGCGCCCGCGACGCCCGCGAGGCGGTCGCCCACGCGCGGGACCCGACCCAGGAGGCCACTCAGCCGACTCGCCAGGCGGCCGGCGGCGTCCATCCGCCGACCGGCCAGGAGGACGAGCGCGCCCGCGGCGAGATAGACCCCCGTCGACAGCGCGATGACGACCAGCCACCCGCCGCCGAGTCGAGGGGCGAACAGGCCGAGGCCAGCGAGCGCCACTAGTCCGTAGAGGGCGGCGTAGAGGCCGGTGTTGAGGCCCGAGACGCTGACCGCCTCGGCCCAGTCGGCCCCCGTGTAGTGGCGGACGACCAGCGGCGCGACCGAGTGGCCCGACGCCTTGGAGGGGACGACGTGGTTGACGAACTTGATCACCAGGTCGACGCTGGCGGTCGTCCGCAGATCCGTCGGTCCGAGCCCGCCCAGCAGGGCGTGCCACATCGCGAACCGGGACCCGAACTCCGCCGCGGTGATCGCGAGAACGGCGACGATCACGACCGCGTCGAGCGTCGCCAGCTCGCTCGCCGTGGTCGACCAGTCGACCCCGCGGGCGACGTACCAGAAGGCGCCGAGAGCGACGACCCACTGGAGCGCCGAGAGCGCCCGTCGGCGCCAGGATCGACCGTCCGCGTCGCCGTCGCTCACGACCGGTCACTCCGCCCGGCCGACGCCGGTCCGGCCCCGTCGACGGTCTCGGCGAGCTCCCCGACGGTGACGAACTCGAACGGCTCGGCGAGGATCCGGCGGACCGCGCGCCGCATGTACGCGCCCGTCCGGACGTACACGCGCTTCGGAACCCCTTCGACGGCGGGGAGGTCGACGAGTTCCCACGGGTGGACGTACAGCACAGGCGCGATGCCCCGCCGGGCGAGCAGTCGCATCCCGAGGATCGTGTAGGTGACCCCGAAAAACCGGATCCAGGTGCCCGTCAGCGGCAGACGCAGACGCTCCATCACCGCGGTCGGGACCTCGACGAAGTCGTCCGGTGCGGTCGGGTCGACCGCGCTCGCCGGCGTCGGTCGCTCCGCGTCGAACTCGCCGCCGTACCAGCCGGGAATCGACCGGCAGGGCACGACGCTCGAATCGTACTCGTAGCCCAGGTCCGCGAGCGTCCGGAAGTGGTCCGGCCCGAGGTCGAACGACGGCGCGCGGAAGCCGGTGACCGGCTCACCGGCGACCGCAGTAAGGCGCTCCTTCGACCGCGCGAGTTCGTCGCGGCGCTCGGAGCTGTCGAGTTCGGAGAGGTGCTGATGGGTGTGGGTGTGCGACGCGACTTCGTGCCCCTCGACGGCGATGCGTTCGACGACGCGCGGGTGGTCGTCCGCCATCTCGCCGACGGTGAAGAACGTCCCCGACGCGTCGGCGTCCGCGAAGGCGTCGAGGAGAGACGTGACGCCGCCGAGCCCGACCGCCGGGCGGTCGGTGACGCCGCGGGCGCCGCGGTACGCCGGCAGATGGGTGAAAAACTCGAAGTCGACGGAGAGAGCGGCCTGTGGCTGTGACATCGGCGACTCGACCTGCCTCCCGCTACACCCCCGGCACACTTGGGTGGTGCGGGTGGCGGCCGACCGTCAATCGGTCCCCGGTTCGGGTAGCGATCCCCGGTCCGGATAGCGATCCCCAGTTTGAGCGCCGATTCCCGGGTCGCTCCCCCCGTCTCCCGACGGATCGTTCGCTCGGTCCGACCGCGCGACCGGAGGGGCACTGGCCGGATATATCAGCGGAGAGGCTCCCACGGATCGCGGGATATAAGCGGCAGACACTCGGGATACCAACACGTATGCCAGTCGTTCCCGCCGGGGTCGCCCCCGATATCCTCCCGGGGCTGGATAACGAGGCGCTGACGCTGCTGTTCGTCGGTCTGGCAGCGGTGGCGCTCCTGTGGGGCTTCGACCGCTACCGGACGACCTTCTCGAAGACGGAGTTCGGGCTCGCGATCGCCCTGGCGGTGGGGCTGCTCACCGTCGGGCTGGCGCCGGGGCTGTACGGCGCGCTGGCGACGGCCTTCAACCTGGAGAGTCGGTTCCTGCTCATCCAGATCTTCGCCAACGCCACCTTCCTCTTCCTGATCCTCTATCTCGTGAGCCGGATCGGCGCGATCCGGGCGGTCGTCAACGAGCTCACGCGCGAGCTGGCCGTCGAGCAGGCGCCGCTCGACGACGACCCCGACCGGCGGTCCGTCTACGTCGTGATCCCCGCGTACAACGAGGCCGACACCGTCGGCGACGTGCTGGACTCGCTTCCCGAGACCGTCCGCGACCACGTCGTGCGGGCGGTCGTCGTCTCGGACGGGTCCGACGACCGGACGCGGCGGGCCGCCGAGGCCCGCGACGCTATCGTCGTCGAACACCCGCTCAACCAGGGCCAGGGCGGCGCGCTGAAGACCGGCTTCGAGATCGCCCGAAAGCACGGCGCGGACGTGGTCGTGACGATGGACGCCGACGGGCAACACCCGGTCGACCGGCTCGACGCGCTCGTCTCGCCGGTCGTTGACGGCGAGGCCGACTACGTGATGGGGTCGCGCTACCGCGGCCGCGACCGCTCCGGCAACTCGATGACGCGTCGCGGCGGTATCCGCGCGTTCACGTGGCTCATCAATCGCCTCACCAGGGCCGACATCACCGACTGCACGAACGGCTACCGCGCGATCCGCGGCGACCGCCTCGGGGAGCTGACGCTCACCGAGGAACGGTTCTCCGCGCCCGAACTCATCATCGAGGCCCGCAAGAACGGGCTCCGGATCCGGGAGGTTCCGGTCACCATCCGCGAGCGCGAAGCCGGCGAGACGAAGAAGCCCGGGCTGGGCTACGCCGTCGGGCTCGCCCGGACCATCGTCGTCACCTGGATCCGGTGAGAGTCGTCGCTCACGGGCGACCGGGGCTCGCGAACGACCAAAAACGTCATCCCGACTCTGGGCGAGTACGCGAACGAATGGACGACATCGTCTTCGTCACCGCCGACTCGGTGCGTGCCGACTACGTCGACGAGATGGACTACGTCTCCTCGTTCGACGTGGCGACCGGGATGACGGCCGCCCAGTACACCCGGCCGAGTCTGGCGAGCATCCACGCGTCCAGTTACGAGTCGGTCCTGACGGGGCGGGTGAACGAGCCGACGCTCGCCCAGGCGCTCTCGGACGCTGGGTACACGTGCCTCGGGTGCTCGCCGAACCCCAACACCGACGCCACGTTCGGCTTCGCGGAGGGGTTCGACCGCTACGACAGCTTCATCGAACCCGGCAACCGCGGCAGCGGCCTCCGGCAGTACCTCGCCAACTTCGACCTGCTGCGGCGGATCTACTACAAGTTCTACCCGCCCCACGCCAAAAGCGAGAACCGACCGCGCGACCGCGAGGTCGTCGACCAGGCCATCGAGTGGTTCAACGCCGCCGAAGGCCCCCGCTTTCTGTGGGTCCACCTCATGGAAACCCACCGTCCCTACGGCGCCGGCGACGACGCCGTCTCCGAGGAGCTCGACCAGAAGGCCTTCTTCAAGCCCGAGCAGCTCAGCGACGCCGAGGAGGCCGAGATCGAGCGCAAGTACCGCCATTCGCTGGAGCGGGCCGACGAGAACGTCAGGCACCTCCTCGCGGAGATCGACAGCGACGACCCGAAGTTCGTCTTCACCGCCGACCACGGCGAGGGGTTCGGCGTCGAGGGCTACTACTTCCACCAGCCCCAGCTCCGCCGCGTCGACGACTGCCTCGTCGAGGTTCCGGTCGTCTTCGACGGGATCGACGCCGATGGACCGCTCAGTCTGCTGGATCTGGCGCCGACGATCGCCGCCAGCGCCGGCGCCGACGTGGCCGACGCCTGGCACGGGAACGACTTGCTGGAGACGACGACCGACTACACCATCACGATCGCGCCGTGGCACGAACAGGCGACCGTGCTCTGGCAGGACTTCGAGCACCGGCTGGTCAGCCGCGACGCCCGCGTCACCTTCGAGAGCCGCGAGACCGAAACCGGGGTCGAAGACGACGTACCCGAGGAGCTACAGGGGCAGCTCCGAGATCTGGGCTACGTGGAGTAGCCGGTACAGGGGCGCGTCGCTCTCGACGCCGGCGTCGGCGGATTCGTCAGTCCAGATCGGCGAGCGCGCGGAGTTTCCCGCGGACCGGCGCCGAGACGGTCACGAGGACGAGGCCGTAGACGGCGGCTCCGACGGCGACGAGCGCGACCGTCACGTACAGCGGGTTGGGCGTCGCCGGCCGGACCGTCCAGACGACGGCGGCCATGACGGCGCCGGCGAACACCTGGTGGGCGATCGCGCGGTACGGGATCCGAATGACGCCGACTTCCCGTGTCAGGAGCGTCCACCCGAGCACGACGTAGACGACCGTCGACAGCAGCGTCGCCGTCGCGGCGCCGTACCAGCCGTACAGGTAGACGAGGACGACGTTGAGGACGAAGTTGGTGGCGAAGAACACGGCGTTGATCCGGAACGCCAGTTCGGGGTAGTCGAGGCCGTTGAGCGCGCCGATGAACTGGCCGCCGAACGCGTGGAACAGCCGGGCGCCGATGAGGATGACGAGGACGGTGCCGCCGGTCGCGAACTCGGCGCTGTAAACCTGGAGCAGCTCCGAGCCGAGGACGGCGGCGCCGAACCCGCCCGGGATGAGGAAGACGCCGCTAAACAGCATCGCGTCGGTGACGAGTTCGCGGGCCTTCTCGAAGTCACCGCGGTCGCCGAGGTCGCTCAGCTCCGGGAACAGCGTCGTCGCGATGGACTTGCTCGCGAGCGTGAGAAACGACGCGAGCGTCCACGAGGCGGTGTAGATGCCGACGAGGTCGTCGCCGACGAATATCCCGAGCACGAGGATGTCCATCCAGTTGAGGGCGAGGCCTTTCAGGTTGCCCAGCCAGGAGTACTGTGCGAAGGTCCGAAGCTCCGTCAGGTCCGAGCGGTCGGGGACCGCCAGTCGGTCGCGTAACAGGACCAGCCCGAACAGCGTGAAGACGAACAGCGAGAGGATGTGTCCGTAGACCAGCCCGAGAACCATCGCGCCGCCGAGGACGAACGCCACCTGACCGCCCAGCCGGAGCACCTGCTCGGCGGTGCCGAGCCAGCCCGAGACGGCGACGCGTTTGTCGCCCACGAACCCGCTCTTGACGATGTCGAACGCCATGTTGACCACGACGAGCGCGACGAGCAGCAGCGCAGCGTCGATCCCGAGAAAGTCGTTGACGGGGCCCCGAACGACGGCGACGGCCAGCCCCACGACGATCCCGTACCCGACGACGACGAGCAGCCCCGCCGAGAAGTGCCCGACAGTCGTCTCGGACTCGGACATCCGCTTGGAGACGGCGCTGGTCATGCTGTCTCCCGGCAGCTTCACCCAGAACAGCAACGCGAGGAACTGCGAGTAGACGCCGAGGCCGGCCGCGCCGAAGTACCGGGCCGCGAACAGGGTCGTCCCGAAACCCGCGAGCGACCGAACCACCTGTGCGAGAAAGTGCAGGACGGCGGTTCGACCGTGTTGCATGATCCGGGTAAATATCGCCGTCGCGGGTAAAAGATGCGGTTCGGTTCGGGCTCCGTCGAACGGCGTCCGGACCCCGTCCGTCCGGCTCCGGCGCCCGGCGCTACGTCGGGAACCGCGCCCGGTACTCGGCGCTATCGGAGATACCCGAGGTCGGCCAGGCGGTCCTCCACGTCGCCGGTCATGTCCCGATCGGCGGCCGAGCCGACTTTCACGCCCGTCTCCCGAAGGCCGTCGAACACGGCCGCGACCTCGCCGCCGTCCGTGTCGGCCCGTCGCTCGACCGTCTGGGCGTCGGGGATCAGGAACTCCCCGGCGTCGTCGCCGCGCCGAGCGTGCTTGACGACTCCCTCGTCGGTCGTCCGGTAGACCGCCCGCCAGGGGCCGAAATAGCGCTCGCACTCGGCCGGCGGCAGATCGAGTTCGTCGCCCGGCGGGCGGATCCGGTAGGTCGAGCTGACGACGGGTCCCTCGGGGACGAACGCCGCCGCGGCGTCCTCGCCGTCGAGGGCGGCCTCGACGGCCGCGGGGAACTGCGTCAGCGACGCCGCCTCGCGGACCCGCTCGCCGCCCCCCTCGCCGGGCGTCGAGACGACCAGTGGCACGTGGGTCAACCGCTCGTCGATGCCCCAGCTGTGGTGTCGCAGCCGCACCCCCGGAACGAGGTCGCTGCGCTCGCCGAACCCCTCGCCGTGGTCGCTGGTCACCACCACGAGCGTGTCGTCGAGAGCGTCCCGCTCGCGGAGGGTCTCGACCAGTCGCTCGACGGCGGCGTCGGCCTGGCGGATCGTCCCGTCGTAGAGCCCTTCGAGCCCCTGCAGATGCGTCCAGAACTCGTCGGTGAACGCCTCCGGGGACTCGTCGCCGTCGCCGCGACCGTGCCGGCCGGCCGCGTGGCCGTCGCTCCACCGGTCGTACGCGTCGTGCGGGACGAACGGCGTGTGCGTGTCCATCAGGTTCAGACAGGCCGCCCACGGCCCGCTCCGGTCGTCGAGCCACGACTCGAACTCGTCGACGTAGACGTTCGCGTCCTCCGCGTCCGGGTCCTGACTCCCGCCCCGGGAGGAGAGCTTCTCGTAGACGCCGTTCAGGAACGAACGGACCGGCCGTTCGTGACCGAGGGCGAGCCGGGTGAACTCCGCCGGCGTGAGGTTCCCCTCCACGTCGTTGGGCGCGAGCGCGCCCTCGAAGAGGTGGGACTTCGTGCGTTTGGGCCCGACGCAGGTGTCGAACGCCTCGCCGAGGTTGGACGTCTCGGTGACGATGACGTTCGGTGTGAAAAAGCCCGTCTCGTAGCCGTGATCGGCGCCGAGACGGTGCCAGAGCGTCGCTTCCGGCCGCAGGAAGTCCTTGTGTTCGGTGACCTCGTGTTCCTCGACATGGTAGCCGCTGAAGATGCTCGCGTGACTCGCGATGCTGTGGATGCTCGGCGCGCGCGCCTGGTCGAAGACGGTCGCTTCGTCGGCGAACTGCGAGAGGAACGGCGTGGTCTCGGCCCCGTGCCCGTGGAGGCTGCAGTTCCGGGCCCGCAGGCTGTCGAGGATGACGAGGAGCACGTTCGGCGAAGACATGCTGTTCACCGTCCGATTGCCCCGTTCGGTGTATATAACACGCGGTTCGATACCCGTCGGCCCGCAGCTCCCTCGGCCGAGTCGCGCGGTCGGTCGGGCGTGCGCCGAGTCACGTCCGAGCGGCGAGTTCCTCGTACACCCCGAGATGGATGTCGAGCGCGCTGTCGATGGTGACCGGCATCTCCTCGATCGCGCGGAGCCCGCGCTCGCGCTGGGCCGCGTACGCCTCCGGGTCTCCGGCGAGTTCCCGGAGCGCCGCGAGCAGCGACTCGGCGTCGCGGTCGGCCCACCTGTACGCCTCGCGGTCGCCGAACAGCTTCTCGATGGTGCCCGTCGCGGTCGTGACGAACGGCGTGCCGCAGGCGATCGACTCCAGCCCGACGTTCGAGGTGTTGTCGCTGATACGGGGCGCCGTCGACACGTCCGCGAGATTGTAGAACTCGGGCATCCGTCGGTTCTCGACGAATCCGGGGAACGTGACGTTCTCGCGGCCCTCGAATCGGTCTTCGAGCGGCCCGTCGCCGACGACGACGAATTCGAGCCCGTCGTCGCCCTCGGCCATGCGAGCGGCCTCGTCGACGAGGTGAGCGCCGTGGTGTTCGGTGAGCCGCCCGACGTAGAGGACGACCGTCTCGTCGTCGAAACCGAACTCCCCCCGCAACTCGGCGATCCGGTCGTCGTCGTAGGGGCGGAACACGCCGGTGTCGATCGTCGCCGTGCAGATCGCGGTGTCGTAGCCCGCTTCCTCCCACTGGGTATCCCACTGGTGGACCTTGATCTTCTTGTCGACCCCGATCAGCCGGCCGAGCCGCTTGTGGAACGCCGAGGGCTGGAGGCCGGGACCGACGCCGCCGACCAGCGGCCCCCGGTAGACGAGGCGGACGAACAGCGCCTGATAGACGTTGATCGGGACGTGGACCACGTCCGCGTCGGCGAACGCCGACCGGGCGGTCCGCAGCAGGTGGACCGGCTTGTCGATGGCGACCGGCCGCACGTCCGCGTCGGCGGTCACGACCTCGGGCTCGTTCGTCAGGACCACCGCCTCCTGGTCCGGCTCCCCCGCCACCGCGTTGATCACGTCCGCGGCCCGCGTCCGCGGCCCCGTGCCCGAGAGGCGATAGCAGAGATACCCGATCTTCATGCCCGGATGCTCCACCTGCCGCGTGCAAAAGGATTCCCATGAGCGGTTCCGCGGAGCCGCTCCTCGCCCCTCGCCGTCCGCGGCGAGGGCTCCCTTCGGTCGACCTCGCTCGTAGCGAACGAGTTTTTTATACCCCGACAGAACACGGGGGTATGACCCTCGTCGTCCTCGGACTGGACGCGCTCGATCCGGACCTGGTGGACCCGGACGAACACCCGAACCTCGTCCTCGACCACCATCGCGCGATCGAGACGCTGGTCAGCCACACCGGCGAACCCAGCACGCACGAGCTCTGGCCGACGATCATCACCGGGCTCACCCCCGCCGATCACGGCCTCGAACTGGACGACGACGGCGTCGCCTGGGGCAACCCGCTCCTGGAGGCCGGCAGCAGCGTCGCCGACTACCTCCTGCCCGACGCCCTCCAGTCGCGGATCGGCGCCTGGCTGCTGACCAACACCGGCGCCGACGCCTTCCGGACGCCCGCTACTTACTACGCGGACAACGACATCGCGACGGTCTTCGACGGTCGGGAGGCGACCGCCATCGGCGTCCCCAACTACGTCGTCGACCCCGACAGCGAGGACCGCGAACACAACCTCCGCCGCAGCCTCGGCGACCTGTTCGAGCGCGACCCCGAATCGACCGGCGGCCACACCTCCTCCGACCCGGCCACCTTCTACGAGCAGTGCATGGAGATGGCGATGGTCCGGATCGCCCGCGCCCGTCGCGGGGTCCGCGGCGGCCGCCACGAACTCGTCTTCGCCTACACGAGCGGCCTGGACCTGATCGGCCACGTCACCTACGACATGCCGGCCCTCCAGATGGCGGCCTACGACGAACTCGACGAGTTCGTCGGCGAACTCCGCGCCGACCTCGACGAAGGGGACGAACTCCTGCTCGTCAGCGACCACGGCCTGCAGGACGGCGTCCACACCCACGAGGCGATGGTCGCCGGGACCGACCGGGCGATGGTCGAGGACATCGGGAGCGTCCTCGACGTGGCCGACGCGATCGACGCGGAACTCGACGCGACCGACCACGCGAGCCGGGAGGAGGACCCCGAACGCCAGCGCGGCGACGGGACCGAGGTCCGCGACCAGCTGGAAGACCTCGGCTACCTATGACGGCGGCCGGCGAGGCGTCCCCTCACGACCCGCCCGGCGCGGCGCCCGACGGCGAAGACGCACTGGACCGCGACCCGTCGGCCGACCCTCTGTCCGTGCTGTTCGTCAGCCCGATGGACCTGTCTGGCCGGTCGGGCGGCAACGTCGCGACGAAGGAGATCGCCGTCGCGTTCGCTCGCCACCACGGCGTCGAGCTATCGCTGGTCTGCCCGCGTCCGGCCGACGCGCTCCCGCCGGGACTGACCGACGGCGCCGAGCGGGCGTGGTTCCTGCCGGAGAAGCCCGCGGGGACGATGGAGTGGCACGCCCGGTCGCAGTTGCCGACCCTCCGGGCGCACGCCGCCGCCGAGCGGGCCGTCGACCCGGACCTGATCGTCGCCCGAGTCGGCCCGTCGTCGGTGTTCACGCCGCTGGCCGCGCTGGTCACGCGGACGCCGTACGTCGCGCTGATCCGCGGGATGGTCGGCCGGAACCTGAAGTTCGGCACCGTCGTCGACGCGCTCGTGCGAGCGAACGCCCTGGCGGCCGACGAGACGTACGTCGCATACGGCGAGATCGCCGACCGCTACGGGCTGGGCGAGGACGCGACCGTCTTCCCGAACGCCGTCGACCCGGAACGCTTTCAGCCGATGGACAGGGCCGAGGCGCGCGAGCGGATCGACGCGCCGATCGACCCCGGGGACTTCGTCGTCGGGTTCGTCGGGAGCCTCAAGCAGCGCCATCGGGTCGGCGACCTGCTCGACGCCGTCGCCGCCCTCCCGGACGGCGAAGCGGTCCACGTCCTCGTCGTCGGCGACGGCCCCCAGCGCGACGCCCTCGAATCGAGGGTCGCCGACGCCGGCCTGACCGACGCGGTGACGTTCTGCGGGTACGTCGACCACGACGAGCTCGCGCCGTACGTCGGGAGCTGCGACGCGACCTACGGCGTGGTCGACGCGGACAACCCGTCGAACCCGATCAAGTGCTACGAGTATCTCGCCTGCGAGCGCCCGGTCATCACGAGTGCGACCGACGAACTGGGCTTCGTCGCCGAACGCGACCTGGGCGTCGCGCTCGACCGGGTGTCCCCCGAGACCGTCGCCGACGCCATCGCCCGTCTGCGGTCGCTCGACGACGACGCCCTCGCGGAGATGGGGCGGCGCGGCCGCGAGTACGTCGTCGAGAACCACACGTGGGACCGCCTGGCCGACGCGGTCGTCGCGACCTACCGCGAGTGAGCGGGCGCGGTCGACGGCGCAGCCTCAGAGGTAGCCGAGGTCTTTGAGCCGCTCGGTGGGGGCGTCGTCGCTCCACGCTTTCCCGTTGTCGTCGCCGAACTGGCCCTTGTAGGTCCCGATATCCGTCTCGAAGAGGCCGGCGACCGCCTCGTCGTCCCAGGGCTCGTCGACCTCGGTCTGGGTGCAGAGCCGGTCGCGGTCGAGACGGTAGACTGCGCGGTCGCCGAACGAGTCCCAGACGTACTTGCGGTCGCCGCTGTAGACGGCGCGGATCATCCGGTCCCAGAAGTCGTAGTCGGCCACGTCCTCCGGGGGCGCCGCGCCGACCGCCTCGGCGGGGACCCGCTCCCGGAACGTGGCGTTCAGCTCGTCGTCGGCCAGCCCCGCGATCAGCGTGCCCAGGTCCAGTTGCGAGAAGTACTCGTCGTCGGGTTCGTCGACCGATCCCGGCGCGTTGAGGATCGTCAGCGGGACGTGCAACAGCGCCTCCGAGAGGTTCCCGACGTGGCCGAGGAGGTCGTCTTCCTCCGGACCGCAGAGGTTCTCGCCGTGGTCGGCGGTGACGACGACGGTCGTCTCGTGGTCGGTGATGTCGGCCAGCCGGTCGACGAACGCGACCAGTTGCTCGTCGGTGTAGCGGATGGACTCGGCGTAGACGTTCCGGTAGTGCTCGACGTGGGTCTCGTCGACGCCCTCCGCGCGCACCTGATTGTTGAAGTCGATGGTGCGGTAGGCGTCCGACGACCAGTCGTTGGGCACGTCGTCGGCCCCGTAGAAGACGTTGTTCGCGTGGGGGTTGTGCGTCTCCATGAGGTTCATGAAGCCGAAGAACGGTTCGGAGTTCTCCCGGACGAGCTGCTCGGCGTAGCCGAGCGTCGTTCGCGTCCCAAAGTCCCACAGCCGGGGCAACGGGGTGTTCGCGAGGTACTCGTTGGTCTTCAGCGCGAGACCGTTGGCGGCGCTCTTGAGCGTCTCGTCGTGAGCGAGGGCGCGCTTGAAGAACTCCGCGTACCGGGGCAGGCCCGTCGCGTCGATGTCGTGGAGGAAGGAGTCGATCTCCTCGCCCTCGGCGAACACGGAGTGACGCGAGACGTTGGCGAACTCGTCGAAGTACTCGTCGAACCCGTAGGGGCGGGCGACGAAGAGGTTGTTACTGACCGCGAAGCGGAAGTGGTCGCGGAACGCAGACAGGAAGGTGTCTTCGAGCGGCGTGTCCTCGTACGAGGGGTCGTGGCTGTGGATGCCGGACACCGAGGGCAGTTCGCCGGTGAAGATCGCCCCGTGGCTCGGGGGGCTCCAGTTGCTGGCCGCGCGGCACTGCGAGATCGAAACGTCGGCCTCGGCGAGCAGCCGCGGCGCGTGCTCGTCGAAGTAGTCCTTCCGGACCGAGTCGAGGACGACGAAGACGACGTTCCGCGTCATGGCTCCTGTAATTACGGCGGTGGATTAAACCGTGTCGGGTCGCGACCCGCGGCCACCCGGGGTCGCGGCGTGCGGCCACTCGGAGTCGCGCCAGCGGGCCGGGCGCTCACCGGAGATAGCCCAGGTCGCTCAGGCGGTCCTCGACGCCGGCCTCGACCGCTCCGGCTCCCTTCTTGACGCCCGCGTCTTCCAGTTCCCCGAAGACCGACGCCACCCGGGCTGCGGCGTCGCCGTCGGCCGGGCAGACGTGCTGCGCGTCGGGGACCTCGAAGGCGGCCGCGCTGTCGCCCCGCCGGGCGGACTTGCGGACCACGCCGTCGTCGTAGTCGTAGACGGCCCGCCAGGGCCCCCGATAGTCGGCCGCGTCCGCCTCGGAGTCGTCGAAGGTTCCGGCGTCCCGGTCGAGGAGGCGAAACGTCGAGGCGACGACCGGTCCGTCCCGCGCGAACGACGCGGGGTCGGCGGTTCCGGCCAGTACGTCCTCGACAACGGAGGGGAACTCGGCGAGCGACACGGGTCGTTCGACGCGCTCGCCGTCCGACCGGCCCGGGTAGCTCACCACGAGCGGGACGTGCGTCAGGACCTCGTCGATCCCCCAGCTGTGGTCGACCAACCGCGCCGCCGGGACGAGGGCGCTGTGCTCGCCGAACCCCTCGCCGTGGTCGCTGGTCACGACCACGAGCGTGTCGTCGAGGGCGCCCGCCCGATCCAGGCCGTCGACGACACGTTCGACGCGCGCGTCGGCCTGGCGGACGGCGCCGTCGTAGAGGTGTCTCGCGGTCTCGAGCTGCCACCACGGACGGCCGTGGGTGTACTCGTACGACGGCGGTTTCTCCAGCGCCGCCTGGAACTCCCGCAGCCGGTCGTCGCCCCACAGGTCGAACCGGTCGTCGGGCTCGTAGGGGAAGTGGGCGTCCATGAGGTTGAGACAGGCGGCCCACGGACCGTCGGTGTCCTCGCGCCACGACTCGAAGCGGTCGAGCACGCCCGTCGAGTCGAGCGAGTCGCCGGTACCGCCCCGTCGCTTGCGGTAGACGTGGTGGACGCTGTTCGCGAGGGCCTTCAGCGGCTCGTCGTCGTCGAGACAGCGCGAGAGGTTGCCCGCCAGTCCCTCGTGGTCGCGCACGTCGCCGGGGCCGTGGGCCGATTCGAACAGCTTCTCGGTCGGGTCGGTGAACTCGTCGGCGACCACCGTTCCGAACGGCGCTGCCAGGTTCGAAGCGTGGGAGACAACGACGTTGGTCGTAAAGAGCCCGGTCTCGAACCCGCGGTCGTCGAGGTCCTCCCAGACCGTCGTCCCCGCGGCGAGTTCGTCTTCGTGGCGCGAGAGGCCGTGTTCCTCGACTTCGTGGCCGGTCCAGATGCTGGCGTGGCTCGCGATGCTGTGGATCCCCGGCGCCCGGGCCTGCTCGTACACCGTCGCTCGCTCCGCGAAAGTCTCGAGGAACGGCGTCGTCTCGCGCTGGTAGCCGTAGAGACCGGCATCGCGGGCTCGGACACTGTCGAGGACGATCAGGAGGACGTTCGAGGGGGCAGTCCCGTCGAGAGGGGGCGATGTCACGACTTCGGTGTCGGTTGATCCGGTCGTCTAATAAATGGTCCCGATCCGACCGGCCGGTGGGGACCGGTGTCGGGCGCGACGGCGGATTCGTCGGGTCGAACTACGTCCGGTCGTCTACGTCGCCGACGCTCTCGTGGTCCCAGATGAGGTCGAAGTAGCGCTTCAGCCCGGCGACGAAGGCGCCGTTGTCGGTGATGGCGGCCTGGCGCATGTGGTTGGGCACGTCCTCCTCTTCGACGAGGAGGATGGCCGAGCCGGTCTCGTAGTCGAGGCTGGGGTCGGCGACGTGGCCGCGGAAGGGGAGCTTCCCGGTGGAGAAGCGGATCTCGACTGAAGGGTACTCGGCGCGGATCCCCTCGACGATCTCCCGCTGGATCGCCGGCTCGTCGCGCGGGTCCGTCGAGAGGAACTCGGGGACGAGCATCAGGACGGAGACGTCGACGCCCCGGTCGAGCGCGTCGGCGAGGGCCGGCTCGACGGAGTCGAAGTACTCGAAGCTCTTGGTGACGACGTCGACCTCGTCGGTGGCGTCGTGGTAGAGCCGCCGCGTCTCGCGCTCGCTGGGTTCGCCCACGTCGACGACGTGGAACAGCTCCTCGGTGGGCGTCACGTCCTCGCTCGCCCCCTCGTAGCGGGGCCGGAACGCCGCGAGGAACTCCTCGCGCAGGTCGTCGATCGCGGCGGCGAAGGTCTCGTAGTCCTGACGGTGGTTCTCGACGGCGCGGTCGAGGATCGCCTCGGGCGGCTTGGGCTGGTACTCCTTGGGGCGACCGGGGATGACCTCGACAAACCCCCGGTCCGACAGCGACTCGAGGACGCCGTAGATCCGCGCTTTCGGGATGTCCGTCGCCTCCGCGAGGTTCGGCGCCGTCGTCTTCCCGAGCGAGAGCAACTCCCGCAGCGCCGTCTCCTCGTACTCGGTCAACCCCAGCCGGTCGAAGACCGCGCTCCCCTCGCCGTTCATGTCACCCCTGCGTTCGCCGCGCGACCTTAAAATGTCCCCGAAAGGTACTTACCTGTCGGTGCCATGAGTTACTCACAAGCTGAGTAACTATGGTCCAACTCGACAACGCGGACGGCGACGCGGCCGACGCTGGTACCGACGACGACCGGGTCGACGACGGGTCGGCCGACGGGGACGCTCGCGAGGACGCCCACCTCGACGACGTGGCCGACGGCTGTGGCTGCACCGAGATCTGGGAACACCTGAGCGAGGAGCGGGCCGACGACTGACCGTCGGCCGCCGCCCGCGGCGTTGAGCCGCCGGCCACAGGTCCCGGCCGCCGCGTTCCCGTCGGTCGTGACGATCCCAACGGGGAACCTTTTTCTCTCGGAGCGTCAAAGGGGGGACGATGGAGTACGACGACGTCTGCGTGCTGGTCCCCACGCTGAACGAGTCCGAGACGATCGGGCCGGTCGTCGAGTCGTTCGCGGCCGAGGGGTTCGACGACATCCTCGTGATCGACGGCGGGTCGACCGACGGCACGCAGTCGATCGCCGAGGAGAAGGGCGCACGCGTCGTCCAGCAACGCGGTTCGGAGGGGAAGGGTCAGGCCCTGCAGGAGGGGTTCGAACTGACCGACGCCCCGGTCGTGCTCATGCTCGACGGCGACCAGACCTACCGGGCCGAGGACGCCGCGGCGATGCTCGAACCGATCTTCGAGGGGCGGGCCGACCACGTGATCGGCGATCGGTTCGCCGACATGGAGGACGGCGCGATGACGCGGCTCAACCGGTTCGGCAACGGCGTCATCAACCGGGCGTTCTCGGTCATCCACGGCCGCGACTACCAGGACATCCTCAGCGGCTACCGGGCGCTGACCCGCGACAGCATCGACCGTCTCTCGCTGACGGAGGATCACTTCGGCATCGAGACGGAGATGGCCGTCGAATGCGTCAAGCACAACGTCCGCACCGAGGTCGTCCCGATCCGCTACCGCGCCCGACCGGACGACTCGGAGACGAACCTCCGGCCGTTCCGCGACGGCGCCGACATCATCCTGACGCTGTACAAGATGGCCAAGACGAACAACCCGCTGTTCTACTTCGGGAGCGTCGGCACCGTCAGTCTGGTCGTCGGCCTCGTCCTCGGTTCGTACGTCGCCGTCGAGTGGATCACGGCCAACACCTCCCACGAGGTCCTCGCCTTCCTCGGTGGTCTGGCGATCATCTTCGGCGTGCAGCTGCTGATGTTCGGCGTCCTCTCGGACATGATCGTCACGGTCAACCGCGAACAGACCCGCCAGCTCGAGGACCTCACGCAGCGGCTCAGCGAGGACCGAGCGCGGGACGCCACTCGCGTCGACGAGTCCGAGAGCACGAACGCCGCGGACAGGGCCGCGGGCGACCGCCCCGAGGGGTCCCCGCCCGAACAGGAAGCGTCGACGCCCGAGCGGCGGGGCT